>CALZBR010000051.1 GCA_945621435.1 uncultured Lachnospiraceae bacterium
CCCCCTCTACCCAGCGAATGACACTCTTTCCCTACACGACGCTCTTCCGATCTTAGAATCAAGAAGAGCATAAAGTCTGTTGAGAAGAATCTGTCTTTCTTCTTTGTCAGAACAATTGTCAATAGCTTCTTGCAGACGATTGATTTCAGCAAATTTTAGTTCAACTTTACGCATATATTCTTGGGTTTCAGCAATGGCAACAAGAACAATTATCTCATAGCAGCTCATGTCGTGAAAAGCTGCTTGTCAAAAGAGCGGCCGGATGATATTGTTTTTATATGATTACAGCTTTGGGGAGGATAGCATATGCGTTTAGGATTTGATGTTGTGGAGAGTAAGAAAATCAGAGTAATCATTGATACGGATGCGGCCTGTGAGGCAGATGATCCCTTTGCCATAGTTCAGGGATTACTCAGTCCGAAGCTGATCGTGAGGGGAATCGTGGCAGAGCACTTTGCCTGTCCGGGCTCAGTAGAGGCAAGCTACAAAGAGATGGAAACCATTGTTTCACTTATGAAAATGGACACGCCGTTGTATATGGGGCAGGCAGGAAGATTAAGTGAGGATGAACAAGTATCGGAGGGAGTCCGTTTTATTATTGAGGAAGCGATGGCAGATTCTGACAAGCCTTTGTTTGTCCTCTGCCAGGGGGCAATCACCAATGTTGCAAAGGCACTACTGGTAAAGCCTGAGATTAAGAATCGTATGACCATTGTCTGGATAGGTACCCATGGAGTACACTATGGAGAGGCACCGTTTAGGGAGTTTAATTCCGGAAATGACATTGAGGCGGCAAACCTTGTACTGTCTGGCGGTGCGGACATCTGGCTGATTCCTTCCTATGTATACACAACGATTACCATTGGACTGGCGGAGATTGAGAGACGAATCGCACCCTGTGGTGAGATCGGCAGACATCTCTTTGAAAACATGGTAAATTACAATATGTCCGAGCAGGCTTCCTGGACACAGGGTGAGAGTTGGTCTCTTGGGGATTCTCCGGCTATCGCTGTTGCAATCAATCCCGGATGCGGACACTTTTCCTACGTTCCGGCACCGGTGGTTATGGAGGATACCTCATCAAAAGAAGGCGGCGAAGGCAGACCGCTTATCAGAGTATACAGGGACGTGGATTCCAGGTATATTCTGGAGGATTTGATAGCGAAATTGGAGATTTTTGCAAAAAAATAGAAATGAAAAGAGGAGTCCGGATAAGATATTTTATGGTAAAATAGAAAACGGGAGTGAACAGTATGGGCAATAAGAGAAATAAACAAATCAGTGTCTTTATCATATTGTTTCTGTTCGTTTTGGGAATGTACCTTGATACTTTCAAGGTACATTCCGCCTTTTCGTATGCTGTCGGCGACATGGACAGTTCCTGTATCGCGTCAGTAGCTTCCGGTTTTGCCGATACACATGTATGTACTGCGGGAATGTTGAGTTCCCGTGGAGACAGGAGCCGGGAACAGATTACATTTCGTTTGTCACTTCTGCGTAGGGACACCGGAAAAAGACCGGATTTTCTGTCTCAGAACACCGTATGCCCGGAGGAGGACAGCTTTTGTTCGGTTTTTGAGGAGATACAGTCCCTTTCTGAGAACCAGCAGGAACTTATCACTAATTACATTCACAATTCTGACGGAAAAAAACGAATCTCATAAAATCCCTATTTAACATGCCCGGGAAAACGTGGGCTTATTTGTGTTTGCTTTGGAATGGAGGATTGTATGGGTCAGGATATTTTTGTCGGAGTGTTATGTGTGGCTGCACTGGCTGTCGGTGTGTGGACCTGGTGGTTGGATAACTATGGACCGGAAGAAAGCTCAAACAGGGAGGAAGGGAAGGATTACGGTAATGAGAAAAACCATTGACATTGCTGTGTTCAATATGCTATTAGTAAGATGATATATTGAAATGCCGATGTGATTGGAAGATTTTGGTATATCGGGTCTGAGATTCCATGTTTGGAATAGGGACCGCTATGCGGTATCGGGGATGGCACCCATAACAAAAAGACGGCATACTGCGTACTTCTGTAAGAGGGGGAGACACCCATGACAAAAAACGTAACGGTAACAGATGAAAATGGAACATATGTAGGCACCACTTACCCGAAACGGGCTAAGGGGCTGGTCAAGAATGGACGGGCGCTTTTCGTGGACGACTGTACCATTCGTTTGTCCGGGAAAACGGAACCGTCCGATGATACGTTAATTCAATCGGAGGTAAAACAAATGAATTACATATATTTCAATCCACGGGAATGGTCTTTGGAACAGACACAGTTTGACACACAGTATCAAAACGGCAACGGATTTGGTTATTTCCAGCAGAATCCCAACAGACAGGTCAGCGCGGACCGCAGCTTTATCAATGACTTCGACGGCAGTCTGGTGGAAAGTCTGATGCTTGGGGGCTGGAATGAAGCTTATGTCAGGGTGACATCGGGAGCCCTGCCCCTTCTTCCGGATTCAGAGAATTGTTTTGTGTTCTGGTTGAACGGCGGCGAGAATGACAAGAACAGTGAGATCTGCCAATTGCAGATTACATTCTTCGGCAATTCGGCAGACTGTTATACCTATAAGTTGAACCGCAATTACATTAAGCCGCTTCTGCACAGGCAGGGCTGGGAATTGTATTCCATCCCTTTCAGAACACCGGCTTCGGTTCAGGCGTCGGTAGATACCAGGTTTTCTTTTGTCTCAGGTAATGCACCCATGGCGGTAAAGCCTGCCAGGGAGCTTTCCTTCTATCAGGAATGGAAGGATGAGCCGGACGAATTTGCAGACAGCCGCCCACAGAGGCACAATCTGGTATTTGAGGATGGCTGGCCTGCCATTCATATGTACGGTGGAGACAAGTATTCCACTGAAGCACTTCGCAGGAAAAAAGCACAGAGTACCCGGCAGATGGCTGAGTTTTACAAGGAAAATGCGGAGCGGCAGAAAAATCAGACGGATGAATGGGCGGAATTGTCCGAACAGTTCGAGGAATGCAAAGAGGGACAGGCTGAGCTGAACAATCGTCAGGAGGAGCTGTCGGAAAGACGTTACGATTTGCAGACACGTTACGGGGAACTGAGAGACCGATATCCTATCGGGGAGCAGGAACAATTCCGTTTAGACGCAGGGTTTGACCAAACCAAGGAATGGGATTCCGGCTTTTCTGCATTTTTGGCATTGGATGCCCAACTCTCCTGCGCATGGGATATGATTTCCGGAAAGCATGTACCTATTGAGGCAGCGGAGGGTCTGCTGGACGGTATAGAGGCTCAACTGGACGGCATAGAAGAGTTTTTGGACAACAGAGAAGAGCTGCTGGATGAACTGGAAGAACTGATGGATGAAATCGAGGATGAGGAGTCAGAGACTGAGGAAGACTGATTCCGTATACAGGATTGAAAACGCGCTCTTACAGGATGATGTATTATGGGCAGGGTACCGGTACGGTATCCTGCCGTCTTTATTGTGGATACGACGGTACAATTCGGGATAAAATTATTCAATGGTAAGTAGCAATGTGAATTTGAATGTAGTTGAATGTAGGTAAGAAAAACTTGTAATTGAAGTGTTTTTATGCTATACTGAATCGCTCAATGTTGATATTTAGTAAATAGAGATATTGAAATATAGATGATTGAAGGATTTTAATGTGGATAAAATATTGAAAGCAAGGGATATCATAGAGAGTGAGACGGAAGGCATGGCGGATGTGATGAAGGAAGACATGACAGAAGAAATGTTTAAGGATACAACAGAGAAAGCTCATGAGGACACAACAGAGGAGCTTCCTGAGAATACAACGGAGAAGATGATAGAGGACATGATAGATGAGAGAATCCTGCGTGCCGTTAAGGAGATGGGATTTGAGAAATTCTCACCGATTCAGGAGCAGGCAATCCCCTGCCTCCTGAACGGCGAGGATATGATTGGGCAGGCACAGACCGGAACGGGCAAGACCGCCGCTTTCGGGATTCCCGTTCTTCAGAAGGTTGATCCGGAATTAAGGAAGTTACAGGCGATTATTCTGTGTCCTACCAGAGAACTGGCGATTCAGGCGGCGGAGGAGCTGCGTAAGATTGCAAAGTACATGCATGGGATCAAGGTACTTCCGGTATATGGCGGTCAGGAAATCGGGAAGCAGATTATGGGTCTGAAGGGAACCCAGATCATTGTTGGTACCCCGGGACGTGTCATGGATCATATGCGCCGTCATACCATTAAGCTGGACAACATCAATATGGTAGTGCTGGATGAGGCGGATGAGATGCTGAACATGGGATTTCGGGAGGATATGGAGCTGATTCTGGGTCAGATCGAGAGGGAACACCAGACTGCACTTTTCTCCGCTACCATGCCCAAGCCCATTCTTGAAATCACAGACAGGTTCCAGAAGGAAGACGCCAGATTCGTGAAGGTGGCAGCGGAGGAACTGACCATTCCCCTGGTAACACAATACTATTATCGTGTGAAGAATCAGGATAAGGATGCCGCCTGTATCAGATTATTGGAATATTATCAGCCGGCGCTGGCGCTGATTTTCTGTAATACCAAAATGAAGGTGGACGAGCTGGCGGAGATGCTGAAGAAATCTGGCTTCCGAGCAGAGGGACTTCACGGAGATATGTCCCAGCATCAGAGAGATGTGGCAATGAGACGATTCCGCAACGGAAGCTCCAATATTCTGATTGCAACGGATGTGGCAGCAAGAGGAATCGATGTTGAAAATGTAGCTGCAGTCATCAACTATGACCTGCCCCAGGACATTGAATATTACGTTCATCGCATCGGAAGAACAGGACGTGCGGGAAAAACAGGACGTTCCTTTACCTTTGTACCCGCAAGAGAAGTGTACAGAATCCGTCAGATTGAAAAGCTTTGTAATACCACCATTGAAGAGAAGTCTTTGCCCGGTGCTTCCAAGGTATTGAGGTCCAAGGCGCACAAATACCTGTGCCAGGCCTGGGAACTGCATGAGCATGAAGACATTGAACTGATGAAAAAGTTGCTTTCCAAAAAGATGGAAGAGGAAGGCTGCGATGCCCTGGAGCTTGCCGCAACTATGTTGAAGCTTCAGGTAGGTGATAAGGGCGAGGAGATTGAAGAAGATAAGCCTATAGTAAGAGAACGTCGTTTCGGAGGCTTCGGAAGAGGACGAGGCAGAGAGGAAGAAGGCGGAAGAAGTCGTGGCAGAGGTCATGGCAGAGATGAGGCATTCGGAAGAGGTCGTCGCGGAAGAGAGGAAGAGAATGGAAGAGGCCGTCGCGGAAGAGAGGAAGAGGACGGCAGAGGCCGTCGCCGGGGTGAGGAGTCTGACAGAAGTCGCGGAAAATATCGCGGAAAAAATGAGGAGACCGGACGCGAACGTAATCGCAGTGAAGAGTTCAACAGAAGCCGTAGAAATAATCGGGACAGGGAAAAGTCTAGCGACAGGAAGAGATATGGCAGTCTGGCCTTTGCAAAACCGAAGAAGAGAAAAGAAAACCAGGATTGATTTAAAGTCCGCAATATCGGACAGGGAGATAGGATATGAGAGTCGGAACCGGATATGATGTGCATAGACTGACTGAGGGAAGAGACCTGATAATCGGTGGTGTAAAAATACCTTATGAGAAGGGGCTTCTGGGGCATTCCGATGCAGATGTGCTTTTACATGCGATCATGGATGCCATGCTCGGTGCGGCAGCATTGGGAGATATCGGAAAACATTTTCCGGACAGTGATCCGGCGTACAAAGGGATTTCTTCTGTATTGCTCTTGAAAAAGGTAGGGGAATTACTTGGGGAAAAGGGTTTTCTGGTAGAGAATATTGATGCCACCATCATTGCCCAGGCACCGAAGATGAGACCATACATCGAAGATATGCGTAAGAATATTGCAGAAGCTCTGGAGATGGACCTTAGCTGTGTCAATGTCAAGGCTACGACAGAGGAAGGGCTTGGCTTTACCGGTTCCGGTGAAGGAATTGCCGCGCAGGCGGTATGTCTGCTGACCAGTCCCTATGATCTCACTGCAAGACAGGTGTCCGAAGGCTGTGAGGGCTGTGGCGGTTGTCAACGATAATGCGTCTGCTGAGGCCATTCGATAAACTGCAGGAGAAGCAGAGTATAAGCAGATGTTTATAGGAAGAGACTGCAGACAGATGTAGGGATGAAGTCAGATGTGAGAATGGATATTGACAAAAGAGAAGAAGTTGCATATGCTGTTATTAGCAATCATGATAAATGCAGAGAACGGAAAGAGTAGTTTTCCTTAAGGAATGTCAGAGAGAATGCGTCATCGGCTGCAAACGCATTTCATTCACGGGAAAAGGAAGTGCATCCGGGAGCAGGTCCGGTGAAAGTCGAAAGACAGGTAGGCAGACCCGTAGGCGTGCGTTAAACGCATTGAGGGAAGGGCTTGAGCCCTTAAACAGAGTGGAACCGCGGAATATTTCGTCTCTATGGAGGAATATTCCGCGATTTTTTGTTAGCGAGGAAGGAAACCAAGCGACGGCGAAGCCGGCATTTGGTTTCACCCGAGCGTACACGAAACAAATGCAGAAGTCGCGAAGCGACGATTCTGCGAAGCAGAAGGCATTTGTGAGTGATTTGTGCCAAGGAAACCAAGCGACGGCGAAGCCGGCATTTGGTTTCACCCGAGCGTACACGAAACAAATGCAGAAGTCGTTAAAGAAAGAGTGTTATCATGGGCTTCGTTAAGAATATCAAAGAAGAAATCAAAATCATCCGGGAGCGTGACCCGGCCATACATTCCTCCATGGAGGTGTTCCTGTATCCCAGCTTTAAGGTGATGCTGCATTACAGGCTGGCACACAAGCTATATAAGAGCGGTCACTTTTTCTGGGCCAGATGGATATCCCAGAGGGCAGTGAGAAAGACCGGCATAGAGATTCACCCCGGTGCAACCATTGGAAAGGGTTTGTTCATCGACCACGGGAATGGCGTTATCATCGGTGAGACTACGATTATCGGGGACAATGTTACTCTGTACCAGGGGGTGACTCTGGGAGGAACCGGCAAGGAACACGGAAAGCGTCATCCTACCATCGGCAATAATGTAATGATCAGTGCCGGAGCGAAGGTACTCGGCTCCTTTACCATCGGGGATAATTCCAAAATAGGCGCAGGCAGTGTGGTCTTGAGTGAAGTACCTCCCAATTCTACGGTGGTGGGTGTGCCGGGACGTGTGGTGAAGCGGGGCAATACGGCTCTGCCCCAGGAAACCATGAATCAGACAGATTTACCGGATCCCGTGAGGGAGGATATTGCCAACCTGCAGAGGGCTAATTCAGAACTGACCAACAGGCTGCTGGCAATGGAAGAGGAGCTGCGGGCACTGCGAAAACAATAAGCCGATACAAACAGATGAGTAAGCACCGGGATTCGGGTGAGACACAGAAAGAAGCAGAAACGGAGGAAAAGAAATGGAAAACAAGCTGCATTTTTACAATACGCTGACCAAAAAGGTAGAGCAGTTCGTACCAAACGAGGACGGAAAGGTAGCCATGTATACCTGCGGACCCACAGTATATCATTTTGCCCATATCGGCAATCTGAGAAGCTATATCATGGAGGATCTGCTGGAAAAAACACTGCGGTATATCGGCTATGATGTGAAGCGTGTCATGAATATTACCGACGTGGGTCATTTGTCCAGCGATGCGGATACCGGTGAGGACAAGATGCTCAAGGGGGCAAAGAGAGAGCATAAGACCGTCATGGAGATAGCGAAGTTTTATACCGACGCCTTTTTCGATGATTGCAGGAAATTAAATATCAAGAGACCGGATGTGGTTGAGCCTGCAACCAACTGTATTCCTGAATTTATCCATATGATTGAGGTGCTGCTGGAGAAGGACTTTGCCTATGAAGCGGGCGGAAATATTTACTTTGATACCTCAAAGCTGAAGGAATATTATGTATTTTCCAACCAGAGCGAGAAGGAACTCCTGGTGGGCGTCAGGGATGATGTGGAGGAGGACGATAACAAAAGAAATAAGAGCGATTTCGTACTCTGGTTTACCAAGTCCAAATTTGACGACCAGGAGCTGAAGTGGGATAGCCCCTGGGGCGTCGGCTACCCTGGCTGGCACATTGAGTGCTCCTGCATCAGTATGAAGCATCTGGGAGAATACATGGACATCCACTGCGGTGGCGTGGACAACATTTTCCCTCATCATACCAACGAGGTTGCACAGAGTGAGTCATATCTTGGACACAAGTGGTGTAATTATTGGTTCCATGTGCATCATCTGAATGATAAATCCGGGAAAATGAGTAAATCCAAGGGAGATTTCCTGACCGTATCCCTGTTGGAGTCCAAGGGTTATAATCCCCTGGTTTACAGGCTTTTCTGTCTCCAGTCCCATTATCGCAAGCCGCTGGAGTTCTCTTACGAGGTTCTGGACAATATGAGTGCGGCTTATGACAAGCTGGTCAAGAAAATCACCGGGCTGAAGAAGGACGGTGAGGTGAATCAGGCAGAATTTCAGGCATACAGGGAGAAGTTTGAAGCCGCTCTTTGCGATGATTTCAACTCTTCCATGGCCATCACGGTACTCTATGATATGTTGAAAGCAGAGATTTCCGATGCCACCAAATATGCGTTGGCGGCAAGCTTTGACGAGGTGCTGTCTCTGGATCTGACTGTTGTCAGGGAAGAAAAGACAGAGGATAACGATGTTGATACAGAGCTGGAAGCCTACGTGCTCGCAAAGATTGAGGAGAGAAAGGCTGCCAAGAAAGAAAAGGATTTTGCAAAGGCAGATGCCATCCGCGCAGAGCTTCTGGAGAAGGGGATTATTCTTGAGGATACAAGAGAAGGGGTAAAATGGAAGAAGGCATAAATAATTTATTGGATAGAATCAGATTCTTTTTCCCCGGTAAGGAGCAAGACATCCGCACTTATTCACCCCTGACCCTTGCCTACATCGGAGACGCGATTTATGACCTGGTGATTCGTACGGTGGTGGTGGAGCGTGCCAACAGACCCAACGGTGATCTGCACCACATTACCGTAAAGTATGTCAATGCCGGAGCTCAGGCGAAAATGATTGAGGCCTTGCAGGACAAGCTGACGGAGGAGGAACAGACTGTCTATCGCCGGGGAAAGAATTCCAAGCCCCATACCATGGCGAAGAATGCGACTCCCGCGGATTACAGAAAAGCCACCGGCTTTGAGGCCGTGATGGGATACCTGTATCTCAAGGGCGAGACAGAGCGGATGCTGGAACTGATTCGCACCGGTATCGAAGCGGCAGGCATGCAAATCTGAAAGGAAGGAACAGAGAATGGGATATCAGGAGTTTACCATAGAGGGGCGTAATGCGGTGATTGAGGCATTTCGCTCCGGCAAGACCATAGATAAGCTGTATGTGCTGGACGGCTGCCAGGATGGTCCGATTATGACAATCAAACGTGAGGCAAAGAAGCATGATACGCTGATAAAGTTCGTTGCCAAGGAGCGGCTGGACCAGTTGTCAGAAACGGGTAAGCATCAGGGCGTCATTGCTATGGCAGCTGCCTATGAGTATGCAGAGGTGGATGACATCTTAAAGGCAGCAAAGGAGAAGGGAGAGCCGCCTTTTCTTATTTTGCTGGACAATATTGAAGACCCTCACAATCTGGGAGCAATCATCCGTACCGCAAATCTGGCGGGAGCCCATGGTGTCATTATTCCCAAGAACCGTGCGGTGGGATTGACAGCCACTGTGGCGAGAACTTCCGCAGGGGCGTTGAATTATACTCCCGTTGCCAAGGTGACCAATCTGGCGAAAACCATTGAGGACCTGAAGAAGGAAGGCTTGTGGTTTGTGTGCGCAGACATGGGGGGCACCAGGATGTACGACCTGGATCTGAAGGGACCTATCGGTCTGGTCATCGGAAACGAAGGGGAAGGTGTAGGCAGACTGGTAAAGGAAAAATGCGATATGATTGCCTCCATTCCCATGAAGGGGGACATTGATTCCCTCAATGCCTCCGTGGCAGCAGGGGTACTGTCCTATGAAATCGTGCGCCAGCGTCTGCAGTAGTCATTGCGGATTCGGAGTATCTATCTGCATCTGTGCAAATAGTACTTGTACATCGATGGATATGACAGTGATTGTGTATTTAATGCATGTAGGAGACAGGAAAATCAGGTATGGCGGAAAAATATGCGGATTACAGACACTGCTCCGACGGAGAGCTGATTGACAGACTTCGTCGGGGAGAAGAGTCCATTATGGACTATATCTGTGAAAAATATAAGAATCTGGTGCGAAGCAAGGCAAAGTCCATGTTCATCCTTGGCGCAGATAACGAGGATCTGATCCAGGAGGGGATGATCGGACTGTTTAAAGCAGTGAGAGATTTTGATGCCGGACGGGATGCAAGCTTTTACACCTTTGCGGAGTTGTGTATCAGCAGACAGATGTATACGGCGGTGCAGGCTTCCAAGCGTCAGAAGCACCGCCCCCTCAATACCTATGTTTCGCTGGACAGCAGCAACACCAACAATGATGATGGGAGAGAGAACCTGCTGCTCAGTGAGCTGTTGACAGACAGAACGGAGCAGAGCCCGGAGGAATTGTTTTTGGACAAGGAGCGGGTTGCCGACCTTGAAAGAACAATTGAGGAAGAACTCAGTGATTTTGAACGTCAGGTACTGGATCTGTATCTTACCGGGATGACATACACGGAGATCGCGAAGGTTCTCGGCAGGGATGAAAAGGCCACAGATAATGCCCTGCAGCGATTAAAATCCAAGATAAAGAAGAGACTTTAATTTTTTTTAATAAATTAGAGTCTCTTTTTTTATTGACGCAATGAAATCTGCATCATATAATCAACGAAGATAAAAACCGACTGACTGGTCGGACGGCAAGGAAAAGGAGAAAAAATGATATCAAAGTTCAGTGTCAAAAAACCCTATACAGTATTGGTTGGCGTAGTACTTGCCATCATTCTCGGCGTGGTATCCTTCACCAGGATGACGGCTGATTTGCTGCCCAACATCAATCTGCCCTATGTAATTGTTATGACTACATATCCCGGCGCCAGCCCGGAGACTGTGGAGACAGTGGTAACGCAGCCGGTGGAATCGGCTATGGCTACTGTCAGCAACATTGAGAACATTATGTCGGTTTCCAACGAGAATTATTCCATGGTTGTGCTGGAATTCTCCCAGACAGCGGATATGAATGCGGTATCTCTGGAGATTCGGGAGAATCTGGATCAGATTAAGTCTTTTTGGGATGATTCCGTGGGAAATCCCATTATCATGAAGCTGAATCCGGATATGATGCCCATCATGATCACGGCAGTGGGCAGAGAGGGAATGGATAATGCGCAGATCAGTGAATTTACGGAAGATACCATTATGCCTGAACTGGAGAGTATTGAAGGCGTAGCAAGTGTCAGTGCCGCTGGTCTGCTGGAGGAGAGCGTCAATGTCATTATCCGCCGGGAAAAGATCGAGGAGATTAATGCAAAGATCTATGCGCTTATCGATGAAGGCTTTAAGGAAGCGGAACAGCCCATTCTTGATGGGAAAAAAGAGCTGGAAAGCGGACTGGCAGAGCTTGCTGAGAATAAGAAGCAGCTTGAGGATAATCTGAGCAAGATGACCGCCGGAATGCCTCAATATGCGCAGCTGCAGGCAAGCCTGAAACAGCTGGAAGCAACAGAACAACAGCTGCAGGAGAATCTTGCGCAGCTGGAGGAAGGCGAGAAACAGATTGCTGAGGCAAAGGCAGAAGCTCACGCCCAGGCAGACATGTCCGGGGTTCTCACGGTAGATACCGTGAAAGGACTGCTCACCGCACAGAACTTCTCCATGCCGGCAGGCTATGTGACAGAGGAGGGTGTGGATTATCTGGTGCGTCTGGGGGATAAGCCCTCTACCGTGGATGAGATGAAGGAACTGCCTCTGTTGAACCTGCATATGGAAGGAGTTCCCGTCATTACCCTGGAGGATGTGGCAGATGTCTTCTATACAGACAACTCCGCCGACATCTATGCCAATGTAAACGGAAGTGCCGGCGTAATGCTGATTCTGCAGAAACAGACAGGATATTCGACAGGTGAGGTGTCTGATAAACTGGCTGATAAATATGAGAAGCTGATGGAGCAGTATGATGGACTGAACCTTGTTACGCTGATGGATCAGGGTATCTATATTGACCTGGTAAAGGATTCTATTTTCAGCAGCATTATTTGGGGCTTTGGTCTGGCAGTGCTGATTCTGATTCTGTTCCTGAAGGACCTGAGGCCTACTCTGGTAGTAGCGGTGTCTGTGCCGATCAGTCTGGTGACTGCAGTGGTATGTATGTATTTCAGCGGTGTCACCCTGAATATTATTTCTCTCTCCGGTCTGGCACTGGGTATCGGTATGCTGGTGGATAACTCTATCGTTGTCATCGAGAATATCTATCGTCTGAGAGGACTCGGATACAGCGTGAAGGAAGCAGCCATGGAGGGTGCGAAGGAAGTGGCAGGTGCGATTACCGCTTCTACCCTGACTACTGTATGCGTATTCCTGCCTATCGTGTTTACCGAAGGAATCACCAGGCAGCTGTTTGTGGATATGGGTCTGACTATTGGATTTTCCCTGATGGCCAGCCTGCTGATTGCCATGACCGTGGTTCCTGCCATGTCTTCCAAGATTCTGGCAAAGTCCGGTGAACAGAAGGAAGGTAAGCTGTTTGGAGGCCTGGTAAAGGTTTATGACAAGGTGCTGAAGTTTTCCCTGAAAATGAAGCCCCTGGTGTTGATTGTAGCGGTTGTCTTACTTGTTTTGAGCGGTGTATTGGCTATTTCCAACGGTACTGCGTTTATGTCGGATATGGATTCTACCCAGCTGACCGTCAATGTGCAGCTGCCCGATGATGCAACCCTTGTGGAGACAGGGGAGATCTCTGACAAGGTAGTGGAAGCCATTATGACCATCGATGATGTGCAGAATGTAGGTGCCATGTCCAGTTCCTCTGCTATGTCCATGGGCGGTTCCGACAGCACCAATAAAGCGACTATTTATGTGGTAACCAAAGAAGATAAAAAGAAGAGTAACGAGGAGATTGCCGAGCTGATCAGGCAGAAGACCTCCGGGTTGGAAGCAGAGATTACGGTAGATACTTCCAGTATGGATATGTCTGCACTGGGCGGAAGCGGTATCTCCATTCAGGTACGCGGACGTGATCTGGATGAACTGGGGCGGATCGGCAAAGAGGTTGCCGCCATTGTTGCCGGCGTCGAGGGAACCACTGAGGTCAGCGACGGTATGCAGAAGGCCGAAGAAGAGCTCAGAATCATCGTTAACAGGGATAAGGCGGTTGACTATGGTCTGACAGTTGCACAGGTATTCTCCGAGGTGTATGGCAAGCTTGCCAGTGCGTCTACCGCGACCACACTGGTAGGAGCTGACAAGGATTACGGCGTCTATGTGTTAAACGGCAGTGATATGGAACTGACCAGAGAATTGTTGAAGGAGCTGGAGGTAACCGGCAAGGGTGCAGACGGTAAAGAAATCAAGGTCGCTTTGAAGGACATTGCTGAGTTTGAGGCAGCGGAATCCCTGACCTCCATCAACAGAACCGAGCAGACCAGATATATCACGGTCAGTGCAGCTATCGCAGATGGATATAATATCGGTCTCGTATCTGCTGATGTGGAGGAAGCATTGAAGGATTATCAGGTTCCCGCCGGTTACAGACTTGTATTCTCCGGCGAGAATGAGATGATTGTGGAAGCGATGAAGCAGATGCTGTTGATGCTGCTGTTGGCAGTTGTCTTCATGTATTTGATCATGGTGGCACAGTTCCAGTCCCTGAAGTCTCCCTTCATCATTATGTTTACCATCCCTCTTGCCTTCACCGGAGGGCTGTTCGGACTTTATCTCTCCGGCAGTGAGGTCAGCGTCATCGCGTTGATTGGTTTCGTAATGCTGTCAGGTATTATCGTCAATAACGGTATTGTATTGATTGACTATATGAATCAGTTGAGAGAGCGCGGGATGGCAAAACGCGAAGCTATCATGGAAGCAGGCCGTACCAGACTTCGTCCTGTGCTGATGACAGCCATGACTACCATTCTGGCATTGTCCACTCTGGTATTCAGCAGTGATATGGGAGCTGATATGGGGAAACCAATGGCAATTGTTACGATCGGAGGTCTGATATATGGTACTTTACTGACACTGGTTGTCATTCCCTGCATCTATGATATCTTCAACAAGGATAAGAAAGCTGTCGCATCTGAAGAGGGCGGTAGTACGAAGGAAGCAGATTAAGGAAATAACCGCATCATACGGAGGAAGCTTTTATGGGTAAAATAACCGGGTTGGAAAGACCTGAGGATGTCCCACCTAAGGTTTTGAAAATGTACCGGGCTGTGCTGGAATTGATCGAGGAGGGGGCGGATACCGCAGGGTTCCGCGTCTCCACGGTCACAGACCGTGCCGGAATCGGCAAGGGCACAGCTTATGAATACTTTGAAACAAAAGAAGAAATTGTGGCATGCGCAGTGGTAAATTACCTGCAACAATTGTTCGGAAGCTTGAGACAGATCTTATCCGGTATAGGCACCTTCGAGGGACAGCTTGATTTTCTCTTGAATGAAATGGAAAAGCAGGACGGCAAAAAATTTTGCTTTCTGCGTTTTGTACACATCCTGACGGATAATTCTGAGTTTAGTAAAAGCGTACAACAAAAAATCGAGTCAGAAGAATTTACTTACTATAGACCCCTGGTCGTGTTCAGCGAACTCATTCAACAGGCTGTTGACCGTGGAGAACTGAGAGAGGATCTGCCGGTAGAATACATGGTGTACAGCGTATTTTCCCATCTTGTCACCTATATTATGGCACTGACATCGGAAGAAAATCATAAGTTAAGTGCTGAAAAACTGCGCCCCTTTGTGAAACAGGGAATTTTGGATGAATTGTGCAAAAAGAATGTTCAAAAAGAATAAATAATTTCTTGAGTTTCCGCAAACTGTAATTGAAAAATGAGAATATCTTCCTAAAGTACCAA
>CALZBR010000052.1 GCA_945621435.1 uncultured Lachnospiraceae bacterium
GCTGCGCCACAGCCTTGGCAGGCCATCGCGCAGCGATTTTGTTCAATTTGAATTTGGTGGAGGAGACAAGATGAAAGTGATAGTTTTCGACATTGGCGGAACGCTTATGGAATACAAGGGTATGCCCCTATCATGGTTGGATTACTACAAAACTGCGTTTGAATTTGTCCGTAGCGAACTTGGATTAGATATAACTGATGATGATATAGATAAGTCCTACAAGGTGCTGAAAAACTATAATCCTCGCATCAATCCTCGTGAACACGATATTTCACCCAATGTGATTTTCTCGGCAGCAACCGATCATTGGCAGGGAAATTTTGCAGTTTCCGATGTTATTGACAAGTTTTTTGCTTCGATGAACCTAACAGCGCACATATATTCTGAAACGCTTGATTTTCTTGATAAGTTGAAATCGGAAGGCTACAAAATTGCTGCTTTAACAGATGTTGCAATCGGAATGCCTGATGAATTGCATAAAAGTTACTTCGCTGAATTAATACCATATTTTGATATGTATGTTTCATCAATCTCTTGTGGTTATCGTAAGCCTAACCCTAAAGGATTACAGGATATTGCTGATTATTTTGGTGTTAATGCAGACGAAATGATTATGATTGGTGATGAGGAAAAGGATATTAAAACAGCTAAACGGTTTGGCTGTATTTCTATTTTGATTAACAGAAGCAATAGAAATGTTGAATTTGAACAAGATTATACGATTACGGATTTGAACGGACTTTGGGAGGTGCTGAAATAGTGGAATTTAATTTTTGCACACAATGCGGTAAAGCACTTACACATAACTAGGTGGTAACGGAAACTTTCAGTCTTCCGGTGAGATTGAAAGCGTGCGGTTATTTGAAGTTGTAAGAGAGATACGATATAAGTTTATATGTTTGATGGAAAATAGGAGAAATTGAACGCAAGGAAATGATATAATGAAGAATAACATAAAATATAATAGATTTAGCAAAATAGCAATTGTTATTATGGTTATAGTTTTTATAACAAATTTTTTTGTGTCCGATTGTAATTTGCTTTGGGTGTTCTTATCTGGAGGAGGTAAGGTAGTTGATTATACAAGTGTATCATATGCAACTGTTTTTAGGGATTTTCAGCTATTTCGTCTAATTACATATGGATATACGCAGACTGCCGTATGGCACTTATTAGCAAATCTTTTGGGATTATGGTATGTAGGTCTGTATTTTGAAAAAAAGATTGGAACAATATGTTTTGTACTAGTTTATCATATTGGCTTAATTTTTGCTGGTATCATACTTATTGTGTTATATCCTAGTGGCTATCATTACGGAGCTTCACCAGCAATATTTGCTTGCATAGGTGTACTTGCAAATTGGCTTGTAAAAAATAGAGAATTATGGGACGAATATAAATTGCAAAAAGGATTCTACTATTTAATGGGTTATTTTGTTTTATCTAATATGTTAGGCGTGTCTACATTAATATTTCATTTCATGGGATTTGTTGTGGGATTTTTGTTAGGGTTTATGGTAAAAGAAAAAGCACGCTAAAATTCCAGTAAGCTGGCGCGTTTATCTGAGAGACGAATTTGAATTTACGCATGAGTTAGGAGAGAAAATTGTGGGAAGAAGAAATTTTGATTTAATAAAGAAAAATTTGATTTCATTAGGCTATATAGTTACTTGCTTCGAAACTGTATCTGAAGCAACGAGTTATATAAATTCCAAAATCGATAATCAAACGGTAGGTTTTGCGGGTTCGATGACATTGGAAAAAATGGGACTATATGAAATGCTAAGTACACACAATCAAGTATTTTGGCATCATAGGATGCCGGAAGGAAAAACAAGCAAAGAAGTTCGCTTAGAGGCAAATGCAGCATCCATTTATATTACTTCAGTAAATGGAATTGCAGAAAGTGGTGAAATTGTCAACATAGATGGAAATTGTAATCGTGTTGCATCCATATTTTATGGGCATGAAAAGGTTTATTTTGTCATAGGCGAAAATAAGATTGAAAAAGATTATGATAGCGCATTGTACCGGGCAAGAAATATTGCAGCCCCATTAAATGCAAAAAGGTTAGGAGTGAAAACACCTTGTGTGATAAGAGCAGACAAATGTTATGATTGTAAGAGCCCAGAAAGAATATGTAGAGGACTTTCTGTATTGTGGGAAAAACCTATGACTGGTGAATTTGAAATAATCCTAATACATGAGAATTTGGGATATTAATAAACTTTCAGTCTTGCGAAGAGACTGAAAACAACAGAAGATTTGAAGTTAGAGGGGGAATTACAATGGGCAGAGGTTTAGTCAGACGAGTTCTGCTGATTGCAGCATCAATACTTAATTGGATATTTTCAATAGGATATATAAGAGAAATATATAATGTAATGTTGGGCAAAAATTTAATCAAATATGTGGACAACATAAATATTGACGGTTCTGATTTTACACCAATAGCTAACCTTACAGTTGCGGGAGTAAACGGATTGACGATTTTTCTTGTGATAGGCTCAGATGTATTGTTTGCGACGATATTTATTCTGATTTTCGCAATATTGCTTAGGGTAACAACAATCAGAAAGCAAGACATAGTTATGGAATCTGAGATGATATTTACCAAATGGTTAATTATAGTTTCTTCTGTTCTTGCCTTTATAGTCGGCATTTTGTCTGCGAACATAAAACTGATTGGGTATGTCATAGGCTTGTCGTGGCAGCAACCGCTGTTCATGATGCTGATATACTATCTGCCCTTGAAGAATCGATTTAAGAAAGGTACGGAAATTGCTCATACGGAACTGTAAATTAACTTGCAGTAAGCCGGCGTGTTTAACTGAGAGACGAATTTTAGTCTTGTGGAGAGATTGAAAGTATGCATGAATTTGAAATTTCGCATGAGTTGCGTTTCGTTTTCTCTTTTGGATATTTGAGACAGAAAAGTTATACCGTATCCTAAAAGTAGCAACAATAAATTCCGGGTGTTAAAAGTAATGTAACAGAAAGGGCAAAGTTATATGTTATATGTGGACGATTTATTAGTGTATGGATTAATAATAGTTGTTGCAATTTTGATTCCGGGAGCATTAACAATAATGAATTTTCGAAATCTTTGTTGCCAAAGACAAAAAGCAGTAAACATTCTCTCTTGTAACTTTGATTGTTGGAGGGATAGATTATTTTTTGCTGATATGTTTTAGTTTTGATCCGGCGGGAGAATGGAATGGAGGCAGTGTTTAATTCTCAAACACATTATCTAATTTCAGGTAACTTGCTGAGGTTTGCCCTTTCTCATGATAAGTTTAATCACAAATCTATGCCACCACTCGCCAGCAAACAAGAAACCTATTATGCCGGCTCTATTCAGCAAAGATTTCCATATTCACTACCTTCAGCTCTTCATCCATTTCAAAACACAGTCCGCCTGCAAAAATTTCGTTTTGTTCTGTATCAAACAACCGATAATGAATCCAGTTGCGGTCTCCGGCATATTCTTTCCATCTTTCTACCGAGTCAACTATCTTCTTTTCCCAGCATGCCCCGGGCAGAATCTCCTCGTCTTGTTTGTAATAGGTCTGATCTGTAATATTCTCAAACTCAAAAACAATGGTTAAGGTATCCTTTACATTTCCGTAGCCGTCATCTACCGCCTTTTGCTCCCACGTTTTAAGGGTTACCCCGAAGAACTCATTCTCTAAGCGGTTATTCGTATTTTCCTGCTCATTCGTATTTTCCTGCTCATTCGTATTTTCCCGTTCATCTCCGATTTCTTCCGGTTTCACTTCAATTTTCGCGGTACTTTCAGATATCGGCGTAGTAGCGCCCACCGTATCTCCCTTCCCGCATGCTGTCAAAATAAGTGCAAACAACAGTATTACAACTACATTCCTCCGCATTTCACAACCTGCCTCCTCAAGACTTGATTCCATCCATGTGCTTTCACTGTATCAGGGTGGCAAAGAGTGGAACCGACATCACTGTCATAATTCCCGCCACCACAATGGAGAGACTGCTCATGGCACCTTCCACCTCTCCTATTTCCATGGCCTTGGAGGTTCCCAGTGCATGTGCCGAGGTACCGATTGCCAGGCCTTTTGCCACCGGCTCCCTGATTCCGAACAACTTGCACACCGCCTCCGCCAGAATGGTACCGGTGATGCCGGTGACACTGATGGCAATGACTGTAATGGCTGCCATGCCACCCATCTTGTCCGATATTCCCATGCCGATAGCCGTGGTAATGGACTTCGGCAACAGGGTCACATACTGCTCATGATTCAGCCCGAAAGCCATGCTCAGGAGAAAGATACTGCCCATAGCCGTAAGTACCCCCGCAGCAATTCCGCCAATGATAGCCAGCGGGTATTTTTTCAGATAAGAAAGCTGTCTGTACAGCGGTACTGCAAGACTCACCGTAGCAGGAGTCAGGAAATACTGAATATAATCGGCCCCTTTTTTGTAATTTTCATAATCAATATGGAACAGTGTCAAAACCGCTACGATAAGGATTACCGCCACCAGAAGTGGATTGGCTATGGCTATCTTTGCCTTCTTCTTGACCCATAGACCGATTTCAAAGCAAGCCAGGGTTAAAAACATTCCAAAGAAAACAGACTGGGTAAGTATCTCATTCATCGGTTTTCTCCTCCTCTCCGGTAGCCAACTTATTCTTCATCTTGTTCTTCCCGCAATCTACTGTCCGGCTTTCCTGTTTCTCTCCACCTGATCTGCCTATGCGCATAAGACTCTGGGCTGTTCTGCCTGTCACTGCCATAATCAAGATAGTGGTAGAAATACAAATCACCAGAAGAGGAACCAGAATACTCTTCAAGGCTTCAAGATTCGCAATCACACTGACCGTTGGTGGTACAAAAAGGAGAGGCATGATCTCAATCAGAAAATCTGCAGCTCCCTCCACCTTCTCTAAGGGTATTAACTTTGTAACCAATCCGAGAAGCATGAGAACCAATCCATACATACTGGCAGCTATGGGTAGGGGTATCAGCGCCTCCAGCAGCTCAGCCAGAAAGGAGATGCCCATGATAATCGCTATCTGTCTTAAAAACTTCATCCTGACCTCCGTTTACATCTGGTGGCGAACCACACCATACTCATCGTCCAGACGATAATAAGGGCACGCCTGCTGGGTACCGGACAGGAAACGGTACATCTCATCCTCATCCAGATTTACCAGACAGCAGTAACACTCATAGTCCTCATCATATACATAATTGACACACATGTCACAATTTGTTGCAGCCATAGGTTCCTCCTACTTTTTCTCCGTATGCAGGCAGGCATAGATTTCCCTTTTTCCCACCCCACGGTCCTTCGCCACTTGTTTCATGGCTGTCTTATCATCTAAGCCCTGTGCACGGTAATGCTCCATGTGCTCCTCCACCGTCATGCTTTCCCAGGAGGCAATCTCTTCCCGGCGCTTCTCTTCCCGGCTTTTTCCCTCCACTACCAGCACATACTCTCCGCGAGGTTCCTCCGTTTCATAGTACTTCAGCGCCCGTGTCATGGTTGTAGGCATGACAGACTCAAATTTCTTGGTCAGCTCCCTACACAGAGTTATCCTTCTCTCTCCCAGCGTCTCGTAGAGCTCCTCCAGTGTTTTTACCAGGTGATGCGGCGCCTCATAGAGAATCATTGTTCTCGTCTCTTCCGACAGCTCGTCCAATACCTGTCTCTTTTCCTTTTTGTCTGACGGCAGGAAGCCTTCAAAACAGAATCTCCTGGTAGAAAGTCCTGACAGCGTTAATGCAGTGATGCAGGCAGCCGGTCCCGGCAGAGATGTCACAGGCACACCACATTCATGACACATTTTCACAAGAACCTCTCCTGGGTCTGAGATTGCGGGAGTTCCCGCATCTGTAATCAAAGCAATATTTTGCCCGTTTTGGAGCTGTCCTATGAGCTGTCTCGCCTTCTCCACCTTGTTATATTCGTGATAACTGGTCATAGGCGTATGAATGTCAAAATGATTCAACAGCTTGATGCTGTTTCTAGTATCCTCCGCAGCAATCACATCCACCATTCGGAGCGTATCCGTCACACGGGGTGTCATATCCTGTAGATTGCCGATGGGAGTGGCACACAAATACAGAGTCCCGGTCACTGTCTTCTCCTCCCTGTCATCCAGCTAATATATCTGTATTGATTCAAAGCACATACTATAGCAAAACATATCCCGTCAAAATCCGTATAATTCCCGGATCTCAGGCATATAAACCCCGGGAGATTGAAAAACAATCAGGGGTTTTTCCACTGTCATACGCGGTTTCCCACCACGTACTGCCTCCACCAGCACCATGTTGGGTTCCTTATGGATATAGGGATACACCAGCTGCATGCGCTTAGGTTCCAGCTTATATTTCACCATGATATTCATAATCTCTGCCAATCGGAACGGTCTGTGAACCAGGAAAAAACTTCCTCCCGGCTTTACCAGCTTTGCCGCCTGACTTACCACATCCTCCAGGGTGCAGAGAAGCTCATGTCTCGCTATCGCCTTCGGTGCATCCGGATTGGCAATTCCGTGATTCCCAATCATGTAGGGCGGATTGCAGGTAACACAGTCAAAAGAAGCAGACTGAAAGATTTTGTCTGCTTCTTTGATATCACCGGTTACAATGGTAATCTTATCCGTAAGTCCGTTTAGTGCAACGCTTCTCTCAGCCATATCCGCACTCTCCGGCTGAATCTCCAGTCCGGTCAGATGTGCGCAGTGATACTTGGCTTCCATAAGAAGAGGGATGATGCCGGTTCCCGTACCCATATCGAGCAGACGATCTTCCTGTCTGGCGTGGGCAAATCCTGTCAACAGAACCGCATCCATGCCAAAACAAAACTTTCCGGGATTCTGAATAATCTGATAACCGTTTCTCTGAAGGTCATCTATTCGTTCATTCTCCTTAAGATTAATCAGCATTTTGACCGGCCTGCCCTTCCTGCTTCTGTCTGCCGTCTCCTCTGCGGTTGTGACGGAACCTATGATTCCTGTTATCCTGCCGTTCCCTGCGCTGCTCTCTCTCCTGAGACCCGGCGTTGTCCTTTCCCACTTCCCTGTTATATTCCTTAGCGCTTTCTCCGTGCTGACGATCACGATTCTCCTTACGACGCTCGCCATTCTGAGATGCCCTGTTCTCCCGACGCTGCTCTCCACCTTGATAATGCCTGTGTTCCCTGCGGCGTTCGTTCTCCTGCGAACCTCTGCCATCCCTGCGCTGCTCAGCTTCCTGTGTTACTCCGTTCTCAGAATGCTCCTTTTCACGGCGCTGTTCATTCTCCTGATATTTGTTTCTTTTATTCTCCTGACCGGCATTCCCCTGCCTGCCGGAGGCCTCCTGAATTTCCTGTATTTCTTCCTCTTCCAGCTTCTCCAGCTCTTCCAGTTCTTCTTTGGACAGAGACAGTTTCTCCTTTTTGCCGTGGCGCTTTCTGAATTGAAGTCTCTCCACAGGATATTCCTTGATTTCCTTCTCGTCTCCCTCTTCCACAACAACCTTCACCAGCTGTCTCAGCACATTTACACTCTGTACCTCACCCTTTAAGCCGTCATCCGTTGTTACGAAATCTCCAATTCCGGGGAGTCTGCGATTTAATTCCTCGTAAGTTTCCTCTTCGTTCTTCAGGCAGCACATCAGTCTGCCGCAGACACCGGAAATCTTAGTAGGATTTAAGGACAGGTTTTGCTCCTTTGCCATTTTAATTGACACAGGGATAAAATCAGCAAGATAGCTATGACAGCACAGGGGGCGACCACAGATACCGATTCCACCCACAATCTTGGTTTCATCTCTCACGCCAATCTGACGCAGCTCGATTCTGGTCTTGAACACAGCCGCCAGATCCTTTACCAGCTCGCGAAAATCAATTCTTCCGTCTGCAGTGAAATAGAACAAAACCTTATTATTGTCAAAGGTATATTCGGCATCAATCAGCTTCATATCCAGTTCACGGGCATGAATCTTTTCAAGACATATCTTAAATGCCTCTTTCTCCTTGAGCTTGTTATTCGCTTCCTGTTCTACATCCCGTTCTGTTGCCAATCTCAAAACCGGCTTCAGCGGCTGAACTATTTTATCATCCTCCACCTCTGTCACACCGGTCATTACCGTGCCGAACTCAATCCCACGGGCAGTTTCCACAATGACATGGTCTCCCCTTTTTATTTCGAAATTCAACGGATCAAAGAAATAAATTTTACCCGCTGTCCTAAATCTCACACCAATTACTTTTGTCATTTATCCACCTCACCGACACTTTTGTGTCTCATATTCAAAGCGGTTCCCCGCAGATACAAAAAAGCAGCCGTGATGCAGAAAGCGCATCACAACTGCTATTCTAACATATAAATTGATAAAATACCATAGCTTTGTGACCGATTCGTTTGCCTTGATTTATGCTTTAGCCGTTTTCCTGAATCGTCAGCATGAGAAGCTCCATAGTAAGCTCAAAGCTCACATTCGCGTCCAATCTGCGTTTTGCAGTCTCCAATGCCTCCAGGATACGCTCTATCCCCTCATAACTACTGTATTGCGCAGTTTTCCGAAGAACCTGAATCTCCTCCCGAAACACCAGGTGATTCACATCATTGGTTGCTTTAAAAAGCAAAACATCCCTGTACCAGACTGCGAAAATATCCAGATAATCATTAATCTCCAGCTTATACTCGGTGACCTTCTTTATCGCTGAAATAATCTCATTCAGCTCCATATCCTTCATGTACTTCAGGAGGGATAACGCTTCCGCCTTCACATTTTCAAATTCTTCACTGGAGGCCAAGGCCTTGGCCTTACCGACATTACCTCTTGCAAAAGCCACACAAACATCCGCTTTATAATCCGGTATCTGTAGTTCCTCCATCAGATATTTTTTCATCAGATCATCTGCTACCGGACGCATATTCATCACTACGCAACGGCTCAGAACAGTTGGTAAAAAGGCATTAATATTGGAAGTAAGCAAAAGAATCACGACATATTCCGGCGGCTCCTCCAAGGTCTTTAGAATAGCATTCTGCGCCTGGGTATTCATCTTCTCCGCTTCGTTGATAATATAAATCTTATAGGGACTGCTGTAAGGCTTTATTCCCACATCATTATTTACCTGCGTACGTATGTCGTCCACGCTGACAGTATTGGGTTTCTCATGAGTGACTCTGATAATGTCCGGATGATTGTTGGTCAGAGCCTGTTTGCAGGAATGACATTCCTGACAAGGCTCCTGCTCCCCTTTTTCACACTGTAATGCCATGGCAAAAACACCGGCGATAAATTCCTTACCGGAAGATTTTTCCCCATTAATGATATAGGCGTGGGACACCTTGCCGGAAGAAATTGCATTCTGCAAATGCTCCTTAATCTGTTCCTGTCCGATAATATCCTGAAATTGTGCCATATTTATCCCCCTTATGTAAAGATGTCCAGAAGCAAGCCGCGAATCTCTCCAATCTTGTTCAAAATAGCCAGGTTATCCTTTTCATCCTTCATCAACTCCTGTGCCAGCTGATCGAGATTCTCATCCACCAGACGAATGATTCCATAGACCCGATGACGTCCCCTCCTGTCCAGAAAATTCTCTCTGGAAAAGCTATGGGAACGAGTTATCACCTCATTAAGGAATTCCTTAACCAAGCCCCGATAATGCTTCATATCCTTCACATCCCGACGCTTATATAAGCGCTCTCCCTGCATGGTGATTTCTTCCATCAGTGTATTGAGTCTTGCCTGTAAATCCGCTTCTTCAATGTGACTGGCAAGCATAAATTTGAATGTTCCGTCAGTCGGCTGTGTACTTTTCACCTGTTCCACAGGTGCTGACTGACTGACCTGATTTACCTTGATATCCAAATCTCTGCCCCCTTTCATAAGTTTTAAGACAATCGGTCACTTGGATTTCCGCATGAGGTAACCGGGCATCAGTTGATAGCCAGTTCCTCCGAAAGATATTGTTTGATTTCCACAATACAATTCTCGAGATTCTCATTGACAAAGCTTCTCCCAATTCCCACTTCACGAAGCTTGTCCTCAGCAAAATCCTCGCTGTCTGCCAAAAAGCGGCGGCACATCTCTGTATACTTTGGATTTTGTTGTTTTCTTTCCCGATTCAGTGCTCTCTGCAAGCGCACCCCATCGTCAACCTCAATCAATACCGGTAACATTTTTTCTCTGCCGAAATAATTTTGAAGCATGCCAAAGCCTTCCGGAGTACCTATCATAATATAATTAGCCTCCGGCGCTATCTGACCGTCATCCGCGGTAAAATATCTCCAGAGACCGTACATGGTATGATACTCTCTGGCTTCTATCACCTTGCCATCCTGTTGGAGCTTCTGAAAACCGGCTTCATCTGTGAAAAAATATTCCACCCCCTGATGCTCCCCGCTTCTCATAGGTCTTGTAGTGTAGGGGACAATCCTTTGGAGCGATGGTGTCATCTCCTGCAACAATCGCTTATAGATTGTATCCTTACCGGTTGAGCTCTTCCCCATAAGATATATGATTCTTCCCATGTTTTTACTCTACCTCAACGACATGAATCATGTTTGTCTTACCAACAATACCAAGAGGAACGCCGGCTGTGATCACAACAGTGTCCCCGGGCTTTACATATCCGGCTTTCTTCGCCTCTTCTACCGCTACTGCAAAGAGCTCCTCCGAATTATTCTTCTTTTCAATCATCAGTGGCTCAACGCCCCACTGCAGATTAAGCTGCTTACATACCCTCTCATTCACGGTGCATCCGATAATCGGGCAGTCAGGTTTGAATCTGGAAATCGCGCCTGCAGTATATCCGGACATGGTAACAGTAATAATTGCAGCCGCCTTCAAATCCATGGCAGCAGAACAGGTTGCATATGCAATCGCCGTGGTTATCTCTGATTTGTCAATTTTCTCACTGCGATGCAGCATAGAACGATAATCCAGGTTGTTTTCTGCACTTACCGCAATTCTTGCCATGGTTTTTACAGCTTCTACAGGATATTTACCGGCAGCACTTTCTCCTGAAAGCATGATTGCTGTGGTTCCGTCATAAATCGCATTGGCAATGTCTGTAGCCTCTGCTCTTGTAGGTCTGGGATTTTTAATCATGGATTCCAGCATCTGAGTTGCTGTGATAACATGCTTTCCCTGCATATTTGCCATACGGATCATCTTTTTCTGCAGAACCGGTACCTCCTCCAGAGGAATCTCCACCCCCATATCACCACGTGCTACCATGACACCGTCAGAAACCTCAAGAATTTCTTCCATGTTTTCGATTCCCTGCATATTTTCAATCTTGGCAATAATCTTCATATCGCTGTTGTATTCTTTGAGAATCTGTCTTACTTCCAGAATATCTTCTTTACATCTCGCAAAGGAAGCTGCGATGAATTCGAAACCCAAACCGATTCCAAAAATGATATCACTACGATCAACCTCATTGATATAGGGCATGGAAAGAATTGCACCGGGCACATTAACGCCCTTATGATTGGAAACAAAACCACCATTGATGACTCGGCACACTATCTCTTCACCACGGATCTCTTCCACCTGCATTTCAATCAGTCCATCATCAATCAGGATTGTTGTTCCCACTGAAATATCATTTTTTAGATTTTTGTAAGTAATAGTTGCCTTCTCGGCATTCCCCAGCATTTCTTCTGTGGTAAGAACAAACTGACTTCCTGTAATCAGCTCAACTCTTCCGCCCTCAAAATCACGAAGTCGGATTTCCGGTCCTTTGGTATCCAGAAGGGTAGCAACCTGCAGTCCCATTTCTTCTCTCACCTTCAAAACGCGTTCATATTTCGCCTTTTGTTCCTCTTGCGTTCCATGTGAAAAATTAAATCTGGCAACATTCATCCCCGCGAGCATCATCTCGCGGAGACGTTCCTCCGAATCACATGCAGGTCCGATTGTACAAACAATCTTGGTTTTCCTCATACTATTCATTCTCCCGGTCATATTGCTTATCAAATTTCCCATCTTTTGTTATGACCACCTTGATATAGGGGTCTGCCTCCTTTTCAATAATCCCTTGTACTTTGAATCCCTGTTTCGTCCATTGATAGATCTGACTGATATTTTCTTTTGTTATTGTCTCTCCCGGCACCAGATACGGAACACCCGGAGGGTATAAATTCACGAATTCTCCGGATATTCTTCCTGCCGCTGTATCCAGGCAGATTTCCTCTGTAGCACAATCCCAGGCTTCTGACAGCGACAGCCGGTCACCATCCGCCCGGGTCTGTTTCTCTTGCGAATTGGTTGACGGGAATGAAGAAACCTTATTGTTAAATATCCATTCCCCACTGCACAGCATATCATCAATTTCTAAAAGAGCTGTACTCATTCTATGATAGGCTTCCTCGGTATCGTTAACCGTAAACATCGCCAGGGCATAACTATGAACAGCCATTTCCAACTGTAAATGGTATTTTTGAAGTAAAATATCGTATAATTCTTTTCCGGAAATACCGGTATTTTTAACAGAAATAACAAGTTTACCGATGTCCTGTTTTTTATCGGGGTAAGGTAAAAACTTTAATATCCTACATTGTTTCAGCTTTGATAGCATTTCCAAAAATATGCTTTGAAATACCGAAAAAGCTTCAGCGCCTTGTAGTCGAATATATTCCATAGCATTATCAATACTTGCCATCAACAAATAGGAGGGACTGCTTGTCTGATAGATGCGTAAAAACCTTTTTAGTATTGCTCTGTCTATATATTCGCCATTAACATGTAACAGAGCAGTTTGCGTCAACGATGGCAATGTCTTATGTACACTATGAATCACAAGATCCGCACCTAATCTGCAACTATTTTCGTGTACTACAGGTGCAAGTCCAAGGTGTGCTCCATGTGCCTCGTCGACTATCAGCGGAATCCCATGCCTATGAGCTACCTCTGCAATTTCAAAAACATCGGAAATGATACCTTCATAAGTAGGGGAAACGATGATAACTGCTCTGATTTTAGAATTCTTTTCAAGTGCTTCTTCCACCTGACTTGGCCTAATCGCATCAAATATATCGAATTCTTCTATAATAGAAGGCCAAAGATAAGTCACCTTATATTGTCTTAGGTACGCTGCGTGATATACTGACTTATGGCAATTTCTAGCCATCAATATCTCTTCTCCGAAAGGAACAGCGGCACTTAACGCTGCCAATAATCCGCAACTACTTCCATTGACTAAATAATAGCTTTCATCCGCTCCATAGAGCTTAGCAGCATTCTTTTGCAGCTCTAATAAAATTCCTTCCGGTTGATGTAAATCATCAAAACCTTCAATCTCGGTTATATCATTTGTATACAATGCCTTTGGTAATTGATTACAATTATTTCTCTTATGCCCCGGCATATGATATGGATATATATCACTTTCACTATAATGTTCCAGTTTGTCAAAAAGATGCTGCACCCTAATCCTCTCCAGCTTCTCCGCTAATAGCTCCGTGACCTCTGTGCATGTGTAAGGTTTCCATCAGAGAACACCATTTGTCAGCTGTGGTTACAATCCACGCTTCCCTGCATGTGGGGGGTATTATTGTCAGTGGCCACATATGTTTTTTGATAATCTCTTTTTCTCTTTCCGTCAGCTCATATTCCTTAATTGCATTCTTTAAGGCTCTTCCCGGATGATAAAATCCATGCAGTCTATGAGGATTAACCTCATCCGGAATATGCCAGTCATATAAGAAATAATCATGTAAAAGTGCTCCCCGTACCAATTCCCTTCGATTACATCTAATATGCAGTTTGTCACTAATTGCCAAACTATATCTTGCAACATTCATTACATGCGCATTTACCGTCATATTACCATGCTGAATGTGCTCTTTAGTACTACGAAAGTTTTTAGAATTTAGGATATCCTCAGCTTCTTTTTTGATTTGTGCATGGATTTCTCGATATCGATCCAGTTTTCTTTTCCATCTTTCAGCTTGTTTAAAGGAACGCTTTCTTAATATAACCTTTGACATATCCCATCCCTCATAGATTCAAAACTTCACCTTTATGTTAAACAGTAATATATTTTTATTCATATGTATTTATACAAAACTATTTCAGTTTAATTATATCATAGTCTGAAATAAAAAAATAGCACCAAAAGACC
>CALZBR010000053.1 GCA_945621435.1 uncultured Lachnospiraceae bacterium
GTCGCCTTGGTGGGCCGTTACCTCACCAACCAGCTAATCAGACGCGGGTCCATCTTATACCACCGGAGTTTTTCACACAGGACCATGCGGTCTCGTGCGCTTATGCGGTTTTAGCAGTCGTTTCCAACTGTTGTCCCCCGGTATAAGGCAGGTTACCCACGCGTTACTCACCCGTCCGCCACTAAGTTACAATCACTAGGTTTCATGTAACTCCGTTCGACTTGCATGTGTTAAGCACGCCGCCAGCGTTCATCCTGAGCCAGGATCAAACTCTCATGTTGTATGATGGTTTCGTGTGCGGTTATATATCATGTTTTGTACATACATACCACCCACTAAAATCTTCTCTAACATTACACCGTTAGTTTGTCCTGCCAGTTTTATCTGGCATTACTGTTGTTTTGAGCTGTTCATTTCTGAACCTGTTCTCTGAATAATTCTTTTGGAATTTTCAGGGTTGCATTACTGTTTATTTGTCAAGGTACGTCCGTCTCCATCTGACTGGAGACCCGCTGTCTTTGTTTTGTATCTCAGCGACAGCTTAGTTAGAATATCATATCTGTTTTTTAAAGTCAACACCTTTTTTGAAAAAAATTTATATTTTTTTGTATCAATATGAACAATTCAGTAATTGAAAGAAAAAAACGCCCTTTTACAGGCGTTCTTTATTGTAACCGTTTGAATTCCATTGTCTAAATCTTGCGACATTAAACTCGTTCCAAATAAATTGTATATATTTTTCCTTCATTTTTAATTTTAAGCAATATCCCGCTTGATATTTCAGCCTTTGCTTCTTCCACCTGAAATAAAAGCACCACCTTCTTGCCGGACTCATTCATAAGTGTATCATTATACTTTGCCAAATCATTATACAAAACCGGTGATAAAGACTTTTCACTAAAGTTATTTCCCGATATCACTGCAAACGAAAGAGCTTTTGAGCTCATATCGATTTTCTGTTCTGTTCCGCTATTATTAGTGACAACAAATTCCAATGCAACAATCTTGCATCCTTTTTCTGCAGATACAATAAAAGTACCCGGCTCCTCTTCCGTGGGATATCTGTCACTTATCACACTACCGGTATATGCCACAGTGATTCCCTCTGTCAATCCCAATGCCGTTTCCATAGAATCAAATGATTCTATATTCTCTTCCGTCAGATCCGCAACCGGTGTATCATTCACCGGTTGATGTTCAGGCCGATCCGCTATCGGTTGCTGTGTTGGCTCTGTATCTTCCGTTGGCTTCTGCTCGGGATTAATCTCCTCCTGCAATCCCACAAGGCGGCTTCTGTGGTTGGCGTCATATTTCAACAAAGTAATAGCAGCATACTCTCCCACCTTTTGGATCTCATCTTTTGTCATATCCGGAATCACATTTTCTCCGCACCCGGTCAAAGATAAAATAAGAATTCCCGCTAATATTAAAATACTGCTCTTTCTCGTATGGTGCTTTAATTGCATACTGTCACCTTCCATATTTTGTGATTGCGAGCTGTTGCCCACAGATGGTTCTAATATATCTGTCAGTATATTTTATAACAATTACTTATCTTCGTCAATGTGTCAGCAAGTGACCTTTTATTGTTCCGGGGACGCTCCCAATCTATAACCGCCATATTTATCTGCATCACATATATGACAGCTTACCCTTAGCTTCACACCATTTTCCAGGTACTCTTCTTCGAGTACAATTGAATGTTCCATAAAGAAAGATACCAGATTCCCTTTATCAAAGGGTATCAGAAATGTCTCTTCTATCCAGTCAGCATGAGTAAAGTTGTTTATCATCCGTATCAATTCCTCAAGTCCGCACTCACACCCTGCCGCCATATATATCTTATTTCCGGAGACTTTCGGAATATCATCCATGCCACACAAATCTGCTTTATTATAGACTATAATCTGAGGAATATCTCCTGCTCCAATCTCTTTCAAAGTTTCCTGTGTAACGTCAATATGTTGCTTGTGATGTTCATCCGAAAAATCCACAACCTGAAGTAACAGATCAGCATACTTTACCTCTTCAAGTGTAGACTGAAAAGCCTTAATCAGACCATGTGGCAATTTATTGATAAAACCAACCGTGTCTGCAAGAAAAAAGGAACTCTTATCTTCCGTCTTAATCAGTCGGACATTCGTATCCAACGTAGCGAACAGCATGTCCTTTTCCAATACAGTCTTCTCCCTGCTCTCACCATATCGCTCCACAAGTCTGTTCATTATTGTCGATTTTCCGGCGTTGGTATAACCCACAAGCGCAACTTGTGGAATACGTGACTGTTCTCTTTTCTTGCGCATGGTGGCACGATTTTTCACCACTGTGGAAAGTTCCTTCTTCAATTCACTGATACGATGTTCAATCTTTCGCCTGTCCAGCTCCAGCTTGGTCTCGCCGGCACCCTTGTTACTCATGCTTCCGCCGGTACCGCCTTGACGGCTCAGGTTTTCCCGCATCCCCATCAATCTCGGCAGCATATATTGCAGCCTGGCCGTTTCAACCTGAAGTTTTGCCTCAGCGGTTCTTGCCCGCAGCGCAAAAATATCCAGAATAAGTCCTGTTCTGTCTACTACCGGCATATCCAATTCATTTCCAAGATTTCTCATCTGGGAAGGAGTAAGCGCATTATCAAAAATAATTTCTTCCGCCTCCATCTGCGTCGCAAACTCCTTAACCTCTGCCACTTTACCGCTTCCGATATATAACGCTTTATTTACCGTTTCCATTTTCTGGGTAATGATACCGACAACCCTTTTATATGCTGCTTCTGCCAACTTACCCAGCTCTTCCATGGAATGTTCAAAATCTTCTTCCTCTCCTGTGTCCAGACCCACAAGCAATACTTTAGTCCAAATAACTTCCTGTTCCTCTCTCATATTCTTTCTATCCCATCAAGTTCAACCTTCAGTATACGTTTCCACATTCTTAGGCCCGTTCCAGTTCAAACCAGAACAGCACTCCGTTTGCATAATTCTCAACACCATATTCCTGGTGCATTGATTCCATAATTGCCTTTACGATGGATAATCCCACCCCACTTCCTCCATATTCTCTGGTTCTTGCTTTATCAACCTTATAGAACTTTTCCCATAAACGGGATAGTGCTTCCTCCGGTATCGAATCCCCTGTATTAAAGACCGACACCCTAACCTTGTTTTCCCTTTCTTGGAACTTCACAACGATTTGCTTATCGCCACTGCAATGATTGACCGCATTGGTAAAATAATTTGCAAATACTTCTTCTACCGCAAATTCATCTCCCCAAGCATAGATTGCCCCCGTCTTTTCAACCTGAACCTGTATCTCATTCTTCTCGATCAGAATCCCGGCAGATTGAATATAGTTGCCAATCAAAGCAGTGAGATCAAATCTCTCCAGATTGAGTGTATTATTTCCAAACTCCAGTTGATTAAGCGTCAACAGCTTCTGAACCATCTGATTCATTTTGGCAGCCTCATCGGAAATAACATCACAATAGAATTTACGGCTCTCCGGGTCCTCACTGATTCCCTCTGTCAAGCCTTCCGCATATCCCTGGATCAACGCAATGGGCGTTTTTAATTCATGAGAAACATTCGCCAGAAATTCTTTTCTCATTTCATCAATTTCTTCTTTTTTCCTGATATCTCTCTTTAGTTGATTATTGGCAGTCTTCAGCTCAGAGATTGATTTCTCCAAAGAGTCGGAAAGCTTGTTGATGTTTTCCCCAAGCATTCCTATTTCATTGTGGGACTTCCCTTCATATTTTGCCTCAAAATCAAGACTAACCATCCTCTCTGAAATGTGATTCAGAGATTGAATCGGCTTTGTTATCCTGCCCGACACAAGCCAGATGATGATTCCTCCGCCGATCGCCGCAGCCATTCCCACATAGCCCAGGAACCTGTTCGCAACAGCCACACTCTCCCTGATACTTTCAAGCGGTGTTCTCAGGATAAAAGAGATACCTGAATCAAGTTTTCCGAACATCATCAGGTACTCTGTATCACGGAAAGGAACCACCTGAAGAATGTAATCTTTCTTCTGTTCCAATTCCCGTCCTTCTCCCTGCTGCAGACCAAAAATATATGCGATCAGTTGCTTCTCCAATTCCCGTCCACCGTTGGAAGACTCATATTTTGTCTGAGAATTCGCATCCATAACACATACAGCCAGATTGGAAACATTACAGATATTATTCAATTCTTCAACAAACTCTTGTGTGCCGTAAGAATCGTGATTGGACGCATCACATATAAAAGAATAGGCATTTTTGATTATTTTTGTTTTGTTGTGGATGTAGTATTCTTCCAAAAAGACATTATTAATAAACCAGCACAATAAAATTGTGCCGGTCATTAATCCTATAAATATCAACGCAAATTGTCTTCTGATGGAATATTTCAAACCGTGCCTCCATTGCAATCTTCACCAATTATATCCAACAGCTGCTTTACAACAATTTCACAGGCGTCCACATCGATATCTTCAACGGCTTCTCCCAGTTTATTCACCAGTTTTTCCCTATTCTCTTCATAAGAATATGACATTAGCTCCTGCTTAACCCGGTCCATTTCATCCATATCAAGATTTTCCATGGCCTCAGACATATTCTTTAGCAGACCTCGCAAAATATCGTCTCCCGAAAGCGGCTTATCAACATTCTCCTGTTCCGCTTGGCAAAAAGGCGCCATCACATCCTTATAGGACATATAAAGTTCCAGCATGATGGGAGTTTTTCGCCGAATCAGTTCCGTATCTCTTGCATTACCCGCTTTCTCCATCTCTGCCGCCAACTCAGCAAGGTCAATGGCTCCGACCTGACGGGATGCGCTTTTCAGCGCATGTACTTCAATCGTATAATTGCCCCAGTCACACCTGTCTACATTCTCCCGAATCAGCGCAACCTTCTTGTCAATGACGCGATAATAATCCTTCATGACACTCAGATAAAGCTCCTTTGTCCCCAACAAGCTTAATGCATATCTTGTATCCAGCCCTGGGATCTCAAAATCATTCGCATCCGCACTATTGTCCAGCTTTATCAATGTTCCGACGAAAATCTGTTTATTCTCCGGCAGCCAATAACGCAGCTTGGACACTATGCTCTTCATTTCAATGGGTTTTGCAACAATATCATTCATGCCCTCTGAAATAAACATTTCTTTTGCTCCCGAAACCACATTGGCTGTCAGGGCGATAATGGGAACATCGTTATATTCCGGATGAAGCCTCCTGATGATTCTCGTGGTCTCAACACCGTCAAGCTCCGGCATCATATGATCCATAAAGATCAGGTCATACTTGTGCCTGTTGATCATGTCCAAGGCCTCTTTTCCGCTAAATGCGACATCTACCTGCATCTGCAGGGGTTTTAACAAACCGGCTGCCACTGTCAGATTGACTCCATTGTCATCCACGATAAGAATATGTGCATCCGGAGCCAAAAACATACAATCATCGTTTTCCTTTTTGCTTTCATATGGATTATTACCTGATTTGTCAAACAGATTAGCCAGATTCAATGCATATACAGGCTTCTTCAACACAACAATATTGGTCTGCATAAACTCCATCTGCCTTCTGAAATCACAAACACAGACCATTGTGAGCTACGGGAACATATTTGCCAGACTCTCAATCTTACCCTCATTTACCGATTCATCCACAAAAAGATACTGTGCCTCTTGTAAAATATTGTTCGTCACATCATTGATGGAGCTCAGCTTGATAAATCTACCGCCAAATCGTTGTATCTCCGTCTTTAACTGTTCTTCCACAAACAGGCTCTTCAGAATACCCAGAGCAAGAATATTCTCCCTTTTCCTTACCCTGATGCTGGGTTTCTTGTCCCGTACCTGCTGGGGAATACTGAACCAGAAGACACTTCCCTCTCCGTACGCACTCTCCACACCTACTTCGCCCTTCATCAATTCCACGAGCTGCTTGGAAATTGCAAGTCCCAGCCCGGTTCCTTCCACCTGTCTGTTGCGCTTACTGTCAACCTGCTGGAACGAGCGGAACAGCTTCTTGATATCCTCCTCCTTGATACCGATGCCGGTATCCCGAATGGTTACCTTAAGTTCGATACAATCCTCTGTTTTCCATTCAAAGCCAAGACTGATCTGTACGCTTCCTGCCTGGGTAAACTTCACTGCATTGTTTGCGATGTTTAACAGCACCTGCTTGATTCGTATGCTGTCACCCCATAATCTGGAAGGAAGATTGTGGTCCACGTCAAGGATCAGCTCTACCGGCTTGTCACCAATACGGGTCAACACCACATTGGTCACATCATTAATAATGGATAAGGGTTCATACTCATCCTCCACCAGCTCCATCTTACCGGATTCAATCTTGGAAAAATCCAGAATATCATTGATAATTGTAAGTAATGTTTTGCCGGACGCCTTGATCTGATTGATATACTCTCTCGCCTCATCCGGCAGCTTTTCACGCAATGCCAGTTCCGCCATTCCGATAACACCGTTCATAGGTGTTCTGATCTCGTGGCTCATGTTGGCCAGGAAGTCCGCTTTCAGCTTAGCGGCATATTCCACCTCAGCCTTGGCAAGTTCCAGCTGATAAGCCTTGTCCGCCATGTCCGATATGCTGCGCGTAACCGTATCAATAAATCCTGTCGCCTTTTCGATCTGCTCCCGGGAAACAGTATAGCTCTGACACGCCATGGCAAGATACTCATCCGGATCCACGCCCAAATCTTTTGCAGTCTGTTTCACCTTTTCAATGTCTGGTTCGCCTGAATTAACCTGACCTCCGCAAAAACACCCCACCATTTTCCCGTCAATGATGATAGGCGCGACAAAATCAATCAGTCCTGCATGACAGACATAGGAGACCACCTTGCCCTCATTCATGGCCAGGGCAGCACCTTCCCTGTCACATTTTCGGCAACGCTCTGCCCCTAATTCTGTCGACTTCGTATATTTGCAGAATTCACAGCTTCCCGCATGTCTGGTGATTGAATTTCCTTCCTCGTCAGAAATGCCGGCTGCTACCCCCAGCAATCTGCTGAAACCGTCCTGCAGTTCCTGCAGTCTCTCGATATCAATATAATCGACCAGCTTAATCTTATCTTCCATACTGGTTTCTCCGTTATCCGATAATCTCCTGAATAGTACTTAACAAACGATTCTTTTCCACCGGCTTTAAGAGATATCCCTGTGGATGCAGCATCAATACCTTCTGTATCTTGTCACGCTCGCTGATTCCCGTCAGGAACACAATCGGTGTGTCGGAATGCTCCGGTATATTTCTGATTTTCTCGAATACCGCAGGACCGTCATCCTCCGGCATCACATAATCCAAGAGAATGATATCCGTTTCCTTGGTCTCCAAGAAACGCAATGCTATCTTTCCACTGACTGCCACCGCAACATCATAATCCTCATGTAAATAATCTTTGAGAATTTTCAGCATTCTGGGGTCATCATCAACTACAGTCACATGTTTTCTCCGCGGTAATTCAGCCTGTATTTCCGGTGCCGTTTCAATCTCCGGTTCCATTGCCGCCAGCGATTCCATCATATTCCTATCACTTAAAAAGCGATCTATGCTTCTCTCAATATCTGTTGCCGTGATAGGCTTTGTCAATACCAGCGAAGGTCTTTCATTGACGCAATCACAAAAACTGTCACACTCAGACTTATCTCCGATAATCCCATAGGGAATCCCCCGTTTCTTCAGCCATGAAATCAGCCTGGACAGACGAACTCCCAGATCCTCATTTTCAGCCTTCATACAATACATAAACAATTCCGGCTTAAAATACTTAACATGACAAGAAATATCCTCTGCTCTTATGGTCGTTGTCTGACATTCCAATGTCTCGCTCATATTGTAAAAAAACTCATCGATTACCACATGATTCTTACCGGCTAAAAGAACTCTTCTCTTCATTTGTATACCCTATTCCTTTTCGGATGTATATTGTATAAAACAGAAGTCATTTTAGGGATGAACTATGAGTCTATCTTACCATATTTCGATAATTACTTCAATATTATCCAAATACTCAGGAGTAAAAAAGCTGTACACCAATTGAATCGTGTACAGCTCTTTCTATAGTTCATTTTCTCCCTGAAATAACAATTTTACCACATTCGGACATTCATCTACCCCGAAACGCACAATGGGATGCATCCATCGTGTCCTCTTCAATTCCGATATAGTAATGATCGGTACCGATAGGAATCAGCCCATTAATGGAATGCTCCAGTTCCAACACCTTACATGCAGCCTCAATTCGTACTGTATGTATGTCCTTTTTATTAGTCAGGTCAAGAACTGCTGACACCAGCAAATCCCGGAGCATGTATACATAGCTTTTATCGGCCAGGCGCTGTTCCGATTCTTCTCTTCGCTTGTCGAAGCGTTTTTTCTTTAAGCCTGTTACCTGGGATCTGCATATTTCCCCCGGCGGTTAGCTTATTAACCTCCATCGCATGTCTGACGCACTTTTTGCTCTGCTCGTAGCTAAACCTCCAGTTTGTAGCCCATGCCCCAGATAGTTTTGATCAGATCTCCCTTATCACCCATTTTACTGCGTAGTTTTTTTACATGGGTATCTATGGTTCTGGCATCCCCGAAATAATCGTAATTCCATACATTGTTCAGTATCTTCTCTCTGGACAGGGCAATCCCTTTATTTTCCACAAAATAAGCCAGTAGCTCAAACTCCTTATAGCTAAGTTCTATCGGATTACCGTCAATCAGAACCTGATGTGCCGCTTTGTCTATTACAATTCCCCCATACGATAAGCACTCGTCCTTCTCGGAACCATTCGTACGGCGCAGAATAGCTTCTATTCTGGCAACCAACACCTTCGGGCTGAACGGTTTTGAAATATATTCGTCAACTCCCAGTTCAAATCCTTTTAATTCATCTCTCTCATCGCTGCGTGCAGTCAGCATAATAATAGGTACCTGCGATTGCGTTCTGATTTCACGGCACACATCCCAGCCATCCAATTTCGGCATCATAACATCCAAAACAACAAGTGAAATGTTTTTGTGTTGATAGAAAATATCCAGCGCGGCCTCGCCATCACCGGCTTCCAGCACATCGTAATCTGCTTTTACCAAAAAGTCCCGTACCAGCTTACGCATTCTGCTTTCATCGTCGACCACCAATACCTTCAGTCTCTCCATAACACACCTCTCACTTCAATTCTTTTTCTTTTTCCCTGACTATTCTCTCCCGTTCCGTCAATTCCTCTTCCCAGGCTGCATACTTATCAATAATTGCCCTCTCGTAATTCAGCACATTCGGATTGGGGCTTTTCAACGTTATCCGAAACATAACCGCAATGGCTATAATCAATAGAATATTCAGTATAAATGATATTATAAAGAATTGTTTTGTTTTTTCTGTGTCCTTTGTCGACTTTTTTTTCTTGCCCGAATGAACTTGTCCTTCTCCGGAAAACCTGCAGTACAATTCAATATCCGGTATCGCATCAGGATCGATTTCCGGCTGTTCCAGCAGATAATCTCTAAGCTTCTGCAGATAGTCAAACCCAACAGGTGTTCTGAAGATTCTCTCATGAATTGACTTCTCATAAACCGTCAGTATCCGTTCCGGTCTGGAATAATCGATTCTGGCCTCAAGGTATTCTATTTTCTTCAGTTCCGTTTCTGCAAGCCCGGCATCTTTTTCATTCAAGAACAGATAACCGCCTACAGACAACTTTTCATATTCTGCCATAATCCTCTCCGACACTCTGTCATCTGTTATCATCTATCTCTTAGCTGTCAGATACATCCGGTTTATTCAGCAACCATATATTCGGTGTGATATGAGTTACCATAAGTATCGTCAAAGCGATATTGCACATACACATTGCTATATTCAGACATATCCAGAGCCTCATAAGTTGCACTCAGATCAGAAGCGGTCAATTCGTCTGAATACTTTCTGTAAATTATGCTTTCAGAAGAATACTCATATGCCTTCACTACTAATCTGATCTTTTCGCTACCCTCAAAATAATAACCGTTGTCATACTCCTCAAAATATTCATCACAAGGGAAATAGCCCACTACGGAAACATTGTCAATATTGTCCGTCAATGTGACAAGAATAAATGCCGGAGCGTCATCAACATAGGCATATACCATGAATTCACAATAGTAAGAATCATCCTCCGAAAGGGTGTACTCAACTTCCGAGGTCGGGAGCAAACCATTTACCTTCAGCCATCCCTTGGGAATCTCCATGGTAATATTGTCATTCTCATCATAGGTATAGGCATCATCCTTACCAAGATAATGAAGGTAATTATCATCATATTCGTAAGCCACGTATTTTCTGATACTGGACTCTACGATAATATCCCAGTCTTCTTCCGTTAATTCTATTACACTTTTCCCGTTAATATCTGATGTCAGCAGGAGGTAATCTCCCGTCTCTGCATCCTGGCTGTCTCCTTCCTGAACAGCCACCTTGGTATCATCCTCCTGTTCGATATACCAAGAACCTGCGCTGGCAACCATATCGTTGTAATAGAACATTTTACTGGCAAGTAAATCATAAAACCCGATAATAGAGTCTGAATACCCTAAGCTGACCAATGAGGTTCTGCCCTGATCATAATACTGGTACAGCTCATAGGGGAAATATGCCGTAATGCCGCGGCCATTGCTATACCCATAGCTGTCGGTACGCTCAATTGCATTGGAAATTGCATTCTGCAGGTCAGTGGAATACTCATTCTCATATTTATAAGCCAATGTATTCAAATCCACAAAATCAAACCCGTCAAAATCTCCACAGATAGAACGCGCCTGAATCACCTCATTATATGCACCTGCTTTCAACTTTTCATAGCAGACCTCAATATAGTTTTCATATGCATTGTAGATATCCCTGACACGATCCATGCGCATAATCGTCATGGTGCCATACCAGCCCTCTTCCTCAAGGCAATCCATGTAATCCTTCATCAAAGTCTCACAGCATTCTACGATTGAATTATCTGTGTCGTTCAATTTGCTAATGAAGTTTTCATAATCAAATCCACTGCCAATCATAGCCCGGGAGGTTCCGGTTACCACGCTCTCCGCAGCAACAGCATAATCTGCGTAATCACAGACAGACAAATACACTTCCAGCGAACACATCAGACATGCATTAAAAACAATGGCATCAAAATGAACACCACCGTCCTTTAATGCCTGACCCAGCTGGACATCCGTCAATGTCGTGCCGGGAAAGAGTTCGTCTGAGCCAAAACCATTGGGCACTCCTCCGCCATGATCCCAAAAGACGAGAACATACTCTTCCGCAGGATAGTTTTCCTTAGTGAAACGAATAAAATCAGAAAGAGTTGATTTCTTTGTCATACATACTTTTCCAAGGTTCTCCAACTCAACCAATTCGCCGTCCTCAGCCCGGAAACGCTGTACCACGCCTCCCTTGATATCTGAATTCTTCCACTTAACCGTTCCGCCGGTCTGAATCACAATATTAACATCATCAGTGGTTCCAGCCTTGAGAATCTCTGCGATATCCATGGAGGCAAGTCCCTTTGTATGACCTCTGCCATTTTCTCTGGTTTCATATTCCAGGTTGCTTCCAATGATATATAAAAGAAAGGTGCGTTTCGCTATCTTCTCTTCGGGCTTTTTACCGGTTTTTTCGTCTTCATCTTCATCCTCATCCCGATCCTTATTCTTATGGTTCTTCTCATCCTCTTCCTCGTCTTCTTCCTCTTCCTCGTCTTCTTCCTCTTCCTTCTCTCTGCTCTCTGTTTTCTGAGAAGAAGCTGTAAAGAATCCGGATATATCATCACGGAAAATAAACCCTCCCGCTCCCATGGCTACCACAAGCAGGCTGATAATCGTAATCAGTATTGCCTTTTTCTTTCCGGAGCCCTTTTTCTCAGGCTCTTCCGGGCGCATGGCACCACCGCATCTTCTGCAGAATTGCGCTCCCTGTTCGTTTTCCACTCCACACTTATTGCAAAAAGACATTTGGGGTTCCTCCTATTGTATCTCTGTAATAATCATTATCTATATTACCTAATATCTTTTCCTCAATAATCTATCTCTATATTAGTTTCTTTTTTACTAACAGTCAATAACAGAAACTATAGATTTTTACCCTGTTCATCCACAAGATAGTCATTGTGCCATACCCTTGTCCTTAATCTTTGCAATATCCTTGTATGAAAGAGTTCCCTTCTCCGTCAGTTCTTCCACAAAGCTTTCCAGAAATCTGCGGTTCTTAATGAGTATCTGCTTGGTTTTTAAGTAATATCTTGAAACCTCGCATCCGGTAGCACTATCCAGATGAGTATACACATTTTCGGATGTTTCCTTTCCGTGACACCAGGAGTCAAAACTATAAGCCGTAAGATTATCCAATATTCTCCTGACCTTATCAAATACAAGATGCAGATCGTTGTTGCTTCCGGTATCAATCTCACCAAGCATCAGCTCTGTTGCACCCTTCCCTCCCAGCGCAATCATAATTTCCTTTTCTATATCCCGGAGAGAATCACTCTTTTCTTTTTTCCGCCTCGACACCATTCCCCCAATTCCGCGCATATTTGTTACTACAGAAGCAAAGTTTACCGAACCGGGTGCCAGTATTTCCGCAACTACCGCGTGCCCCGCTTCATGAACTGCTCTGCGCATGGTCGCCTCAGGCAAAAGCTCATTTTCAACCTCAGGTGTGTTGTATATTTCTCTGAGACAGGCGCGTATCACATCGCACTGGTCAATGCTATCCTTTCCTTCATACGCCGCATACATACCCGCTGTATTGATAACAGTTTCAAGACTTGCGCAGGAAAAGCCCTCTGAAAATCTTGCGATTTCTTCCACATCAATGTCTGCCGCTACCCTCTTATCACTTAAGAAAAAAGAAATAATCTTTTCTGCATCTTCTCCCTTTGGAAAAGTCATATGATAACGCTTATCAAATCGTCCATTCCTCAACAGGGAATCCGGAAGACTTTGGGAATCATTCGAGGTTGCAACAACAAACACATCACACTCCTTCACCCCATCCATACATGCCTGAATTGTCACATACTCCTCTGCATCACGGTGTCGATAATCCTCATTGGCATATTTATCCATATCGTCCAAAAGGATAACAGAGGGTGCATTTTCTTTCGCCTTATCAAAGATTTCCCGTATATAATTTACAAATTCACCATTAGGCTTATTCTTTCTGACTATGTAGGCATTTCTGCCACTATCTGCAACAAAAGCTTTTGCCAGCAGGGTTTTTCCTACTCCCGGCTCCCCGTCTAACAGGATACCCCGGGGCACGGACAATCCTAGTCTCTGATATTTTTCGGGGTTTTTCATTACATCAAGAATCCGAAGCATCTCCTGTTTGATACCATCGTAACCAATTACCTTGTCCATTTCACACATATTTTTACCTCCTATGGTTATTTACTTTTGTCTCTAATACAATAATAAATAACCATGTGTGGAATTATTTGGACATCGCTTCCTTCAACAGTGTTCTAACGGTGTATTCCTTTTCGAAAGGTGTCGTAATCTCACAGTACTTATGCTCTAATTCCCGGCAAATTCTTTGTAAACTCTCACCAATTCTTCCCATACTCCTTGGTCAGTTCACACTTATTGTCTATATACTGCTTAAAATCTCCTTTTTTAATTGTTTGGATAAACTGTTCCACATACTCCCACATAATAATCATATCTTCCTCCTTTTTATACAGTGCATTAGGTCAGTTTACAAGGAACTACACGCAGACCGTGAAACGGGCTGCTGACAA
>CALZBR010000054.1 GCA_945621435.1 uncultured Lachnospiraceae bacterium
ATCCAGTCCATTATCTCAAACAAATGGTGTTAACAAAAGGTACTCACTATGGAGCATTTACAAATCATAGGCGATTGTCCTAATCTTAAAATCCATGTGATACAGGATAATCCATTGTGGAAAAACATAAGAGAAAAAGACGGTATGGTATGTCAGAAGAGTATCATATCGGGCAAGGCAAGAATTGTGTCTTCAGAGGGCGTTCGATTGGCGAACGGAAGCCCTGAGGTTATGTCTGAAAAGTTAGATCGTCTGGCAGATGACTGCTTTGCACGAAAAGGAGATATTCTCGGGGTATCCAGAAACGGATTATATGAGCATTACGGAGTTTATATCGGAGAGGGAAGGGTAATCCATTATTGTGGGGAAGATAAGGATTTTGGCGGGAGAATAACCATTCATGAAGCCCCCTTTTCTGAATTTTTAAAGGATGCAAAATCATACTTTGTTGTCTGGTTTCATGAGGGAATGCCATTCAAAATACAGAAATCCACGTCTTTCCTGTTTTATTCGTGCATGGATTTCTATGACAGCTTCTTTCAGAGGAGAAAACGAAGGGTTTATACGGCAGAAGAAGCGGTACAAAGAGCCAGAAGTCGTCTTGGTGAAGAGAATTATAATCTTGTAACGAATAATTGCGAGCATTTTGCCATGTGGTGCAGAACAGGTATCCAAGAGTCAAGCCAGGTGAAGCGGATGTTAGATTATGCAATAGCATCAGGAATAACTGATCTATGAGGCAGACTTTGGTTGTAATTCTATGCACTTTATTGTAGAATAATGATAATACATCGTTGTGTATGGGGGAGAGAAGGGTCAAATCGGAGATTTGGCGAAAATTATATGGAAAAGTAAGAAGGAAAACATGGCAGGAAACAGGTAAGGCGGGGCAGGCATATGAAGACAAGGGAAGAGGCATTGAAATACGGACTTTCGTTTCCAGAGACATATCAGGAGGCTCCCTTTCACGACCCAAACTGGCAGCTGGTCAGAGTGAAGGGAAGCGGGAAGGTGTTCTTGTGGACCTACGAGAGGGACGGCTATGTGAATCTGAATGTTAAGGTATCTCCGGAGTGGCGTGATTTCTGGCGAAACGCTTATGCTGCCGTGATGCCGGGGTATCATCAGAATAAAGAGCATTGGAATACCATCATCCTGGACGGTTCCCTCCCGGATGAAGTGGTAAAGAGGATGATTGCGGAGAGCTATGACCTGGTGACGGACAGCCCTTCCCGGAGGATCTATGAGGCTGTGAAACAGATTCCCCGGGGAAAGGTAGCCACATATGGTCAAGTGGCGGAGATGGCCGGAGACAGGAAAATGGCAAGAGCGGTAGGCAATGCACTTCATAAAAATCCGGATCCGGAGCATATTCCCTGCTTCCGGGTGGTCAATTCCAAGGGGGAGCTGTCAGGAGAGTTCGCCTTTGGAGGCGCAGGAGCCCAGGCAAGATTATTGGAAGCTGAGGGTGTGGAAGTGGTTGACGGAAAGGTAGACTTGAGGAAGTTTGGAATATGCTGAGTAAATTAACAGAGTATATTTATTTGGTAGGGCAAAAAAATCTTGCGTTTTGCGCCTGAATCACTATACTAAAATTAGTTGCTTTTGTGCAATACACGGTCGCAGAATACATAGAGAGGAAAGATACAATGGAGAACTCCGGTGTAAATTTAATTCAGTTTGAGCATATCAAGAAGGTCTTCGACGGGGATACCGTGGTGGTGGAGGATTTTAACCTGGATGTGAAAAAGGGGGAATTTGTCACCTTTTTAGGTCCCTCCGGTTGTGGTAAGACTACGATTCTGCGCATGCTGGGAGGCTTTGAAATCCCTACCGCAGGTAAAATCCTGCTGAACGGCGAGGACATCAGTAAGCTTCCTCCCTACGAGAGACCTATCAATACCGTTTTCCAGAAATATGCGCTGTTTCCGCATCTGAATGTTTATGATAATGTGGCATTCGGTTTGAAACTGAAAAAGCTGGACAAGAAGACCATGGACGAAAAGGTGAAACGCGCTCTGGAAATGGTTGATCTGGAGGGCTTTGAAAAGAGAAGCATACAGACCCTGTCCGGCGGACAGCAGCAGCGGATAGCCATTGCCAGAGCCATTGTCAATGAGCCGGAGGTGCTGCTGTTGGACGAGCCCTTGAGCGCCCTGGATTATAAGATGCGTAAGGAGATGCAGCTGGAACTGAAGAATATGCACAAAAAGCTGGGCATCACCTTTATTTTTGTCACCCATGACCAGGAGGAGGCGCTGACCATGTCGGACAAAATCGTGGTTATGGCAGATGGTGAGATTCAGCAGATCGGCACACCGGAAGAAATCTATAACGAGCCTAAGAATCTGTTTGTGGCAGACTTTATCGGTGAGAGTAATATTTTTAAGGGCGAGATGGTCGGTCACAGAAAAGCGAGCTTCTGCGGAAGAACATTTGATTGTGTGGATGATTATGAGAGTGGTACCGTCATTGATGCGGTTGTGAGACCGGAGGATGTGGAGCTGGTATCGGAAGAAGCGGGAATGATTACCGGAGAGATTCTTTCCTCTGATTTCAAGGGTACATTCTACATCGTAGCTGTGCTTTCCGGCAGGAATGAGATAGAGGTACATTCCCTGAAATATTATGAGCCCGGCAGCAGGGTCGGTATCAACATTGCACCGGACAGCATTCATATTATTCCCTATGATGAAAGCATCAACCATTATGAGGGTGTGGTCGGTGAATATGTGGAAGGTCAGGGAGTGAAGGTTGTCTTTGCTGATTTTGAGTGGTTTGTGAATCCCAAGGAGATTTTCGGAGACGGGGAGATTATCGAGGGTGCAAAGGTGGAGGCTTCCTTTAAGCCGGACTGTGCGGAAATCAGTGATGATGCGGAGGCAGGTGTTGTCACGGGAAATATTATTTCCTTCATCTATGTGGGCGATCATTATCGGTATACCATACGCAGTAAAACAGAAGAAGATTACATTGTGGATGACGAGGATTTGTGGAATCAGGACGACTATGTATCCGTGAATATCCCCAAGGATAAAATGTCATACAGATTGGTGGGAGAGCAGTGATGAGAAAGCCTGGATTTTCGAGAAAGCAGCTGGCATTACCTTATGCACTGTTTCTGCTGCTGTTTGTCATATTGCCCTTGTTTGTGGTTATCAGGTATGCGTTTACGGACACCGCAGGGCATATTTCGTTTCGTAACTTTATATCCTTTTTTCAAAGCAGTAAGACCATCGGAACCCTGATATACAGTCTGGTGGTGGCTGTGCTGACAACGGTGGGATGTCTTCTGCTGGCATATCCCGTGGCTTATATCCTTGCCAAGGGAGCCTATGTGGGAAGACATACCTTTTTGATGCTGTTTGTACTTCCCATGTGGATTAATTTTACCCTGCGGATCACGGCGCTGAAGGAAATACTGACACTGTTGGAGGGGAACCTGGCACTGTATCCCTTCCTGAATACCATTCTCTGTATGATATATGATTTCCTGCCGTTTATGATCCTGCCGTTATACAATTCTCTTACCAAGTTGGACAACAGTCTGCTGGAGGCGGCAGCAGATCTGGGTGCCAGGAGATGGCAGATATTTGTCAGAGTGGTTCTGCCCTTGTCCGTGCCGGGAATCATCAGCGGCATTACCATGGTATTTCTGCCCAGTATGACCAACTATGTAGTTTTGGATATGATTTATAACAGCACCTATATTGTTGGCAGCCTGATCGGCAGCTATTTCAGCTCCTATGACTGGCATAACGGTTCCGTGGTCTCCATCATTCTGCTGCTGATTATCTGTGCCATAACCTGGATATCCAACCGGTTTGCCGGTGGAGAACAAGAGAGAAAGGCAGGTGTAGCTCTCTGATGAAAAATGTGATTCAGCATCTTTGTATCGGATTTGTATTGCTCTTTTTGTATGCGCCGATTCTGATCCTGGTAGGGTATAGTTTCACGGACGCCACCATGATCGGAACTGCAGGAGCTCTTTCTCTGCATAACTTTGAAACACTGTTCACCACAGAAGAATTGTTGGGGATGATTAAGGGGACTCTGCTTTTGGCACTTGGAGTGGCGGCTTTAGCTACGATTCTTGGTACGATTGGAGCAATCGGTGCCTTTTATTCCGGGAAGGTGACACGAAGTGCCATAGAGCTGGCAAACCGGGTACCTGTGGTGAATGCAGATGTTGTAACGGGTTTCTCCATCTGTATTCTGATGATTGCACTTTTTCATGTAAAGAAAGAGACCTTTCTTCCCCTGGTAATTGGGCAGACCGCACTGTGCGCACCCTTTGTGTATCTGTCTGTTTTACCCAGATTGCAGCAGATGGACCAGCAGCTGTATGAGGCGGCGCTGGATCTGGGATGTCCTCCTATGAGGGCATTGTGGAAAGTAACCCTGCCGCAGATTATTCCCGGTATTTTATCCGGATTTATGACTTCCATAACATTGTCGCTGGATGATTATTTTATTGCAACCTACACCAAGCCTGCGACCTTTGACACCATCAGTACCTACGTGGTAAATGCGACCAGAGGTTCACAGACGGAGATTAAGACAGCACTGTGGGCATTGTCCACTTTGATATTTGTAGCTGTTGTGGGATTTGTGGTTATCATGAATATGAAGAACGGAAATTCACAGAATGGAGTAGCCGGTGAAAAGAGAGATTAAGAGAATAAAACAACTTTTTTCAGGTTTGTTTTTAATATTAGCTTGTCTTGCCGTATTTGTGGGATGTGATCAGGAGGATAAGGATGTTATTGTCCTGAGAGTCAGCAACTGGGAAGAATACATTGACCAGGGAGAGTGGGATGCGGAGGAAGCAATTGAACTGGAAGATGGCACTGTGATCCTTGGAGAGAGCAGTCTGGTGGAGGATTTCGAACAGTGGTTTTTTGAAACTTATGGGAAAAGGGTGGTTGTGGAATATTCCACCTTCGGCACCAATGAGGAATTGTATAACCAGCTTACCATGGGTGACAGCTATGATCTGGTCTGTCCCTCCGAATATATGATTATGAAAATGATGGAGGAGGGTATGGTTGAGCCCTATTCTGCTGAATTTTTTGAAGAAGAGAATGAGAACAACTATTATGTGAACAATGTTTCTCCCTATATTCGTGAGATGTTTGGCAATCTCGCTATCGGTGATAAGATGCTTGGGGACTATGCCGCAGGGTACATGTGGGGTACCTTGGGAATCGTGTATAATCCGGAGTATATTTCAGAGGAGGAAGCAGCTCACTGGCGTTTATTACTCAATCCGGCTATCAGTAAGCGGGTTACCATTAAGGACAGTGTGAGAGATGCTTATTTTGCCGGAAACAGTATCTATAATGAGGCACTGATAGGCTCACAGGAATTCATCAGCAGTGATGAGTATTATCAGAGACTGTCGGAGATTCTCAATGCCACGGATAAGGATACTGTGGATGCAGTAGAGGAAATCTTAAGCAATATCAAGGATAATGTGTATTCCTTTGAAACAGACAGCGGGAAAGCGGATCTGGTGACGGGTAAGGTAGTTGCAAATCAGCAGTGGTCCGGAGATGCGGTATACACCATGGATCAGGCGGAGGAGGATGGCGTATATCTGAACTATTCTGCTCCGGAGGAGGCGACCAACCTTTGGTTTGACGGCTGGGTGATGCTGAAATCGGGAATTGACGGGGATGAGGACAGGAAGCTGGCGGCGGAAGCATTTGTAAATTATCTTTCCAAGCCTGAGAATGCAGTAAGGAATATGTATTATATCGGCTATACCTCTGTGATCGCCGGAGATGAACAAGGAGCAGTCCGACAGTACATAGACTGGTGCTATGGCGCTGAGGAGGATGAGGAAGAGGTGGCAGAATATGATGTGACCTATTTCTTTGAAGGGGCGGATGCTGCGGCAGCGGAAGAGTATGTGCTTACAGTGCCGGAGGATCAGACAAGAAGACAGCTGTACGCCCAGTATCCCACCTTTGATGTAGTGGAACGGAGTGTGGTCATGGCATGCTTTGACAAAGAAGGCAACGAACGCATCAACAGAATGTGGACCAATGTGAGATGCTTTGATATTGTGAAGTGGTGGGACGGAGTGTTCTCGAAATAAGCCGTGGATGGAAGAAACGGCGTTTCGACAGGAGGACTGTTCATGGCAAAAAAGAAAAGCGGGAAAAAGAGTCATCCCTTATATCGGTTCATTCGATTCATGGTCTGGGTGGTTTTTCCGAAATATACCCTGGAGGGAACAGAGAACCTGCCGGAGGAACCGGCTGTTCTGATAGGCAATCATTCCAAGGCAAACGGTCCGGTAGCACTGCAATTGTACAACCCCAGAGAGAGCTATACCTGGTGTATCTCACAGATGATGCACTGCAAAGAGGTGCCGGCTTATGCATTCGAGGATTTCTGGTCCGGGAAGCCGAAATATACGTTATGGATGTACAAGCTGCTGTCCTATCTTATCGCACCGCTCGCCTCCTTTATTATGACAAATGCGAATACCATAGGGGTATACAGGGACAAGAGGATTCTGCGTACCTTCCTGGAGTCTGTGGAGTGTATGCAGGAAGGGGCGGATGTGGTTATTTTTCCGGAGTGTTACACGGAACACAACAATATCGTGCATGAATTTCAGCGCGGATTTGTGGAGCTGGCGAGACTGAACTATAAAAAGACGAAAAAGAGTACTCCTTTCGTGCCAATGTACGTGTGTCCTTCCCTGAAAAAGCTTGTCTTTGGGAAACCGGTATATTATAATACCGAGGCTGACCCGAAGGAGGAGGCTGACAGAATCTGCAATGAACTCATGGCTGCCATTTCGGAAATGGCTTATGCACAGCCCAGACACAAGGTGGTCACCTATAACAATATCAGAAAGAAGTATTACCCTGAGAACGTGAGAGAAGATGAAAAAGAAACCTTATGATTATTCCAAACTGAGTCTATCCACCATTACCTCCCCGGAGTATCGTCATTTGTTGCTGCTGCTGGGATGGGTGTGGTATTTTGCAATGTATTTCCTTACGGAACGATTGATTCCCGAGAGCCGGTGTCATGTCATTCACTGCGTTGTGGATGATTGGATTCCCTTTGTGGAGTACTTTGTTCTGGCCTACGTATTTTGGTATTTTCTGATTGTGAGTACGTTGCTTTATTTCCTGCTCTATGATGTGGACAGATTCAGGCGGCTGCAGATTTTTATCATCACGACCCAGGTGGTGGCGGTGATAATCTACATCTTCTGGCCCTCTGTTCAGTATCTGAGACCGGAGGAGTTCGTGAGAGATAATCTCTGCACCAGGATACTGAGTGTGATATACAGTGCGGATACACCGACCGGTGTTCTGCCTTCCCTGCATGTGGGATATTCCCTGGGAATTGCCTCTGCATGGGTGAAAAAGAAGGATGCAAGGGTATCCGTGAGGGTGTTTGTGGTTGTCGCCGTAGTGCTGATCTGCATGTCTGTGAACTTTGTAAAACAGCATTCTTTCCTGGATGTTGTGGCGGCGATTCCGGTTTGTCTGTTGGCTGAATTGATTGCTTTTGGCAAGAGCTACTGGTTGCCGAAGTGGAAGAATAAGAGAGGTACCTGACGATATGAGACGATGGGGAGACAGAAGAGACGGGAAGCTGTTGAGAGATATTGATTCCATGCATTATATTATGCCCTTGATGTATCCCAACCGATGTGATAATGAGGCATATATCACCATGGACATAGAGCTTGAGGGCTTGGAAAGCTTTATTAAGAAGAATAATGAGGGGCGTCCTGCGGAGGAGCAGTATTCCATTTTTGGAATCATTATTGCGGCCATGCTCAAGACCATTTACAAGCGTCCGCAGATGAACCGCTTTATCGCAAATAAGAATATGTATCAGAGGAATGGTCTTTCTGCCGCTTTTACAGTAAAAAAGGAATTGTCTGATGACGGGGAAGAGACACTGGCAAGAATCGTTGCGGATAAGGATGATACGCTTGAAACCATTCAAAGGCAGGTTAATGAGCAGATCCGACAGTGCAAGATGCAGGATGATGCGTCCACGGAAAGCATGAATTTTATTCAGAAGCTTCCCTTTAAGCATTTTATCGGCTGGATAGCAAGGTGGGCAGACCGACATGGTCTGATGCCTGCCTCTGTGATAGCTACGGATCCTTATCAGTGTTCCGTGGTATTGACCAATCTGGGCTCTATCGGAATGAATATCGGATATCATCATCTCATGAACTGGGGCACCACATCCATCTTTGTCGTTGTGGGCAAGAAGCTTACGGTGCCTTCCTTCGACCGAAAAGGGAATCTTACGATGAAACGAATTATGAAGCTTTCCTTTACCATTGATGAGAGAATCTCTGACGGATATTATTACGCCAAGAGCTTAAGCCTTCTGAAGAAGCTGGTAGAGAATCCGGAGCTTTTGCAGAGGAGGATAGAAGAATAATTTACGAACAGCATAGGACATAGGGGGATTGATATGTATTATGCATTGTTAACCATTCAGGCAATCAGTATTGTGGCTCTGTTTATCGAGTCGGGATACGTTTTTTCAAAAATGAATACCAAGATACACCGGTATCTGTTCCTGAACTGTATCGCTACACTGCTGAACAATACAGGGTATTTTCTGATGATGATAGCCAACTGCGAGGAGCAGTATCTGGTGGCGCTGAAGATGTCCTACATGGGAAGGGTATGGATTCCCTTTTCACTTATCGTCTTTGTCTTTGAAATATGTAAGAAACCCATAAAGAAGCCGATTGTGCTTGGAATGGTGTTTTTTCATGTCTGGATTTTCTTTCTGGTATTTACCACCCAGTGGCATACCCTGTATTACAAAAGCATGGTTTATGAGAACAGCGGTCTCTGGAGACATTATAATTCCAAAGCAGGTATCTTCCATGATATCTATTCCCTGTTCCTGGTCGCCTATATCATAATAGGTATGTATCTGCTGATTACAGCCACTGTCAAGGAGAGGAACCCCATTTCCAGAAAAAGGATGAGCTGTTTGACCATGGCAATCGCTGTGGAATGTGCTGGTTTTCTGATTCATCTCACCGGAGTTGCAGGTTACTATGACTGTACTGTTCTCGGATATACCATCGGTACCTTCTTCATGTATATCGCTATATTCTGTTACAATCTCATGGATACGATGCAGCTGGCAAAGGATTACGTGGCGGACGAGCTCACGGAAGCGGTGCTGGTGGTGGACCAGAACGACAGGATGGAATATATGAACAAGCCAGCAGCGGAGATTTTTGCACATTGCGGCAATGATTTACTCAAGTGGATTGAGGAAATTGAGGTATCACTGGAGGGTGGACAACCCATCGAAGTTGAGGAACGGATTTATACCCCGCACGTGAAAAAGCTGGTTCAGTACGGAGAATCCCGGGGCAAGGTATATGTTCTGGCAGACGATACGGAGCACTATACCTACATGCAGAACCTGAAGGAACAGAAGAAGATAGCAGAAGAAGCCAATGCCAGTAAATCGGCTTTTCTGTCGGTGGTGTCCCATGAGATACGTACTCCCATGAACGCTGTGGTGGGAATGACGGATATGCTTTTGAAGGACCGGGAAAGTCTCAACGACAAGCAGGAGAAGTATCTGAAGAATATAAAGAACTCCGGATCCGCACTGGTAATGATTATCAACGATATCCTGGATCAGTCTAAAATAGAAGCGGGGAAGATGGAAATCGTGGAACAGCCCTATGAACTCCGCTCCATGACAGAAGATGTCAAAATGATCATTGAGAACCGCATCGGCAGCAAGCCCATACATCTGATTTATGAGATTAAAGAAGAGGTACCGCAGTTCCTGGTGGGTGACAGTCTCAGAATCAGACAGATTCTGATCAATCTGATGAATAACGCTGTAAAGTTCACGGAAGAGGGCTATATCAGGCTGAAGATTGAAGTAGAGGAGGAAGAGGACAATCGTAAGAAACTTCGATTTGGAATCAGAGATTCCGGTCAGGGAATACAACCTGAGGATCTGGAAAAGCTGGGGCAGGCTTTCACGCAGGTAAATACCAAGCTGAACCATGGCAAGGAAGGAACGGGATTGGGGTTGTCCATTTCCCGAAACTTCATCTCCCTGATGGGAGGACAGCTTGAGGTGACAAGCGACTATGGTCAAGGGTCTGAGTTCTATTTTTCTATCTGGCAGAAGGTGGCTGACGGGGTAGGACAGGAGAGCGCTTCCGGTGTTACCAAGCAGGCATGGCAGTCAGAAGAAGAGTTTACGGCTTCCGGAGCCAGGGTTCTGGTGGTCGATGATAACGATATTAATCTAATGATTATGGAGGAGCTTCTTGAGCCTGTCAAGATGACGGTAGACACGGCTCATTCCGGTGTGGAAGCATTGGAACTGGTCCGGAAGAATCATTATCATACAATCTTCATGGATTATATGATGCCGTATATGGACGGCGTGGAAGCCACGGAGAAAATACGGAATCTTGCGCGAACCGAAGAGGGAAGCGAAGAAGATGAGAACGCTGTGTATTTTAGAACAGTACCCATCATTGCCTTGTCCGGGGATACTTCAGAACAGACAAAGGAGAAATTCATGCGTGCGGGAATTGATGATTTTACGGAGAAGCCGGTGGAACTTGGAAGACTGAAAAAGCTATTGTTAAAATGGGTGCCGGAGGAGTTGATTGACGTTGAAAAATAGTGTGGTGTGTATTGTTTAGAACGGGAGAACTATATGGAGAATCAGGATACCGGACACAAAAGAAGGGTTCGTTATAAAGGAACACATCCCAGATATTTTCATGAAAAATATAAGGAGGCACAACCTGAAAAATATGGAGAAACCATAGAGAAAGTCATTCGGAAGGGAAGTACTCCTGCCGGTATGCACATTTCAATTATGGTAAATGAAATACTGGATGTGCTTAAGATTCAACCCGGAGAGCAGGGACTGGATGCCACCCTTGGTTATGGTGGACATACCAGGGCCATGCTTGAAAGGCTGGAAGGAAAAGGCCATATTTATGCGCTGGATGTGGATCCCATAGAGATTAAGAAGACGAAGGAAAGACTGGCTTCACAGGGGTATGACGAGAATATTCTGACCGTCAGACAAATCAACTTTGCGGAGATTGACAGGGTGGCTGAGGAAGCGGGAAGGTTCGATTTTGTATTGGCTGACCTGGGAGTATCCTCGATGCAGATTGATAATCCTGACAGAGGTTTCTCTTATAAGGTGGAAGCGCCGTTGGATCTACGCCTTGACCCGGAGCATGGTGTCAGCGCAGCAGAGAGACTGGCAGAATTGTCCGAAGAAGAATTCATCGGTATTATGATGGAAAACGCTGATGAACCCTATGCGAAGCAGATCGCCAGGGAAGTAACGAAGCGCAGGAAGAAAGGACAGGCTGTAAAGACTACTTCAGAGCTGAAAAATGTGATTGAGGAAGCGTTGAATTTCCTTCCCGATAAGGAGCGGAAGGAAGCTGTGAAAAAATCCTGTGCCAGGGTGTTTCAGGCTCTTCGGATAGAGGTGAACAGTGAGTTTGAAGTGTTGTACGATTTTTTGGAAAAACTTCCGGAAGTATTAAATCCCGGAGCAAGAGTGGCGATACTTACCTTCCATTCCGGAGAGGACAGACTGGTGAAAAAGTCTTTTCGGGAGCTAAAACGATTGGGAGTTTATTCTGAGGTGGCTGAAGAGGTAATCAGACCTTCGGAGGAGGAATGCCGCAGGAATCCCAGAGCGAAATCCACGAAGCTGAGATATGCAATCAAGGCATAGAAGAACCGGACTGATTAAATCAGTCCGGCTTTTTTTAACCTTATTTTTATCTGGGGTCCCAGAATGGCAGCCAGGACAATCTTAATACAGTCGCCCGGCAGGAAGGGAATGACACCGTTTGCCAGTGCCACGGAGAAGCTGTATCCGGCCTGATAGGCTAACCATGCGGTACCAAATACATAGCAGACAGCAGTACCCAGAACCATTCCCAGAATACAGAGAAGTCTGCGGTTGGGAAATTTGTCTATAAAGAATCCTGCTATGATTGCCATGAAGATAAATCCGATCAGATAGCCTCCTGTGGGACCGAAAAATTTCCCCGCACCTCCAGTGAAGTGTGAAAAAACAGGTAAACCCACCAGACCAATCAGGAGATAAATCAGGTAGCTGATGGTTCCATGATTCATTCCGATGACATAGAGAGTAAAATAAATCACCAGGTTGGTCAGCGAGATGGGAACCAGGTTGCCGGGAAGGGGAACGGAAATGGGACCCATGATACACATTATCGCAGACATCAGTGCAATCAGCACGATCACTCTAGTTGTTTTGTTGACATTCATGATTTTCTCCTTTGTATGGTAGTGTTTTTAGTTCAAATCCCATGGAAGTAAGCATCTCACGATCCTGTCGGGTCTGATTGCCTATGGTGGTGAGCAGATCACCTGTCAGAGTCGCATTGGCACCGGATTCAAAGAGAGTTTTTCCGCCATCTTCAAAATAGCACCGTCCGGCGGAGATACGGAGAAATGCAGTAGGATTCAGATAACGGAACAAGGCGACAATCCGAAGGATCTCATCCTGAGCCAGCATGGGACGACCGCCCAAAGGTGTCCCGTGAATCGGAATCAAAAAATTCAGGGGGATGGAAGTGATTCCTAAATCTGCCAGGGTTAATGCCATATCAATGCGATCCTGCCAGGTTTCGCCCATCCCAAAGATTCCTCCGCTACAGACTGTCAATCCTGCTTCGGTGGCGCGTTTGATCTCCTCCAGCTTGTCAGCGAAGCTGTGGGTCGTACAGATATTGGGGAAGAACCGCTCGGATGTTTCGATGTTGGAATGATACATGGTAACACCGGCTTCGACCAGTTTTCTCAGATTCTCTGTGCTCATCAGACCATGAGAGGCACAAAGAATCATGTCCGGGTATTCCCGGTGCAGGGCGGCATAAGCAGCAATGGCTTTCTCCAGGTCTGAACCTTCTAAAGCGCGTCCGGCTGTCACGATGGAAAAATGATTCACACCCTGTTCATACACATGCTTGCAATCATCAAGGAATTTCCCGGTATCCTGAAATCCATACTCTTCACAAGCAGTATAATGGTGTGCTGATTGTGCGCAGAAACTACAGTTCTCACTGCACCTTCCGGCGCGTCCGTTGACGATGCTGCATAGGTCTATGCGGTTGCCGCAAAGACATTTCCTGATCTCGTTGGCTCCCTCGCAAAGTACACTGAGGTCTGCGGTGATAAGCTGTGATAAATCGTCTTTTGCGGTCAGACGACGACCGTTTATAATCTCTCTTGCAAGTTGCTTCATTGTCCCTCTCCTGTGAAATGTTAACCATGAACTAAAAAGAGTTTACAATAAAGCGAAAGGTTCGTCAAGTAGATTTTGCTGTAGGGACGGGGCGTTTTTAAAGGGGGGGGGCCCCGATGAAACCACCATAAAAAAAT
>CALZBR010000055.1 GCA_945621435.1 uncultured Lachnospiraceae bacterium
CATGGAATCGGAATAGAAGTAGTGATATGTATTTGATACAGTCACTACTTTGTTTTTTGGGCAAATAAAATAGAATCACAAAACGTAAAGGTTTGGAACTATACGAAGAAAATATTCCTGAGAGTCCCAAAATAACGGCGATTTGCCATTTTTTGGGACTATGAGGGAAAAAAATGTTCTGTCAGTTCCAAAAAACGGCGTATTACGTTTATTTTGGGACTATGAGGGAAAAAACGTTCTGTCAGTTCCAAAAAAGACTGTGAATTGCTGTTTTTTGGAACTACACGAGAAAAACTCGTACGGAAAGTCCCATCCAAAAGTATAATTTTTGGAATTTTCTCGCCGGTTTTCAGAATCACTTCCCAAGCCGTTTCTGCTACTCTACAGTAGACATCATATTTTCTTGACACCGTCATAACAAACCTTATATACTGAAACCAATCCCATTATAATGAAACTAGATTCATTATAAATGCCAGAGGAGAAGAAAATGTCAAGAGTATCCAGAGAATATTACGAGCTCAAGAAGGCAAGCATCATAGACGCAGCGCTTGAGGTCTGCAAGCGAAAGACCGTGAGCAGTGTTACGATGCAGGACATCATTGATGAAGCCGGAATCAGTCAGGGCGGAATCTACCGGTATTATAAAAATATTGACGAGGTTCTGACCGACCTGCTAAGCCGCATCCGGATGGAGCAATATGAGTCCATCGACAGACTAAATGCAGTTTTTGATCAGAAGAAAGCTGAAATACAGGCACTCAGAGAGCTGCCGGCTGGTGAGGATACCGTTTCAAAACGCCGGGAATTACTGGCCGGGCTGGTTAAGGAAATACTCGGAGTGTGGGGAGAGGAAACACAGAAATACCTCTATCCCCATAAGAAGCTTCAGATGGAGTATGGCATACTGGCAGACAACTTTCCCGACAGAGCCAGACGAATCTTTCCCAATGCCGCAGAAGAGAGAGCGATGGACGAAAGGATTCTGGCTGAGCTTGGCAGGGAGATACAGGATGGAATCATTAGTCCCAGAATTTCTCTGGAAGAATTTATGGAGTACAACGCCACCGTTTATCTGGGTATTATCAAGCGAGCCATCGCAGTGAACTGCTATCAGCGCAATGCCTATTTTAATGAAAAAAATGAATATGACGTTCGTAAAAGATATGAAGCCTTTGCAAAAGCATGTGGATATTTTTTGGGACTTGAGGAGTATTTCCTATGAGAATCATCACCCTTCTTCTGATGTTCCTTTTGACCTTTGAACCGGAGCTCAAAACCCTGAACACCTTCTTGCAGGAAGAGCCGGAGAACATGTACAGCATGGTGTACTATGCAGACTATCATTTTGATGAATTCTTAGAGCAGGGTGCAAAAAGCGATGAGGAGCTGGAACAATTTGTTGTTCGTTACCTGATGCATGGCTTTGAAACAAAGATTCTGGATGCACCGGGCAAATGCACCTCCTTTGTCTGCCGCAATATGGAAGGGGAGGTACTGTTTGGGAGAAACCTGGATTACTGGTTTTCTCCTGTCGTTATGCTTCTCACGAACCCTGAAACCGGATATCAATGCATGAGCGCATCCGACATTGCGTTCTTAGGATATGACGAGATAAACGCTCCCGATACCGGGATACCTGGCATAAGTGATTCCAAGCTTTTAGCAGCGCCATATCTTACGACCGACGGGATGAACGAGTACGGCGTTGCTATGTCGATACTGGACTGCGGAACCGCGAGACCGGGAGTAGTAGAGGCGGCCCCGACGCTGAATACCTCGACCGCGGTTCGCATGGTGTTAGAGAATGCCAGAACTGTCGAGGAAGCTGTCGTGCTCATGAAACAATATAATTACTATCTGGGAAGGACGCCCAACCATTTTATGATAGCGGACGCATCGGGGCGTTCGGTAGTGGTTGAATTCTGCAAGGGAGAGCTTGTTACCGTGGAGACACCGGTCGTCACAAACTTTGATTTGTATGACTCCAGTCACTGTGGGGTTGGCAAGGACAGATATGCAAAGGTCGTCGACAGACTGGCGGAAACAGGAGGCATTCTCTCAGAGGAGGAGGCTCTCGAGCTGCTTGCCGAGGTGGTTGTCCCCGGCAAGGCGCAGTACTCGGTTCTTTATAACCTCACAACCGGAGACATCCATGCCTTCACCAAAGGAGATGACTCGGTCGTTGCACATTTCCACATAGATAGGATTTCAAATCAGGAGTAGAAAGGAACTACAGCATGATAATACGAAACATGATATTGTACACACCGGTTCTTCTTTTGCTTCTGCCGGGGCTTTGGCTGATCAGAAGAAAAGCCTATAAAGGGAATGGCGGTGCTGCTGTTCCTGTTACATGCGATCGCAAGGAAAGAAGCCTTTGTGCTGGCAACACAGCTGCAGATCTTTCAAAAGCTCGGTCTGCTTCCGATCCTGCTCCTCTTTCTTTGCATCGGCTATGACCTGAAAGGGAAAGTAAAAGAAGCTATTATCTGGGGAATCGGAATCCTTGTCTATTGGCCGGTGAGCCGCGACTGGCTGATTGGTGCCGGGATAGGATTGGTTATAGGAATGCTTCTTGCCGCATACAGGAAACCGGAGCACGAAACAGCGGTCACATTTCTTGGAAAAAATTCCCTGCCCATATTCCTGACTGGCGGGATATATCTATCCGTTTTCCGGTTTCTGATCGAAAGAAATGGAAAGCCATACATCGAGCTCTTTTCTGCAAATCTGATGCTGTATGCGGCAGCAGTGGTAGGCTGCAGTCTTTTGACTGGCGAACTGCTTTGCAGGCTTGCGCGCAAGCTGCTTAGACAACAGCCTCCGAAGAATACAGATAAAAGGAAAATCGGTGTGCGGAAGGTGCTCCTTGCAATGTCAATCGCGCTTCTTTTATCCTTTTTGGAGGGAATGACATATTATCTTACCACACCGTCGCTTGTGTTTATCGGACACGCAAGTGTTAAGCTGAAGACATCCGGCGGAAAGGTCATCTACATTGACCCATTTTACCCCACAAAATTCAACTACATAGAACCGGCAGACTATATACTGATTACACATAGTCATTCGGATCATAACGTGCCATCACTCTGTGCGAAAAAGGACGATTGCCGGGTCATTACCTGGAAGGAAGCACTCGTCGATGGTAAATATCAGGTGTTTGATGACGGAGAGGTAACAATAGAAGCCGTACCGGGAGACGGACGCGGAATACACAATGCGTCCTCGAATGTGGGATATATCGTTTCCTTTGACGGAACAAGCGTTTATCACTCTGCAGACTGCGACTTCACGGAGAACAAATATCCGCTTCGCGACAAAAATATCGGCTACGCGCTCTATACCGTAAATGATGTCTACACAATGGGTCCCGGGGAGGCAACCGAGATGGCGGACTATATCGGGGCAAGGGTAAATATACCGATACACGGAGACTCCCGCAGATATCCTGACCAGCGCAGGCAGTTTGCCGCGGATGGTTATTTCAAGGCATATATCAATCAGATAATTTTTTTGACTCCAAATCCACGAAAGTGAAAAAACCATTATGAAAATTAAGAAACTGTCCTTTGGAAAGCTGGCTCTTTTGATTTTCTTTGCTATCACGATTCCGGTAGCCATACAGAATATCGTCTATTTTGTACAGGCGGAAACTCGAATCCGCACAGAGCTTGTCGGCAAGATCGAGGACTCCATGGATGATAAAGCAAAAAAGATCACAAGCTCACTAAACAATGCCCTCGCTCTCGCTGTTCTATACCGCAAGGATGAGCGGCTCTACCGCTATATGGATCAACGCTATGAATCGGCTTATGATTTTCTGGTGCTTTACCAGGATGAGCTGCTTGATATGTTTCGCGACAAAGCGTTTTACAGCTACCGTGTTGCCGGAATGAAATTGTACACAACAAACGATACCATTATGCCCAGTGTCTATATTCAGTCTCTCCCGGATGCGGATTTCAAGGCTCTCGACGATGAACCGACCTATCTGAATATGCAGAATATCATGTCCGGACAGGATGTCTACCTCCGAATCTGTGAGACGCAAAAGAGTCGCTCGCAGGCGTCAGAAGGACTGAACGTGAGTATTTTGTGTGCTCTTGATTACTACGATCAGTATCGGACATTCGAGAACTATATTAAGCTTTCCCTGGACTTAGAATCCTTCAAACAGATACTTCGCGAATCCAATCTGCTCGAGAACATGTATATAGCCGATGATGCAGGAAGGATTCTTGTGGCTGGAAGGGAGTCAAAGCAGCTTAAGCCCGGACTGCTCACCAATGACAAGGTAAGGATTGACGGATATCCCGTAATGAGGCAGAAGCTGGAAGGATATCCGCTCTATCTCTATGGTGTTTATGACGACAACGTCATCTCACAGGGCTTTACCTCGAGCAGAAGGATTCAGCTTGCAGTGACGCTGATATCTGTGATCATCACACTTACGATCATATATTGCGGAGTATTTTCAGTAAAAAGACATGTCTTTGCGTTGGTGGATCAGTCACAGCTGATACAGCTTGAGCTGGAGAAGGAGACAAATAAGGCGAAGCTTCTGGCACTCCAGAGTCAGGTAAATCCCCACTTTATGTTTAATGCGCTGGAAAGCATCCGGCTCAAGGCAATGATCAAGGGCGAGAAGGAAACGGCTACTATGATCAAGCACATGGCAAAAATGTTCCGCCATATGATTAACTGGGAGGATAATCTGATTCCGCTCAGGGAGGAAATGACCATTCTGGAGGATTTCCTGTGCCTGCAGAAATACCGCTTTGAGGATGAATTTACCTATGAGCTCACTGTTGAGGAGAATGCCTGGAACTGTCTGATTCCGCGTATGCTTCTGCAGCCGTTAGTCGAAAATGCCTCGATTCATGGCATGGAAGCAAGCTCGAGTGAACGCTGGATCCGTTTTCATGCGATGGTGCAGGAGGGCTTCTTAGTTGCTGTGGTAGAAGACAGTGGAGGTGGAATCAGCCCACAAAAGCTGCAGGAGCTTAGGGACACACTGTATGGAGACGGCAGGGACACCAAGGGCTGCGTAGGTCTTGCCAATGTGTATCGCAGACTGAAGCTTTACTATGGTGATAATTTCTCATTTGACATTGACAGTGAGGAGGGAACAAGAACCACCGTTACTGTCAGAATTCCGGAGGTACGATGATGTACACATTTATGATAGCGGATGATGAAAAGGCGATCAGGGAGAGCATTCCCAAGGTCATTGATTTTGAAAAATATGGCTTTTCGCTCTGCGCGACGGCAAGAGATGGTGAGGAGGCACTTTGCAAGGCAAAAGAGCTTCAACCGGATTTGGTGCTGCTTGATATCCGGATGCCCGGACTCGACGGAATCGGCTTTCTCGAGGCAGCAAGAGGCTGTGACCTGCAGCATACCAATATTGTGATTCTGTCCGGCTACAGCGATTTTACTTATGCAAAAAAGGCACTCCAGTTCGGGGCAAAGGGCTATTTTACCAAGCCCCTGGATGAGGATGAGTTCACAGACTTTCTGAAGGAGCTGAGAGAAGAGCTTGATAAAAAGAATCACATTGACAGAAAAGACCGGATTCACATGGCCTCCTATAAGCTGAAGCAGATGTATCAGGAGGGCAATGGAGAACGCGAAGGCTATAAGGACTTTAAGCTCATGCATGTGGCTGTACTGAGGCACCCTCCATTTGAGGATGTCTGTGGACGCATTGAGAAAAGCCTCGAGGAGCTTTTGAAGGACGAGGTGGAACTATTCCTGTGCAAGGGAGGCGTTTACTCCTTCCTCTGCTCGCGAAAAGCACTTGAGCTTCAGGGCATAATGAATGAGCTTCTCCTGTCTCATGTGATGAACCGCCTTCAGAATCAGGGGATGGAATGTGCCATTCTGATTGATGATAATGTATTTGACCGGACAGGAAATACCTTCCGTACGGATTTTGATACACATTTGTATACTATGCTGACGGATCTGTTCTGGGAGAAGAAAAAGAGCCTGGTTCTCTATTCAAAAATAACCAGGCAGGAGGAAACGGATTGCTGGAGTCACCTAAAGGACGATGTTATGAATCTGCGAGAGGCCATTGAACAGGAGAATGAATGTGAAGCACTTCAGATTCTTGACACAATCTTTGAAAAGGCCGGGGCAAAACATATGGAATACACGTCCATGGTGGACCTGTACTACCGGATTTTCTACATTCTCAAGGAATTCATAATAAGCCGGGAGGATATGATAAACCCGCTTGGTGCCGAGAGATGGCAGGATAAACCGTTTTTCATGACCTGCACAGAGATGCGGAACAAATGCAGGGAGTACATTGTCTGCGTGCTTCATTGCCGAAATGAGATGAAAAGGAAGCAGAAGCTTGGAGTTGGGGAGAAGGCCATGGAATATATCAGGCATAATTATACCAGACAGCTGATGCTAAAGGATGTAGCAGATGCCCTGCATGTCAATCCTGCCTATCTCGGCAGATGCATTCAGAAGGAGACCGGACTTAGCTTTAACAGTATGCTTGCCAGATTCCGGATCGAAAAGGCAAAGGAGCTGCTAAGAGACACGGATCTGCGTGTCTACGAGATTGCAGAAGCAGTGGGATATCTGGAGAGCAAGCATTTTGTAGCCAAATTTACAGCCGTGGAGGGAATGGCGCCCTTATCCTATAAAAAACAGTTTCAAAAAGTATAATCTGTGGAATAATCCTTACAGTTTTGGGAATTTCTTCCGGAAGAATTCTTGTTACACTTGTCTTACAAGTTGCAAAAGGAAGGAGTAATAAAATGAAAAAGAAAAAGTTATTGGCAACACTGCTGACAGCAACGCTCGCTTTTTCATTGACAGCCTGTGGTGGAGTGGCAGAAGAGAATACCGCAGAAACTGTCGTAGAAAAAGCTGAGACGACTACTGAAACAGCAGAAGAAGCACAGCCCGAAGCGGTGGAAAATAAGGTAGTGGATGGGATCACAAGCTATGGCGGCCTTACAGCTATGGCAGATGCGGATGACCCGATTACCTTTACATATTTTCTGAGAGACTCCGGTGTTGCTCCGTCAGAGGATAACCCATTTATCAACAAGATCCAGGAACTAACGGGAGTTACCCTGAAGTATGAGTATCTTGTTGGTGATCTGGATCAGAAGTTAGGTGTCATGATGGCTGGTGGTGATTATCCGGATCTCATCTTCGCAGGAGACTCAGCGACAAAGCTCATGTCAGAGGGCGCGCTGATTCCACTTGAGGATTATCTTCCGAATTATCCAAACCTCTGGGCGATGTACAAGGATACCATTGAAGAGCAGAAGCAGGAGGATGGCCATGTTTACCAGCTTGAGATGTATGCCTATCTGAATAACGATGGAATTACCTCTGCACCTCCGATTTTCGAGGCCGGCATCGGCTTCTTTGTACAGAAGGCAGTTTTGGAGTGGGCAGGATATCCGGAGATTAAGACCTTAGATCAGTATTTTGATGTAATTGAGGGCTATATGGCAGAAAATCCGACCATTGACGGTGTTGCGACCAGAGGCTTTGAAATACTCAATGATGGCTGGAGAAACTGGGGACTTATCAATGAGCCGCAGTGCCTGAAGGGTGCCAGCAACGATGGAGCCATGTTTGTGGATACCACAAAGACTCCATATGAATCCTCCTTTTACCAGATCAGTGAGGAAGCACATACCTTTTATAAAAAGCTTAACGAAGAGTATAACAAGGGTGTCATCAATGCAGAGTGCCTGACCGAGAACTACGATCAGTATATTGCAAATATTACCTCCGGAAGCGTTCTCGGATTCTTTGACCAGAGATGGAACTTCCAGCAGGGCGAGTTTTTATTAAAGAATGATGGTAAATATGAGAGAACCTATGTAGCAGTTCCGGTTACAGCACCCGGCGTAAAAGACGGCTACGTGGATGGCTCCAATGGACTGCCTACCGGCTCGAATGGTGTTGGTATCTCCATCAACTGTAAGAATCCCGAGAGAGTGCTTGCGTACTTTGACTGGCTGTTACAGAGAGAGGTTCAGGATTACCTTCGCTGGGGCGTTGAGGGAACCGACTGGAATTACACAGACGGAAATTCAGATAGAGTGTTAACGGATGAAGCACGTGAGATCAGACGTGATACGGCAAAGGCACGTGACCTGACCGGAAATGAGCTGGCAAAATACACACCCGGCTGGTGGGGACTCTACCAGGATGGCTGTGCAGCAAACACCGATCAGTCCGCAGCAGAGTATCTTGCACAGCAGACCGAGTATGACCAGGCATTCTTAGAGGCATACAACATCCAGTATCCTGCTGAGCTGCTTTCTCCTCCGACTGTCAGACCTGCTTATTACCCGATTTGGGCGATGAACCTCGGCGACGGAAGCGAAGCTTCGGTTGTCAACGAGAAGATTACGGACTTGTGTGTAAAGAGCTTCTCCAGAATGGTTCTTGCAAAGGATGAAACTGAGTATGAGAATCTATGGAGCACCTTCCTGACAGATTTCGACGCACTCAATACCGATGCCCTGAAGGATGAAGTAGACAGACAGATTGCAGCAAAGATGGGTTGGTAAAATAAGATTACAGAGAAGCGGGAGGGGAAACCCTCCCGTTTCTTCTTAGCGAAAGGAGCTTTCATGATTAAAAAGATAAAGACAAACAAGGCACTGTATTTCATGCTTCTGCCCTGTGTTGCATATACCTTTTTGTTTTCCTATTACCCACTTACCGGCTGGATCATGGCCTTCCAGAATTTTAAGCCTGCAAGAGGATATAAGGGGTCTGAATTTGTCGGACTCGCCCAGTTCAAATTTCTTTTTACCGATATTGAATTTTGGAGGAGCTTTCGCAATACCCTTGCGATGTCTCTCCTGAATCTGGTATTCAGCTTTTTGTTTGCAATTGTTTTTGCATTGCTGCTCAACGAGATCAAAAATAAGAAATTTAAGTCTATCACACAGACCGTTTCCTATCTGCCGCATTTTTTAAGCTGGATTATTGTGTGTTCTCTTGTACAGACCATGCTTTCAACAGGAAGTGATGGTGTGGTCAACAATTTACTGATGGCCTTACACATAATAAAGGAGCCGATTCTCTTTCTCGGAGAGCAGAAGCTTTTCTGGTGGGTTACCACCTTTGCGAGTGTCTGGAAGGAAACCGGTTGGAATTCTATTATCTATATTGCTGCCATAACCGGAATTGATCAGGAGCTCTATGAGGCAGCTGAGCTTGACGGTGCAGGGAGATTTGGCAAAATGTGGCACGTTACCCTCCCCGGCATCCGGTCTACCATCGTTGTTCTGCTGATTATGAATCTGGGCTGGGCGCTCAATGCTGTTTTTGAGATTCCCTATATTCTGGGCGGCGGATTACTGACAGACGTTTCACAGACCATTGACCTGTTCGTCTTAAATTACGGAATGAAAATCGGAAACTACTCACTGGCAACCGCTGCCGGTATATTTAAGTCTGTTATTTCGCTCATTTTGGTATTTGGAACAAATCGTATTGCCAATAAACTGGGCGAGAATAGTCTGATGTAGGAGAAATAGGTTTATGAAAATAAGGAAATCAAGCTTAGAAAATATCATTTTTACAGTGATAAATACATGTATTATGCTGGCAACAATTGTCGTAATGCTCTATCCGTTCTGGAATACCATCGCAGTATCCTTTAACGATGCACAGGATACCCTGCGTGGTGGCATTACCTTCTTTCCGAGAATCTTTTCCACATATAGCTATGAGTACATCTTCAAGGATAAGCTGATCATAACAGCAGCCGTCAATTCGGTTCTGAGGACAGTGATCTCGACCGTGCTTGGCGTGGTTGTCGGCTCTCTTATCGCATACGTGCTCTCCAGAAAGGAACTGGTTGGAAGAAAATTCTTTACCTCCTTCTTCCTGATTACCATGTATGTATCGGCCGGACTGATTCCGAGCTATTTCCTGATAAAAGATCTGGGACTTCTCAATCGGTTTGCCGTTTATATCCTTCCGGGAGTAATCAGTGTTTATAATATCATTGTCATCAAATCCTTTATGCAGGGCTTACCGGAATCTCTGACGGAGGCAGCCATGGTGGATGGAGCGGGACATTTCCGCTGCTACTGGCAGATTGTCATGCCCTGCTGTAAGCCGGTTCTTGCAACCATCGCATTATGGTGTGCCGTGGGTGCATGGAATCAATGGTTTGATACCTTTCTCTACGCCTCCGGTGCAGACCATCTCACAACACTGCAATACGAAATGATGAAGCTGTTATCCTCCTCCATGCAGGCTGGAAAGAGTGCGGCAAGTATGTACGGAGAAGCCGCCAAGAATGCCAATACTGTTACACCGGCATCCATGCGGGCCGCTATTACCGTAGTTGCATCCGTTCCCATTCTCGTGGTATACCCCTTTGTGCAGGGATATTTTGTAAAAGGAGTGACGCTCGGTGCGACCAAGGGATGATTGGTACGGAATATATTGTACTTGACAACTTAACGTTTGTTAGGTATAGTGTACTTAACAAACGTTAAGCGAGGAAATATTGTGTGAATAATAAAGAGAATATGCAAGCAGTGGCTCTCGATCTGTTCTCGAAAAGAGGTTATAGCGGCGTCTCTGTCAGAGATATCTGCGGAGAACTCGGACTTAAGGAAAGCGCCTTATACTATCATTTTAAAAATAAAGAAGAGCTATTGAATTCTCTATATGCTAAGGTAGATCAACTGGTGGAGGATATGCGTAATGCGTTTGATAACGCCTTTCAGATGACAACGCAGGTATCTACCCCGGCGATGCAAATGGTAGCCAGAAATTTTCTGCGGCAATATTTCTGTGATGCCTATGTATGTAAGCTCATCTCCATGCTTAATATCGAAAGAATGTCAGATGCATTGGCCGATAGAATGTATCTGAAGCTGGTGTATGACATGCCTTTGTCACAGTGTCTTGCTGTATTCTCAGCTATGCAGAAGAGAAAACTGAGCCAAAGCTGGATATGCTTCTTGATATTCAGAAGATGATTGCCAAAGGCAAAGGACCCGGCTATGAACGTTGGGCTAAGGTTCATAACATCAAGCAGATGGCACAGACACTTCTGTTTTTGGAAGAACATAATCTTAGAGATTATGATGAACTTGCAGCTAAGGCCAAGTCAATTTCAGACAGATTTGCTGAGATTACAGAACGGCAAAAATCGTTGGAAGTAAGACTTACAGAGATTACTGATCTTAAAAAGCACATCATCAACTATTCCAAGACGAAGCAGATTTATGTAGCTTACCGTGAGAGCGGATACAGCAAAAAGTTCTTCGAGGAACACCGTGAAGAGATCACTCTTCATAAGGCAGCCAAGGAGGCGTTTTCAATAATCAAAGGAAAAGTGCCTACAATCAAAGAACTGAATGCGGAATATGCGCAGGTTCTTGCTGAGAAGAAAAAGACATATTCTGAATATCGGCAGGTTCGCCAGGAGATGAAAGATTATCAAACAGCAAAGTACAATATCGACCGCTTCCTCCAGACAGAGGAACAGGAGAAACAAGCTGAAAAGCAAAAACAGAATACAGAGGTCAGATAAGATTTGGGGCAATTCTACTTTTGACAGAAGTGGGGTTGCCCCTCTTTTTTACGTTACGGGGAAAAATCATTTAGCGCCAACTGGTTGGTGCGTAGCTCCGAGTGAAACGAGGTTCTTGGGGGATTGGGGGCAAAGCCAGCCAACAAGCAAGTAGCGTCGATGATAATCGAGGCACTGCTTGCGAAAATGAAAACACTTTGTTATATGACTAAAAAACAATATGATCAAATGCAATAAATTATCTGAATTGTGTTGTGTGGTCATAGAAATTCTGTTATTCTTATAGAGGTATATTGTATTCAGTTAGATTCTGTACAGGAGAAGAAAATATGGTACTGAACGATATTGAAAAAGACGTAAAAATCAAATGTATAGAGACAGAAACAACTCAGAGTGCTCTTGCGGAAAAGATTGGTAGCACAGGACAGTATGTCAATCGAATTATTAAGAAGAAGGATGGTGTTTTAAATAAGACCTTCGTGCAGATGATGGAAGGCTTAGGATATGATATCCGATTGGTCTATGAAAAAAAGGAGGACAGGAAGTAATGAATAAACATCAACTTGCATCAACAATTTGGGAATCAGCCAATCAGATGCGATCAAAAATAGAGGCTAATGAGTACAAGGATTTTATTCTTGGCTTTATTTTCTATAAATATCTTTCAGAACGCGAATTGGAATTGTTCCGTAAGGAAAAACTTAGTGAGGCGGAGATAAAAAAGGTTAACGAAAAAGATGTTATGTACGCAAAGCATGTGCGTGAGACACTGGGATATTTTATCTCGTATGATAATTTGTTCTCTACTTGGCTTTCGATGGGGAATGATTTTGATATAAAAAATGTTAGGGATGCGTTATCAGATTTTGATCAGAATATTGATGATGTCTACAAGAAGGTTTTTGAAAAAATCTTCCATACTTTACAAACGGGGCTTTCTAAACTCGGAGAAACATCTGGATCACAGACAAAAGCAGTGAAAAAACTTTTGAAACTTATAAAAAAGATTCCAATGGACGGCAAGCAGGATTATGACGTTCTTGGCTTTATCTATGAATACCTCATAAGTAATTTTGCTGCAAATGCAGGAAAGAAGGCTGGAGAATTCTACACACCGCATGAGGTGTCTGTTTTGATGTCAGAAATTGTTGCGGAGCACTTAAAGGATCGAAAGCAGATAAAAATATACGATCCGACATCTGGTTCGGGTTCGCTTCTTATCAACATCGGAAAATCTGCGGCAAAGTACATTAGTGGTGAGGGCAAGATTGACTACTATGCGCAGGAACTTAAAGAGAATACCTTAACCTTACCAGGATGAATCTGGTCATGAGAGGAATCAAGCCTGCAAATATTAATGTGCGAAATGGAGATACTTTGGAGGATGATTGGCCATTTTTTGAAGAAAACAAAAAAGATACAACTTATGAGCTTGTAAGAGTCGATGCTGTGGTCAGCAATCCTCCTTATTCTCAGAAGTGGGATCCGAAGGACAAAGAGTTTGATCCTCGTTATAAGAATTTTGGCGTTGCCCCAAAAGCAAAGGCTGATTATGCATTTCTTTTACACGACCTTT
>CALZBR010000056.1 GCA_945621435.1 uncultured Lachnospiraceae bacterium
CAGACATTGAGGTACTATGATAGTATCAATCTGCTCAAGCCGGCAAGAGTAGATCAGTTTTCGGGGTACAGATATTATGACAGTGAACAGGCATTGGATTATGTCAAAATCAAAAATCTTCAAGAGGCTATGTTTTCAATCGAGGAAATAAAAGAACTTCTTGAGTGCGATGATGATGAAATTGCCAAAGCCTTTGATGTGAAAATTGCAGAGCAGGAAGCCAGATTAAAAAAAATAATACAAATTCAAATGTCATATCGAAATGATTATATGAAGATGCAGGAAATGATTAAAAAGACCCGGGATAAGATTAACGAAAGTGTTGGCAACTATGATGCCGCCAAGGAGTATGGGATATCAAATGAGTATTACAGAACAATTATTGAAAAAATGAATGCCCAATACGAACAGGCAATGTCAGAGCAAAAAGACAAAAACTTCAGATTTGTTGAACTGAGTGGTAATAGTATGGAGGAACCTGAGGCTGAGAATCCATTGAGAGAAGGAAATCATACAGTTGTATTTGAGGAGAGCGGATGGGAAAATACTTCAGAGATTCTGGAAAAACTTCCTACGTTGGAAGGCAAGTACATTCTTTACTTTGAACTCAACGATGAAAAGTGGACTTATAATGACTTCTGTGTTGTTGTAATAAGTATTGTGCAGGATAGAAACAGAGATAGAAACATAAGTATTAATTGTACACGTCGTAGAAGCAAGGATGGTAAGAATCACTTTTGGCTGCTCAGGCAATAATCTTCAACAAAATGATTGCGTATCTATGCAAAGAACCCGACTGCTTCCGTTTGTAGAGGTGCGGATAAAGATACGATCCGGTTAATTTTGAATCGAAAGATATGGCGGTGTAAAATATGCAAAAGAAAGAAATAAAAGTCAATACAGATGATTTTCCAAGTGAGCTTCATTACATATTTGAAAATGCGAGAATATATGACAGCAGCTCACATCCGTCTATGACTGTGCTGTACAGCGATAACGGATATTATGTAAAGATAGCCGAAAAAGGCAGTCTTGCAAAGGAAGCGGAAATGGCAAGGCTGTTTGCGTGTAACGGGATAGGTGTTGATGTGGTTTCCGTTATTTCAGGCACAAAGGACTATATGGTTACCAGACCGGCAAAGGGCGAGGATTGCACACACTATCTGAATAACCCGGAAAAATTGTGTGAAGTGCTTGCGGAAGCAATGAAATTCCTGCATGACAGGCCTATTAAAAATGTTCCTGTTTCTTCGTGTATGGAAACCTATGCCGGTTTAAGCTTTATAAAACAGGATACATTTATACACGGCGATTTTTGCCTGCCGAATATAATACTTGACAATTGGAAATTCAGTAAGTTTATTGACTTGGGACTTGCAGGAGCCGGTGACAGGCATATAGATATTTACTGGGTGCTTTGGTCCTTGAATCACAATCTGAAAACGGACAGATATACGGATTATTTTCTGGATCTATACGGGAAAGAAAACTATGATAAGGATGTTCTTAAAAGGGTGGCGGAAATTGAGTCGCAGGCATAGATGCACCATATATCCTGATGCCGCATTCCATAGGAGGGGCTTATGCTAACTAACGGGTAAGCAAATATCCCAATGAAATAGAAGCGGTTGTTTTCTTGGATGGCACTCAGTTAAGCGATGCGGTTTTTGATGAAAACTCTTTGGCTTCTCCCGAATAATTACTCAGAAGAAGAACAGAAGCCTGCCGGGATACCGAAAACATTCGATTCCGGTTGCAGGTACAATTAAAAATGGTCTCAAACCATTGAATATCAATGGTTTGGGGCTTTATTATTTTTAAGAAATTGACGCATACAGATGTAATACCTTATTATTTTGTGTATAATATAAATGAACATGTCATATAGGTGTCATGTTAAAGGTGGTATGATACATTAGGAAGTGAAAGCAATATGAAAATAGATAGACTTATTGGTATTCTTTCCGTACTTTTACAGGAAGAGAAGGTTACCGCGCCGGTATTGGCAGGAAAATTTGAGGTTTCAAGAAGAACAATAAACAGAGATATTGAAGATTTATGCAAGGCCGGTATTCCGATTATTACATCACAGGGTGCAGGTGGTGGCATTCGCATAATGGATGGCTATAAGATAGATCGGACGATTCTGTCATCTAAGGATATGCAAATGATCATGGCAGGTCTTCGAAGCCTTGATAGTGTAAGCGGCAGTCATTATTATTTGCAGCTTATGGAAAAAATTAAGGCCGGTTCATCCGATTTTGTCAGCGGGAATGAGTCCATACTTATTGACCTGTCATCATGGAATAAGGATTCTCTGACACCAAAGATTGAACTGATTCAGGATGCCATCGAACTGGGGAAGACATTAAGATTTCAGTATTATGCCCCGAGCGGAGATACTGAGAGAGAAATTGAACCTTATTTTCTGATCTTCAAATGGTCAAGCTGGTATGTGTATGGATACTGTTTGCTCAGGAATGCTTTCAGAATGTTCAAGCTTAATCGTATGGTGGATATTGTACATGGGAGAGCTTTTGAAAAGAAAAGAGATGTGCCTATGCCGGACTTGTCAAATGACAAGGTTTTTCCGCCAAAGGCGAAAGTCAGGGCAGTGTTTGAGTCTTCAATGAAATGGCATCTGATTGAGGAATACGGGGCAGAGTCATTTACAGAACTACCGGACGGGAAACTATTATTTGAACATGAATATGTTGATGATGAAGGGCTGCTGTCATGGATGCTTTCATTGAGAGATAAGGTTACCGTGATTGAACCGGAGTCCATACGAGAAGAATTATTACGTATCGCTGTAGAACTTACCGAAAAATATAAGGAGGCTTGAGTGATGAAAAAATGGTATAACGAAGAATACAAATTTTCTGTAGAGGTTACAGGTTTTTTACGAGGTGACCATACAGAGCACCTGTGCAGAAATGGTGAAGAAATAGGTGATAAGTACACCTGTACCTACGGCTGTCCGGTGAATGAACAGGGCTATGGAATCTGTTCTAAAATGATGCAGATTCTTTATGGTGATATGCAGGCCGTCAGAAGCGGAGGAGATCTGACACTTGTGGGAGGAACAGCGGCAAATGTGAAGGACTATGTTTGTCCGGACGGATGTGTATGCTTTCGAATGTCCGCGGAAAAAACGGGCGCAGAAAATTTCTACAAGGGAAAATACTATCAGGAGGAGGAACATGACATTTGATTTTAAGAAGGAATTTAAAGAATTCTATATGCCAAAGAATAAGCCTGAAATAGTGACTGTTCCAAAGGCAAACTACATAGCCGTGAGAGGAAAAGGTAATCCGAACGAAGAAGGCGGCGAATATCAGCAGGCGGTCGGCGTATTATATGCTGTAGCTTACACTTTGAAGATGAGCTATAAGTCAGATTATAAGATGGAAGGTTTTTTCGAGTATGTGGTTCCACCACTGGAAGGTTTTTGGTGGCAGGACGGAGTAGATGGCTGTGATTACAGTATCAAGGCTGAATTTCATTGGATATCCGTCATCAGACTTCCCGATTTTGTGACAAAGAAGGATTTTGATTGGGCAGTGGCAACCGCAACTGAAAAGAAAAAAATGGACTGCTCCGGGGCAGAATTTCTTACGATTGATGAAGGCTTGTGTGTTCAGATAATGCACCAGGGATCTTTTGATGATGAGCCCGCAACGGTTGCAATTATGAATAAATATCTGGAAGATAATGGATACCGCAATGACTTTAGCGCCGGCAGACTTCACCATGAAATCTATATGTCCGATGCAAGAAAGGTTGCTCCGGAAAAGTGGAAGACTGTAATCCGGCATCCCATATGTAAAGAATCATTCTAAATGAAATATAGACACTGAATAAGGTTGGGGGAGGGAATGTTAAATGGAGTTTATCCGGGTTACAAACGAAAACTTGGAGAAAGAGCATATCTGCTGTGCAATTTCAAATAATAAGGATGTACAGGTTTCATCAAAAAAATCCTGGCTGGCGGAGCGATTTGAGGAAGGCTTGGTTTTCTTAAAAAGCGTAGAGCGAGGGAAATGTTTTATCGAATATATTCCTGCAGAGTATGCGTGGAATCCAATTGATGCCAAAGGCTATATGTACATTGACTGCTTGTGGGTTGCAGGTTCTTTCAAAGGACACGGATACGCAAGCGAACTGCTGAATTATTGTATTGAAGATAGTAAACAGAAAAGAATGAAAGGACTTTGCATTTTATCATATGCGAAAAAGAAACCCTTTCTTTCAGATCCTAAGTTCTTGAAATACAAAGGATTTGAATCCTGTGATGAAGCAGACAATGGAGTTCAGCTCTGGTATCTGCCATTTGAAAAAGAGACAGAGCCACCAAAGTTTATGGAACATGCCAGGCATCCCCATGTAGACGAGAAGGGGTATGTTCTTTTCTACACCTATCAGTGTCCTTTTAATGCTAAGTATGTACCAATTTTAGAGGAACTTGCAAAAGAGAAGGATATCAGATTTAAGGCAGTTCATCTCAAGAGCAGAGAAGAAGCCCGGAATGCACCAACACCGATTACAACATATGCATTGTTCTGTGACGGAGAATATGTAACCAACGAGCAGATGAATGATACGAGATTTTTAAAACTGATATCAAAATAATTGAGGGCACATCGTTTTTATCTACCGATGTGCCCTTTCAGACTGCATTCTCCATTGGACTGCCCTCCATATTCTATTTTAATGGTTTACGGTTACTTCAGTTTCATCCATTCCTTCTTGAGATTCTCTTCCACTTTTCCTTGTACTGATTGTACTGCGATGTGAGCCTATATCCTGCTTCCACTCATCGCTCTGTTCGTGTACTGTTCTCCTATCCCCCTTATAATCATTTATTGCTATTCAATTGTAAGGCTATGGATGTTTTGAGGTGTTACATTAGTAGTAAGGTGGTCCGTACCTCTCTTTCTTTAAATTTTATATAGCCATTGCTTCTTTTTGTTTGACTATTATTGTCTATCTCTTTGTTTATGAGTTAATTATATCACTATATTTCTATTTGTCAATACATAAATTAAAAATAATTTTATTTTCAGATAATTAATAGCATATAATGATCAAACAGTGTAAATTCCGAAACGTAAAAATAGGACTCATTTTCTATGAGCCCTAATCAATCGCATTATCAAATGCCATATTCCCCTAATCACTGCAAACACCAAAAACATTGCCAGAAATCCAACAATACCAAACATGATGTCCGCAAATTCCATCTGACCTGTGTTTGTTATTTTCTGGCCAATCTCAATTGCAAAGGTAATCACAACAATCAGTGTAAAAGCATAAATCCATGCAATTACCATAATGTGATCGTTCTTGGCAAGCCATTTGAACAAGGGATACACCAGGAAGATCAATCCCAGACCAAGTGCCCCGATTACCAGAAAATGGAGCTCCTTGTCTGAGAATTGACGTTCAAAGGTATCATTCCAGCCAAGAATATAATTATGAATCTTTGCAATATACTCAACAAACTTATATAAAATCTTACTCATCATTTCCTTACTGCTTTTTACTTAATTATTATCCGCTTCCTGTTATCTGTTTGCCTTCTCCCTGGCACGAATCTTTTCCTCGTGAGACTCGGACATGACAATCTTAACATCCTTTAATTCCATACCGCTGATACCGAAGAACAGCTTCGCATAGAAGGTATAGCTGAACAAAGGATTGGGAAAATCCACCACCCTCTTCTGCCATTCCTTGTCAGCGCCGGAAAGGGTTACGGTTGCTGCCAGCTGCTTGTCCTGGAAGACAGACATGGACAGCTGCGCCAGCTCGGATGCCTCTGCAGAAGCACGACACAGGAACTCCATACGGAACAGACCCCTCTCCTGAGCGGTAATCTGCAGGGTGGTAGACTTACCCCTGCCGGTATCGATAGCTGCTGCATCCACTTCCACCTCGTGGAAGACCTCTGTTTTCACGATAGCGCCGGTTGCGGATACTTCTTCTTCAGCACATTTTCTCAGCTCCTGATCCAGCTCTGTCTCCTTTCCGATTTTTCTCAGATATGCCGGTGAAGCAAGCAGGAATCTGCAGATATTTGCAGCGCTGCGCTGATATTCTCCTCTGGTGACGGTTCCCTTCTGCAGCTCCTCCATAGAGTTATCCTCATTGGAGTTACTCAGGGCGTCACCGACTACCATGTAGAGATCATTCTGGCTTCGTACCATGGCTGCAGTGTTGCGCATGGAAGCTTCCTGACCCTCATCATTGGCCTTTGCCCACCAGTCAGTCATCACAATACCCTGATAGCCCCACTCGTCACGGAGAATCGTGGTCAGCAAATCATAATTTCCGGCAGTCCACAAACCATTTACCGGTCCATAGGTACTCATGATGGAACGGGCTTCGCCCTCCTTAACCGCAATTTCAAAGCTCTTCAGATAAATCTCACGAAGTGCTCTCTCGGATACAACGCTCTCTGCAGCGTTGCGCTTATATTCCTGATTGTTGCAGGCAAAATGCTTGATTGTACCGGTTACACCATATTTGTGCATGGCTCTGAGCTGTACCGCAGCCATTCTGCCGGTGAGCAGGGGATCCTCGGAAAAATACTCAAAATTACGTCCATTCAAAGGATTTCTGTGCAGGTTAATTCCCGGTCCCAGAAGGGTATCCACCTGGTTTTTCCGAAGCTCCAGTCCCTCCCATTCATATAGTTCACCGTTCAGCTCTTCATTGTAGGTACATGCCAGACAGGTACCGTTTGGCATGGCAAAGGCGATGGTTCCGCAGTCCATACGGATTCCGCTGGGACCGTCTGCACAGCAGCCTGCAGGAATACCGTAATTCTGCAGACTCTCCGTTACGCCGCCGAAAGCACCTGCGGTGCCGGCTGTTACCTTGGGGGAGCACATACCTTCACCACGGATCATACAGCAGAGCTCCTCATCGGAAAGCTGTGCCACAAACTGCTCCATGGTCACATTTCCACTTTCCACATCGGAAAGCTTATATCCCCGGTTTCCCGTATAGGCATATTCTTCCGGAAGTCTCTCCTGTCTTCTCACCTTGGGATCCATGGTGCGAACGGACACCTGCTGCCGGACAGCCTCGTAGGTGCCGTCTGCCTTTTTGGTACCCGGTCTCAAAATATCAAATGCAAGTGTAGGAGCAAGGGCCTCCTCCAGCTTTTCCGTCACAATCAGTTCTGCACAGGTAATACTTCCTGCCTCTTTCGCATCCCTGACATTTTCTCCCACATAAAAACGATACTCGCCGGCTTCCAGTACAAAGCAGGACTTATGTCCGGTAAGCCCGCCGTCGTCATAGGACGCAAGATATGCTGCAGGAACCCGCACCACCAGCTCTTTCGTCTCTCCGGGCTGCAGAACCTCTGTCTTGGCATAGCCGCAAAGTACTCTTGCTGCTTTTCCCAATACTCCCTGAGGTGCCTCACAATATACCTGAACCACTTCTTTTCCCGCACAGCTTCCGGTATTCTTCACCCGGACGTTTACCATGATTGAACCCACACCGGACTCCCCGGCACTCCTGCCCGGTACACCCTCCGGGCTTCCCTCTGCACATTCCTGGCTTCCCTCTATCTGCGCCTGTATCTCGAATTCGGTGTAGGACAGACCGAAACCGAAGGGATACAGCACCTTTTCCGGAGCAAAGGTAGAAAAATAGCGATATCCCACATAAATATCTTCCGCATAGATATTTCTCTTCTCATCTCCAAAATGTTCTGTAGAGGGATAATCATTAATACTATTGGCAATGGTATCTGCCAGTCTGCCGGAAGGATTCACATCGCCGCTCAATACATCCAGCACGCCGTTGCCGCCTTCCTGACCTCCCTGCCATACATAAAGCACTGCAGAGGGCTTGTACTTCCGCTGCCAGCTCATGTCAATAATATTTCCCACATTGAGGAGAACCACGGTACGTTCAAATACGCTGCACACGGTCTCCAGCAGCTCCTCCTCTGTCTCCGTCAGCAGATAGCTTCCTGCCGCTACCTGATTGTCCTTATCCTCGCCGGCCGTACGACCGATGATAATCACTGCCGTATCGGAAGTCTCTCTGATTTTTTCCGCCAGCTGTCTTGAAATGGGCATTTCTTCCTGAAACCAGGGCTCCTGAGCCCAGCCGTTGCCCAGGTCAAAGGGATGGTCCTCCAACCAGGTCTCATAGCACTTTTCCAGCTCCTCGTTCAGAACAAATCTCCCATCAGCCTTCAGGGCCTCCCTGATTCCGGTCACATAAGCAGTATTCACCATACCTCCGGAACCGGTACCGCTCTTATAATAACAGAACTGACTTCTGCCAAACAGCGCAATCCTGCTTCCCACAGGCAGAGGCAGAACCCTGTTCTCATTGCTCAGCATTACGATTCCCTCTGCAACAGCCTGTCTTGCTGTCTTTGCGTATTTTTCAACGGAAAAAATAGAATCCTTCATTGTTAACTCCTTTTTCTTCATTCTCCTGTATACTCTGTCAAATAAACTTGTCGGTACTTTATGGATTAGTCTTGCTCTGCAGCCTTCCAAAGGCCTCCACGTCGATTGTCACGGCAGGTCTGATTCCAAAGCCTTCCGTTCCCACGATCCGTGTCGACAGGACATCTCCTTTGTATCCGTTTGTCACGATATAGCATTGGCTTACGCAGTCCTCCGCTGTATCCCGCAGCCACCAGTAATATGTATCCACCCCATACTCCCGGGAATAAATCTGATACCAATGAGTAGCATCCCGCGCCACCGCCGCCTCGGTGGGGGTAGCATAAAAGCTTACATCCGCCTCTTCCAGCCATTTCAGTTCCTCCCGGCTGAGCAGAAAGACTCTGTCTGCAGTCACCTGATTCTGATCCTGTACCAGCAGATTTCCCCGGGTCTCCACTTCGGTTTCCAGAATAACCGACCGCTCTTCCTCCGTAAATCCGTTCAAAAACCCGGCTTCATTCTCATATCCGTTTTTCTGTTCTGACATGGCACGGTTGGAGGGTTTATCCCCTTCATAGGACACAATCTCCCTGTCAGAATTCAGCCAGGTGCGGATATTCGAGGTCTTCCAGTCACTGTTTCCCCTTACCCTGGCCTCTAATTCTCTGTCCTCAAAGTCCTCACTTTGACAGGACCAGTACTCCTTACCATTTTCTTCGTTAAATTTTTCGCTTCCTGCTGCATCATATGCCTTCATGGTAACAATATGCTCCGAAATCAGGACAGCCCTTGTACCGTCCTCTGACAGATGTATCACCCGCCATGTTACAGGCTCCTGGTTGTATGCTCCCAGTGTCACCGTCTCTCCCGGACTTAGGGTATAGGTCGGCTGAGATGTCTTATCCCGATACTTCTGCCAAAGGAAAATCCCGGCTGCCAACACTACAAGCATCAGTACTGCTGCCAGGCTCACTATCATTTTTTGCCTTTTGTTGTCGATACTATATTTTTTGCCGGTAGCTGCCCGGAACTTTTTTCCAGATGATTCATACAATCCACAATCACCCTGAGGTCCTCACCGGGCTTTTGATTCAGCCACTGGTGGGTCATGATGAAATATTCCATGGATTTATTCAGTTGAACCTCTTCCAGCTTATACACTGCAATGGGAACGGATTTGCTTACTGCATGCTCCACCTCCCGCAGTACATGGGGCGATTGATTGGAATGGTTGGAAAGAAGCAATACCAAAACATCACTGTCCTCAATGCCCCGCATGATTTCTCCCGCATACTCTCTGCCTGCAGGAATATCTCTGGGCGCAATAAAACAATGATGTCCTGCCTGTTCCAAAAGCCCGCACACCTTCCGACCACAGTCTGCATCCATGGAAGAATGTGAAATAAATATTTTCATACCTTTACACCTGTATCTTTACTCTTTATCGATACCTGCCCCTGCACCTTATCTGACTATCGGGTGATAATCTCCTTGTATGCGCGGTAATACACATCCTGTCGTCCATATTGAGTCAGGTATTCCAAATCATAGTATAAATCTTCATTTTTTTCAATAAATTCCACAATTTTGGGGTTATATTTTGTACCGGCACCGTCCTTCAGCTCTCCGACAAGAGTTGCAAAATTCTTGCCCTTGGCATAATTACGACCCAACATGTCAGTAGCAGCATCCATGCTGTCCGCTATGGTAATCAGGTCGATGACCGGCTTAACCTTCGATTTTGTATTGTCAAAATCTGCAGGATATCCCTGTTTTCCATCATAGGACCTGTGATGTCCCAGCATCACATCATAAAAAATCCCGAAGGAATCATCCCTGCGAAGCAGCGATACAGCCTGTTGGGGATGACATTTAATCACGGAAAACTCCGTATCCGACAACCTGCGGCTCTGACGGTTAATCACCTCCGTAAGCTGACATTTTCCCACATCGTGAAGCAGAGCACATTCATTGACATATTCCAACAGTGCCCCCTTCTTCGCCAATACTTCGGAAGCGTTATCAAAGCCCGGAATACCCGTAAAATATTCGGGCATTTTCCTGACCATTGCAGCAGCAATACGAACCGCAATTTCACTAACCATGAGAGAGTGAATATAGGTAATGGGCTGGCGGCTGATAATCAGCTTCAACAGCATATCCCTCTTCTGTTCCTTTGTATCCAGATATTTTTCCGTCTCATGAAACCACTCCGTACAGACATTGTTCATGACACTTGTCCAGAAACCAAAGGGAATGTGCATGTGGATATCCGTAACCAGAGGTACGAATTCCTGCAGATACCTCCTCCGCTCCTCCTTTTCTACCTTTCCGTATTCAAACATGTCAAAAATAGTACATGCGGAGTTATGATAATCCAGCACACGAAGCATGGCCTCCCATTCATCTCCGGTGTAATCCGGCAGAGAAAGCCCCTGAATATAGGCAATTATTTGTTCTATCAGAAGCTTCGGTTCCTTACCGTTCAGCAGTTCACATTTTGCCTCAGCCCGAAACAGACAGCCTTCCTCATCCATCTTTCCCTGCTGCAGAAATATTTCCTTCATTTCTGCAACCAGTTTGATAAATCTTTGCCTAAACTCCTCCGGCATCTCCAGTACATAGTCTTCCGTAAACAGAATGTCCTCCTGTATCTGCCGGATACAGCTGATTATTTCTTCGTTTTCCCCGTCAAGCTCTTGTACCTTGGGAGAATTCCACAGCTCCATTGCCCCATCATATACTTGAAATACCTTCTTTTTCATGTCCTCACTTACCTGTCCCACAGGGGAAATCAGGTTGTCGTAGGCCGTAAAAAAGCATCTTCTTATCTTCGGATTCTGTATTGTCGCATAATGTTCCTGAAAAGAAAGCACCTTGTTAAAATACTCTACTGTTTTGGAGACTTCATTGTTACCATAAATACGCTCATAAAATTCAAAATTCTCAAAGGCAAGCATGTGATACAGGAAAATCTGTCTCTCAATGTTACCCGCTTTCTCATAATAGGAAAGCAACGGAGTTGCCATGGTCTCCATCACATACATATCGTCGTAGCCACCGTAATACAGCTTCTCCAAGGCAGAATAGGCTTCCTCTGCCAGCTCCTCCGTCATAGGTGCTTCCAGAAGCTTCCTGACTTCACAGAAGCTTCCTTCATTCTCTTCAAAAACCTCTCGTATTTTACGGGAACGCTCCAAAAGAATCTCCTTCCATTCCAGAAAAGATTTCTCCTGCATGATGGCCTCGTCCAATTCCCAGCCAAGCTCGCAGTTTTTCATATACAATTCCACAAATTCCGTAATCGCTCCCATCTTTTGTCCACCCCTTATTTCTCGAGCTTAGCTTCCTCAAGATAAATAGAACCGTCCCTGCCACTCATGCCGATGGCCTTCAGCTTTCTCTCGCCTTTTTCATCCACATAGGAAATACCCACATTTGGCATGTCTCCCACAAATTCCATGGTAATCCGAAGAGGAGTCCCGGGTATCAGCTCCTCAAAGACATCCATATCGGTTCCCGAATATACTATCTGACCATTCTCATCCATGTCCACATAGGTCAGTGACAGGACATGAACATCCGTAACCTTTTTGTTTGAAGAGACCACCACATCCACAGCATAATCACTGTCACTGCACACACTGTATAAATATGTCTCCGGCTGACCATAATAGAAATCTTCGGACACTGCCTTAAGGATTGTACATTTTTCCTCCCAGTCAATCCATGTTACCTCAGAACCTGTCTCTACATTACAGAGCTTCTCCATTTCTTCCTGAGAAACCAGCTCCGCACCCAGTGAGATCAGATCGTTGATCAGTTTCTCTTCGTCGGCCCTAACCTCCGGATCCGAGCTGTAACCGCTGACGGAAATCTTGACTTCCTTCCCCTCTTTTCCGATAGTATAATACTCCGTAACCTCCATCTCCGAGTCTCCGTTCATGAGACTCCCATAATCCTCTATATTCGGCAGATTGCTGTAATCCTCCTTGAGATCGTATGCAATCTGGGTTGCGAAGGAGCCATAAAAGAAATTGCAGGTAGACAACCTGTTTTCTTTATAGTTTTCATCAAATCCTATGTAATCCACTCCATGGGCACCGGCACCAAAAGAACCGCCGATAGACAGATGTCCCGATTCATACAGGTTAGAAAAAGTCCTATAACCGTCCTCATAGGCATATACCAGCTCCAGTCCCTCACCGTTATACCGGATGATCCCGGTCCAATTCATGTAAGGATTGTCTGTTCCCTCGAACCTCAGGGCTATCTCCTCTTTCCCATCTCCGTTGATATCAACAAAAGCGTATTTGGTTGAAGTATCATTATCTTCATGTAGTTCCATTGCTACCTTCAATTCCGGATAGGTATACTCACCGTAAAACAAACCATCAAAATTATAGTCTTCATCATCCTCCGCAAAAAGAGGGGCCGTCATCAGAGAGCTGCTTCCACTCAGAAACTCCAGGAAGGCATCCTTTCCGGGTTCCTCACTCTCCTCACTGACGATGCTTTCCTCGTCACCGGGTTCCTTACTCTCCTCAATGACAGCACTTTCCTCGTCACCGGGTTCCTTACTCTCCTCAATGACGGTGCTTTCCTCGTCACCGTCCTCCTCTGCTCCACAGGCAGTCAGCATGCCTG
>CALZBR010000057.1 GCA_945621435.1 uncultured Lachnospiraceae bacterium
TATTCTCCCGTGACCGAATTCATATTTCGCATGCCAAATTCCTCCATAAGATTTCTTTTTAGGCCATCCCATAGTAGCTCCTTAGGGACGGGGCTTTTGTCACGAGGAGCGCCCTTTGTCACGAAAATCAAAAATCGTACCTTATTACGGCACAATTTTTCACTCCCCATGCGGCATATTCTTCATTTGTCATATCCGAAAAATATGACTGCACCACTCTGGCAATTCCATTATGTGCCACCAGAATATAGGTCTTTTCCTCTGATTCAGCCTTGATATCATCCAATAGATTATAAATGCGCTGAGCCAACCGCAGCATCGACTCCCCACCTTCATAACTGCAGGCAAACTCAGCCTTGGCCTTCTTGAATTCCTCCCCATTTCTCGGGGTGGATTCCCACTTTCCAAAGTTCTGTTCCTTCAATCTCGGTTCCATTCTTGCAGGAATCCCTGTCATCTCCGAAATATGTTTGGCAGTATCTGCCGCTCTCATCAGCGGAGAATACAGAATCTCATCTGCCTGTATTCCCTCTTCCAGGATTTTTCTGCCCGTCTCAATAGCCTGTTGATGACCGAATTCAGTCAGCGCAATATCCGTTGCACCACATATTTTGTTTTCAACATTCCATATCGTCTGCCCGTGACGCACGAAATAAAAATGTCCCATTCCTTGTTCTCCCTATCATCTGTCGGTCTTTCAAGATTCCTCTCGACATCTTTTTAAATAGTCCAATGCCATTTTTTGCCCTTCCATCTCACGTTCACCTTGGAATTCCGGATCATGAAAGCCTTCAATATCTATCGTTCCCTGATAATTGCCCTTTCGTAAAATAGAAACAATCTTACGCCAATCCGAATCTCCCAGTCCCGGAAATTTGTGGTCGCAATAATGCTGTCCAAACCATGCCCCATACTTTGCAATAAACTCTTTATCCAGTTTTGCATCTTTTCCATGCACATGTACAACTCTGGGAAGCCATACTTCAAGCTGCTCATATATATCGATAAATTGTTCCAGTTGATGGGAAGGCTCCCAGGTAAGTCCCAATGTGCTGCTTGGAACAGCCTCAAACATAAGCTCCCAAGCTCCCGGGCAATAACCGATATTACATTTGGCGCCATACCAGAACCCATTCATATGAGCATTTTCAATCCCTATCCTTATTCCGTTCGCCTCTGCCCTTTTTGTCAATTCGCCAAACACATCTTTGAATCTGGGAATAGCCGCAAACACAGGTGCATTCTCTATTGCACCGGCGAAGGTACTCACAACCTTTGCTCCAAAAAGCTTAGCCTTATCAATACATTCTTCTATTTCCTTTCTGGAGTTATCATCCTGCAAAGGATTAACATAGATTCCTATACCGGAGAATTCCACTCCGCTATCCTGTATAATCTCTTTGGCCTGATATGCTAATTGAGCGAGATCCATGTTCTTCAAACCGGAATCAAAATAGATTTCAACGGACTCAAATCCGGAGGCAATCACCCCCGGTAATACCTTTATCAGTTCTTCTCCTTTTACGCACGTCCCAATTCGAATCATTCGCTTCTCTCCTTCAACCAATCACATAACAAACTTATTCTTTCTCAGCATGTCTCTTGAAAAAATCCCTTGTCTCCTTTACAACCACGCCACTCAGTGCAAAAATTGCAATCATATTGGGAATTGCCATTAAGCCGTTGAAAATGTCAGCGATGGTCCATACAGCCTTGACCGTCATATAAGGTCCAATAAATACCGCCAGAATATATAGCCATCTGTATACAAGAATTGCCTTCTTATTCTTGCCTGACAGATACTCCAGACAACGCTCAGAATAGTAATCCCAGCCCAGAATCGTTGTAAATGCAAAGAATACAAGACAAAGCATCAAAAAGAACGCAACTACCTGACCTGAAATCGGCAGACCCTCTTGGAAGGCATAAGTGGTTACCTGCACGCCCTCCAGGCCTTCCTGTTGCCATGCACCTGTCAGTACGATGGAAAGACCTGTCATGGTACAGATGATAATGGTGTCAATGAAGGTGCCGGTCATAGACACAAGTCCCTGACGAACCGGCTCCTTTGTCTTCGCCGCTGCTGCCGCAATGGGTGCCGAGCCAAGACCGGACTCATTGGAAAAAATACCTCTTGCAACACCCTTCTGCATGGCTACAATGACCGAGCCAACCACACCGCCGGTAACAGCCTTGGGATGAAAAGCACCCTTCACGATTGTTACAAACGCAGCCGGGATCTCCTTGATATTGCAAATCAGCAGTATGGCACAAAGTACCACATAAAGAATAGCCATAAAAGGAACCACAACCTGCGACACACTGGAAATACGCTTAATCCCGCCAATCAATACCAGTGCCACGCAGATACTCAGAATCAAAGATGCAATGACAACTGTCCAGGAATAGGTGCCAATCCCGGGGATTGTTACCGTCCAGGCATTGTCCGGGTCAAAGAATCCCTTTACGGCAGAGGAAATACCGTTTACCTGGGAAAAGGTTCCGATACCGAACAAACCAACGCAGATACCGAAAAACGCAAATATCTTTGCAAGCCATTTCCATTTCTGTCCCATTCCTCTTTCGATATAATAAAAGGGTCCGCCAAGAGCATGATTGTCTTCATCCACAACACGATATTTCACCGCCAGCAACCCTTCCGCATATTTTGTAGCCATTCCGAAGAATGCAGTCACTACCATCCAAAACAGAGCACCGGGGCCGCCTGCGGCAATCGCTGTCGCAACGCCCACAATATTACCTGTACCAATCGTTGCCGAAAGTGCCGTACACAACGCACCGAAGGAAGTCACCTCACCTTCCCCGTCCTCCTCATTCTTTACCATCCATTTCAGAGCCAGCGGCAGCTTACGTATCTGCAGCACACCCATGCGGACTGTCAGCAGAATACCGCCTGCAAAGATTAAAACCATCAACGGCGTACCCCAGACGATATCATCTGCTTTAACTAAAAAATCATTGATTGCTTCCCACATTTCTTCCATAACCCTCTCATTTTTCTATGTAAGTTCTTCCTGACAGCGGATAGAACGCGATGCTTTCGGCCATACTATTTTCCGACCTTTGCCAATCCCGTTAATCCGTCCAGATAATCTCATGAAGTTCTTCCGCACGGGCAAAAGGACCGGGAATCGCAGAAATGCCGCGATGATTTCCAAGATAATCGCTCTGGAAGACAATATCCGAGCCGTCCCGTTCTTCGAAACGCTGTTCCGGTTCAAAGGCTTTTCCGAGAATATCACTGTTGATGATTCCCGTTTTGAAGTCGCCCAGATAATCATAAAGATTGGTAGACAGCCTGTACTGCCCCTTTTCTTCCACCAAATCGATCTGAACCCGTGCATCCTCTTTCACAAGCTTATTTGCTTCCTTCTTCCAGGCCTTTGCCCCGGCGAGATAAACATTTCCGTCTGCCCAGACCGGGAGATGCCCAAAATGAGGAGATTCCAGTTTACCCATATCCGGTTTTATCTGATCCATGTCAAAACGTGCAATCCACTCCTCGTAAGTGGGATACTCATCCCACACATGCGTACCAACCTGTTGATGGAACGGTGATTCCTTGGGCTCCTCATTGGTGACGGGATAGCCCTGAACAAAAATATTGTTATAGAAACGGTTATCACCATGCAGAATTGTCATCATACCCGCCACCTCAGTCCTGTGTCTGATATGGTAAGGTGTGTATCTTCTCTGCTCGCGACCATCCACCCAGTTATCCACTCCTGAGCCCACCATGGTAAAAGCGCCCAGAATCAGATTATGTACCAGCGCGACTCCCTGGGTTGCCACGCGAAGCGCGTAAGGGGAAAGAAGAATATTATTGTCAATCAGGGTCGGACCATGTCCCACCTCCACGAAAATATCCTGGCTTTCCATTCCTCCTTCCAATTTGGAAGAACCTTTCGGAACATGGTTATCATGAAGCAGGTTCTGAGACACTCTCGCACCCTGAGCCTCCCAATCCAGCCAGATACCCATAGTACAATGATGAATATGGTTTCTGCGGATTACGACATCAATTGCAGCATGAAGCTTGATACCTGAGATTTCAGCGCCACCAAGCTCCATCATGTTGTTGATGTGATGGATATGGTTATCCTCAATCGTTGAGAAAACACAGCCCATTCTGCCTACAATACCGGTCTGCTGACAATGATGGATATTGCATCTCCGTACAATATGAGAACCTATCTCCTCCTTTAACCAGCCGTGATATTGCCCCCGACAGACCGCATCTCTCTCCATCTGCGTAGGACTCTTGACATGCTTACGGGTAAAATAATGGTCATTTTCTTCATCATAGTATTTTCCGAGGGAAATACCGCAACACTTACTGTTCACAATCTCACAGTCTTCGATGATCCAGCCGTATGCCCAGTGAGGTCCCACCATACCATCCTGATAGGCTGCCGGAGGAGCCCAGGTGGTAGCGGCTTTCTCCACACAAAATCCGGATAAGGTAATGAAATTAATATGCTCTTCCTGTGGCATAAAGCACTCCCTGCGAACATTGATCTCAACTTTTTCTTCTCTGGGATCCTTGCCCCGGAAATTCGCATAGATAACAGTCTCATTCCCCTCCTGCTCCGCATACCACTTATATGCAGACCACTCCTGCTCCCAGGAAGGCTTGTAAATCCCTCCCTCTTCACACTCCTCCAGGGACAACGCTTCATACAATGCCCTGTCATTCAGGTATACGCAGCCGGTATGACGCTCGTCTCTGGCAAAATACCAGTCTCCGTAAACAGGTGTAGTATACGGATTGTACCCGTTGAACACACCATTGTTCACGCGGGTAACCCATACATTTCCTTTATACGGCTTCCAGTCCTTTACTTCTTCCGCACCGCTGATGACCGCCCCCAGAGGTTCTGCGGAACGATATACAATTCGGTTCTCTTCTGTTCCCCCATGGATAGGATTAACATATTCTCTGTATACCCCCGGCAGGACAATGACTTCGTCCCCGGCCTTGGCCGTCTTAGCCGCTTCATTGATTCTTTTAAAAGGTCTTTCCTTTGTACCGTCGCCATCACATACGGCTTTTGCATTTACATAAATTTGCATAGTTTCTCCCCTATATACTTCATAATAACCATTCCATCATTTCCATGTCAGCCTGCTATATGGAGGTCTTTATCATTCAGACGGAATCAATTTATCTAATCTCAAAATATGATTTACCAGCCAATTCCTTAAAAACTCAACCAGTTCTTCCAGGTATTCCTGCTGATTTTCATCAATTACATCCAGGTTGATTTCATTTAGTCTGTCCACAAATGCCCGATGAGCATGCTGTTGCACTTCCAAACCGGAATAACCAATACGCTTCATATATTCCTCTTCGTCTTGGAAATGGTGAATCGTATAATCTTTTAACTCTTCCAGAATCTGTATGATTTCATCATATTTATCATAGAGGAGTTCCCGGTGGATCAGCTCATTGGCTTCTCGGATAATGGAAAAAAGTTCGGCATGCTCTTCATCAACGAAAGCAATTCCTGTATAGTATTTGGGGGTAAATTCAAAGGAATCAACTTTCGTACAAAACCTGCCAATCATAATATCACTCCCCAGAATATGATGGTATAACCAACGGGACAAGTATTCCAACAGCTCCTTGAGCACCTGTTTACCATCTGAACCATCCGGTTTTTCCAAAGGAAACTCTTCCAATTTCTCTTTGAATTCCTGATGTTCCCGTTTCTGTCTCGGAAGCTCCGGGTCATTCATTTCCTTCATGTACTCTTCTTCATGCTTAAAATGTGTTTCTGCATACTGCTTTAATACAAGCAACAGGCTTTTCACCTCAGAGGACAGATTCTCTTCCTGATTGGAAAGAATAAATGCCTGATAAATAGTGTCAAATAACTGGCGATGTTCCTCATCCACCATAGGAATACCTGTCATACAGTCTTCTGTAAACTGATACATCCTGCTTCCTCCTTCTTACATAACAATACTCCGATAACCTTCCCCCAAAAGTGCAACTTCCTGATTTTGTAAATACTTATTCTATTGTACCAAAAAAGAAATAAAACTGAAAGGCTATTTTACAGTCTCGTATCAGTCCCTACTCCATGGGCAGCTCTATACTCTTAGCATTTTACCAATTCCTCCGTGACGATTCCATCGTCATCGGCAGCAATTAGCTTTTTGACAGATTCTGCAACTAGTACATCGAAAAATGAGTTTCTGATTCATTGACGCAGGATGATTGTTTCATATGCACGGCGGAAACAGTAAAAGCATCAAATATTTATTGACTAATCAGTCAATAAATGCTACATTGTTTTTAACCATTTGGTCAATAATCGAAGGGCAGGACTAACATATGAAAAAAGATGAAAAAACTCAACTTACCATCTCTAAAATACTGGAAGCCGCTATGAATGAATTTGGTATAAATGGTTATTCCGGCGGAACAATAAACAATATTTGCAGCACAGGAATAAATAAGGGATTACTCTACCATAATTTTGACGGAAAAGATGATATTTACCTTACCTGTCTGAAATACAGCTGTGAAAAACTCATGAACTATCTCAAAGGTCGGAATTGTACTGAAAACCCGGCTCAATATATGTCTGCACGCATGGAGTTTTTTAATAATCATTCAAAAGAAACCCACATCTTTTTTGAGGCATTTTTGTCTCCTCCATCTCATCTGTCAGACAAGATAAGGCTAATTCTTTCTGAATTCAATTCATTTAATGAAAGCATGTTCAATCAGAGTCTTGATTCCCTCATTCTTCGTGATCATGTCTCAAAATCTGATGCCTTATCCTATTTCCATCTAATGCAGCTTATGCTGAACGGATATTTCAGCAGTCCTGCATTCCAAAACATGGATATACCGGAAAAGGTAAAGCTTCACGAAATGACGGTTTCCAGGCTGTGGGACTATATGTTGTACGGAATTGCAAAAGGAGAAACATAAAATGATTATCAATATATTTCGTTGGATTGCCGCACTGGTTTTTGCCTTTGCAGCAGGGAAAGTAATGACAAAAATAAAAATGCCCGCGATACTCGGATGGCTGATTGTGGGCATGCTTCTCGGACCTCATGCGATAAAGCTTATGCCGCAAAATATTTTGGATGCCGGATGGTACAAGACCATCATCATATGGATGCAGTGTGCATTTGGTGTAATGCTCGGTTCGGAATTGATCTGGAGCAAATTGAGGACCTCCGGAAAGGCATTAATCATTACTACACTGGTCCTATCTCTTGGTACATCTGCAGTCGTTTCCCTTGCCTTTGGAATTGTTTTCTACTTTACCAATATAACAGTTTATATGGCGTTTGTCTTTTGCGGTATTGCCCATGCAACCGCACCAGCACCTGCTTTGTCCATTGTAAATTAATTCCATGCAAAAGGACCTGTCACAGACACCCTGCTCCCCATGACCATATTGGATGATGTAGTGGGGATTGCAGTATTCTTTACGGTGAATTCTTTGGTTGCCCGTATGGCTTCCAGTGGTACCCTTCCGCTATATATGGTTCCTGTCATGATTTTTCTTCCGATTATCATCGGTGTTATCGTAGGCTTTCCCACCGGCTTGCTGTTGAAAAAGTGTTCTAAGAAAAGTTCGAACTTATTTATGCTGCTCTGCGGTATTTCAGTTACCATGCTGATGGGCTGGAGCATAAACACTTATCTGCTTTCCGGCATCACGCTAAATTATATGCTGATGGGTGTTGCCTTTTCAGCAGTGTTCTCAAATATGGTTACCTCCGAACAACAGGAACATATTAACCATTCTTTTGCCCCCATTCTGGGTATTGCATTGTTAGCTGCCATTGTTGATCTTGGAGCACCTTTAGATTACCACCTAATCCTCGGCGCCGGTCTGTATACCTTTCTCTATATCGCTGCCCGGGCTTTTGGAAAGTACTTTGGAGCAAAAGCCGGAGCAACGATTACTCATATGCCTGATACTGTCAGAAAATATCTCGGTCTGACATTGTTGCCCCATTCCGGCGTATCTTTGGTATTTACAGGTATCATCTGTTCCACACTCTCTTCTACCCCGGAATTGGTAAAGATCGTGCAGGGTACCATTGCAGCGGCAGCTGTCATCAACGAGTTTATTGCCGTCATTGCGGCAAAAAAAGGCTTTGAACTGGCGGGTGAGATAACTCATACAAGTTAGCAATCATAAATAGAGGAACTGCTTCCCGCCTGCCACTATCGGAACCCTTTTTTCATTAAATAATCATAGCTGATTTTTAACGATTCAAACGGATCCCCGGGACAGGTATCCTGCTCCACAAGAGCCCATTTCGTCTCCGCCTTTCGACAGGCACTAATAATCGTATCCCAATCCAGGTTGCCTTCTCCCACTTCAGCCATTTCCTGTGCAAAATCCTTTTCCGGATTGATGCGCAGATCCTTAAAATGAATTGCCATCGCTCTTTTTCCCAGTTCTGATATGAAATCAGCCGGGTTTACGCCGCCGACCTGCAGCCAGTAAGTATCCACAATAAAGAAAAAGGCTTCCGGGTCGGTTTCATGAATCAGACGATCCATAACCCGTACACCATCCAGCTTTGCGAACTCAAAAGAATGATGATGATAGCCAAAAAGCATCCCCGCCTGCTTCAGTTCCTTTGATATCCTGTCCGCATCCTTCATAAATTGATTCACAGCCTGCGGATTTGCCCGTATTTCCCATGGCATGGAACCAATTCCGCAAAGCTTACAGCCCAGTGTCTGGTTGTAAGCAATGATTTCGTCCAGATTATCCAGAAAGCCCTCGAACCCCCGATGTGTCGTCACTACTTCCAACCGATATCGGTCCAGCACCGTCTTCATCTCATCCGCTTTCAGATTCGTTCCCGAAATCTGTACGACCTGATATCCGATATCATGTATCCGACAACAGGTCTGCTCAAAGTCTTCTATTGTTTTCATATAATCCCTGACTGTGTAAAGCTGTGCACCGATTCTTTTGTCCATAACCCACTCTCTCCCCATTCTATTCTTTTTTACATCTTGTCGCCATTTGGATAAAGCAGTCTTCAATGGCTTGAGATCTCCGCCTCAAACCCATATCGTTCATCGCTCTCACATACATTTCTCCAAACAGGATATTTTTTTGCAGCCTGATGCATTTTACCTGCCTACCGCCAAAAAGGACATTCTGTTCCCATCTATTCCAAAACGACCTGCCAACTCATCTTACGCTTATGACTTTATCAATACTTACATGATTATACCAAATAATCAATAAAACAGAAAGATTATTTTCGTCTACATAAGAATCCGGTGCACATTCAATCACCGTTATCCTGCAAAGTGGACTCCCCTCATTCGATTGAGACAACACCATGCGTCTAACGGTCTGATTTCAGAGCAGAATCGCTGCTCCGCAGCCAATATTGAACCGCTTCGATTTTGATTTTCCTCGCCAAAAGCATTCTCTATTTTTTCCCTTAGCTTATCCATCAGTTCTACGGACGAAGCCTCCTGATCCGTTAAAATGGACTCCATTATCCACGAAAGAGTATTCAATTGGTCCGCCGTGGAAAGAGCAGTCAAATGTGTGATGTCCGCGCTGAAGTCATCAAGCACAATCTTTTTTTCATTCTCCGTCACAACTGAACGGAAGAACAAAAATGGCTGACTCGTCTTTGGCGCTTTCAGCCGTCGCGATTCCATCCATTCTGCCTTACCTGCTTCTCGCACTTTTTCAATAGCAAGCTCCTGCACCCGGCTTGTAATGATCTGTGGTACATATTGGTCCATCAGGATTACAGTGTCGGCGTATGCTAGATATGCACTGGATCCGCCTATTACCAAAATGCTCGACACACCACATTCTTCATACAATTCTTCCACACGATCTGTAAAGGGAATAATAGGCTCATTTGGCACGATTCTCCTCATATTTCTATCTCTGATCAAGAAATTAGTCGCACTTTTGTCCTCATCAATCATTAAAAGCTTTGCCCCACCGCAAACCGCTTCCACAATATTGGCAGCCTGAGAAACGCTTCCGCTTGCGTGTCCTGTACAAAATCTCTCCATTGTCTCCTCTCCGCCCAGTTTGCGAAAAAAAGGGGTCAAATTCACGCTTTCAACCATTCTTCCATCTTCTGCATCTACCTTTAATGCCTCTCTGTCAGTCAGAACATATTCCCTTCCATCCCCGGGTATATGATGATAGATACCCTGCTCAATGGCATCCAGTAGTGTGGACTTGCCGGAATATCCCCCTCCTGTAATGACAGTGATTCCTTTCCGAATTCCCATTCCGATGATTTTCTCCCCCGAAGCTAAAGGGATTTCCGTTCTCAATTCTATCGGCGACATTAACGGAATCGCACTCTCCAAAGGACTTCCCGTGTCCCCCTCCCTCGGCAAAATACTACCATCAGCAATAAAGGCACATAATCCGCTTTCTTCCATGAATTTTCGGATTTCTCTCTGTTTCTTATAGGTTGTCATCCACAATCGAATTTCCTCTGTATCCATCCGCCTGAGCTCTGTTTCAATACAATCTAAGAGATCCTTCATTGCACGGATAGCTGCTTTTCCATTCACTGACATGGCATTAACCAATGGTACGGTAAAATGGACACACAGAACAAAGCATTGCCTGGCCTGATCATATCTGCAGCCACTCTTTTTCTCCATACAGCCATCCGGACTTTGGATTGTAAATGATGCCTTCTCCCGGGTATTCTTCTTATTGTTTTGATACTCTACTTCCAATTCCCTGATTGCCGGTGAAAGACGATAGAGCAAATAGTTTTCCAAGGGAACAGATTCTTCGAACCGGATTTTCTCAAAATACCTGTCCGGAATCGCTACGAAAAGGAGCAGCCTTTCAGAATTCCGAAATCCCGTTCCCTGGCACCAGAAATTCATGTCCTTGTATGTAAATATTTTTTCCTCCTCATCCGGATCGTTTGCACTGGTATTGTACAGCCAGTGCAGTTCTGTTTTACTTTTTCCCTGCATGTTAATTAAAATACGCTTTAATCTGTTCATTCCTTATCATCCTTCTTTCTTGTTTTCGCTTACTGCGTTTCATGTGGCGTAATCAAATTGACAGAAGAACGATTTTATAACACAAAAACGCACCCGATTTCATCGGATGCGTCACACATTACTTGAACAGATACTTTATCTTGCAAAAATATCGGTAATTAATATGTCATCGGATACTATCGGAAATAAAATCGTCGTATACAATTTTTTCATATTAATCACCTCTTTCATTTTAAATTAATTTGATTACAGCAAAATACTAACACAGAGGAATCATGCTGTCAATCCAAAACCACGTTGCATATATATGACATTAGTTCCAAGGGAAGATACATTGCAGCAGCCGATACAGATTTCCGGTGTTACGAAAGCATAACAAATTGCCAGAGAAGTAACAATAATCAGTTTATTGTTTGCTAATCAAGCATTCATTGTTTTGAACTGACGCCGGTACAAACTCCAGCTTCAATTGCATCCCAAGCCCCTCCGCAATTCGCTTCATCATGGATAAACTGGGATTCCTGGTACCATTTTCAATTCGACTAATATCAGCCTGTGTTATTCCCGTTCTATCAGATAATTCCTTCTGCGTAATATTCTGACTGGTTCTGGCATCAATCATTGCTTGGATAATATCGTATTCTGGTTGTAATGCATCATATTCTTTTTTTACATCTGTGTTTGATAATGCTCTCTTTTTATATTCATTATAACTATTCACAACCATACCTCCGTTCATAATCAACCTTATACTTCTTAGACAATTCAATTTGTTTTTTGGGGGTCTTTTGCGTTTTCTTTGTAAAACCATTCGTTAATATTGCCTTTTGACCCACTACGAAAAAGTAAAGCACCCTGCTTATATCAGATCCTTGTTTTGTACGAAGTTCAAATATTCCATCTTCAAGATATTCTGAAAACGGTAATCTGAGTGATAAACCATTCGTTTCTAAAAGATCAATTGTCCTAAGCGTCTTTGCTAATAGTTTCGGTTCTAACGAATCCAAATATTCCTGTACAGGACATTTCCCATCTTGTGTATCATAAAACTCAATTTCAAACATTTATATTCCCCTTTATAATATGTTGTATTCAACATATTGTCAACTATCTTTTGTTCATTTTGATGTTTTATTCAGAGTTCCTATGCAAAATCGCCTATTCGAGACATTCCTTTGCTCATGTATAGTTTCTCGCCTTAATAAGACTTGTAACTAATCCTCCATCGGAACCAGTTCCACTTTTAATTCACACCCAAGCGCATGCGCATATCTTATCATCAGTTCCAACGAAGGATTATACTTCCCGCTCTCAAATCTGGACACATCCGGTCTCGCCATACCCGCAGCTCTGGCAACCTGCTCCTGGGAAATCTTTCTTTCCTTACGGATATCCTTGAACTGACCCACAATCTGCTTTTTCATCTCAACCGGATTTGCTTCAATCAATATCTGTTCGCCGTTCTTATTTACTATATAATCCATAGTGGCTCCTTTGTCTTGTCCATTATATGCAAATGGCGCATCCCTTCGGTCTGTTTTGCGGAGCAAAACGGTCGCGATGCGT
>CALZBR010000058.1 GCA_945621435.1 uncultured Lachnospiraceae bacterium
CAATTATCTCAACCGAGAGGTGTTTACTCAAGATGCGAGTTATTTACCTGATACTTGGATTCCCCCATCATTTCCGTTTCTCGGATACAAAACCGACCTTGCCGGTTTTACATCCTTGCCCCGGAAATCTAAAAAAGCACCGTCGCCATCTTCAAAGGGGATGTTGACAGTGCTTCTTTATTTTTATCCAAAAGTTGTTTTCTTGCAATACTGCGTAAGCGTGGGTTGTGGTGTAGTATCTTTAACTTAGGGAACCTCCACTCTCCCATTTAGAAACCGACGCCTTCGTAACCCCCGCAAAATCCGCAAGCTCTTCCTGCGTAATTTTACGCTCGCGACGAAGCCGTAATATGTTTTCCGATAAGTTCAGCATATTCATTCTGTATTCCTCCCCGGATACATAATACTATATTTATACACCTAAACTCAATGGAACAGCATTCAATCATTCTGTTATTTTGTTAACTGTCGGGAAACCTATTGTCCGGGAAGAGAGAATGTTCTCCCCTGTGAAAATATCTTAACACTTCTAACCTGCTACATTCCAGGGCTCCCATGCTTCCATAAGATAATTTTTAAGTTCTACCATCTTATAAAATCTCTCTATGACCATCAAGCATATTTCTTAATCAGTAATGCATAATTATTCATATAATTGCATTTTATACATAATTTAATCGTTTTTATGCGTGATTGCCACTTGATTTTATGCGTTGCATAGTGTATAGTGATTTCAGAAATTAACAAACCAAAAGATATCTATGGAGGCAAAGTATGAAAGAAAAAGTAATTCTGGCTTATTCCGGCGGACTGGATACCACCGCCATCATCCCCTGGCTGAAGGAGAATTTTGATTACGAGGTAATCTGTGTCTGCGTTGACTGCGGTCAGGCAGAAGAGCTGGACGGTCTGGAGGAAAGAGCAAAGTCCTGTGGTGCATCCAAGCTTTACATCGAGAATGTAATTGATGAATTCTGTGATGAGTACATAGTGCCCTGCGTGCAGGCAAACGCCATCTATGAGAACAAGTACCTGCTTGGTACCTCCATGGCAAGACCTCTGATTGCCAAGAGACTGGTTGAGATTGCGCGTAAGGAAGGCGCTACCGCCATCTGCCACGGCGCTACCGGCAAGGGCAACGACCAGATTCGTTTCGAACTTGGCATCAAGGCTCTGGCACCCGACCTCAAGATTATCGCAGCATGGAGAAATGACAAGTGGACCATGGATTCCCGCGAATCCGAGATTGAATACTGCAAAGCACACGGCATTCATCTTCCCTTCTCCGCAGATTCCTCCTACAGCCGTGACCGCAACATCTGGCACATCAGTCACGAGGGTCTGGAGCTGGAGGATCCCGCAAACGAGCCTAACTACGAGCATCTGCTGGTTCTCGGCACTACTCCCGAGAAGGCTCCCGATGAAGGCGAGTATGTGACCATGACCTTTGAAAAGGGTGTTCCCACCTCTGTCAACGGCAAGAAGATGAAGGTTTCCGAGATTATCTCCACCCTGAACGCACTCGGCGGCAAGCACGGCATCGGTATCATCGATATCGTGGAGAACCGTGTTGTGGGCATGAAGTCCCGTGGCGTATACGAGACCCCCGGCGGAACCATCCTCATGGAGGCACACCAGCAGCTTGAGGAGCTGATTCTTGACCGCGATACCTATGCAATGAAGAAGGAAATGGGCAGCCGTTTTGCAAGCCTTGTTTACGAGGGCAAGTGGTTCACTCCTCTTCGTCAGGCTGAACAGGCATTCATTGAAGAGACCCAGAAGTATGTTACCGGCGAGGTAAAGTTCAAGCTTTACAAGGGCAACATCATCAAAGCCGGCACCACCTCTCCTTACTCCCTCTACAACGAGAGCATCGCTTCCTTCACCACCGGCGACCTCTATGACCACCATGATGCAGAAGGCTTCATCAACCTCTTCGGCCTCTCCTGCAAGGTTAGAGCCATGAAGATGCAGGAGCAGGGAATCAATCTTCTGTAATACTTTTGGAGAAAACAGCCATGTTTCAATTTATGATTGCATATCTATGTATCATCAACATCATCGGCTTTGCAATCATGGGCGTAGACAAAAAAAGAGCCATCCGGGGTGCCTGGCGCATCTCGGAGGCTTCTTTATTTTTCACGGCTCTGATTGGCGGCGCACTGGGCACCACCCTGGGTATGGAGTATTTCCGGCATAAGACAAAGCACCGGTACTTTAAGCTCGGAATGCCCGCCATCCTGCTCTGTCAGGTTGTAGTGCTTGGTATTCTTGCAAAATATATGCTGTAATATAATCCAAAAACACCTTGCAGTTATTTCTTTCCAAAGGTATGATATATTTATAGGTCTGAGTCCGACACTCTGTCCGGGCTGACCCGGAGGGAGAAAACGCCATGCATATTGCATTATGTGATGATAATGTAGCCGACAGAAAGCAATTCGAACGGTTAATCAAAAAGGAAAACGCACGTCGCAACGATGACCGGGACGGCTTGTTCCTGGATGCCTTCGGCAGTGCTGCTTCTCTGCTCACCAATCCCATGCAGTATGACGTATTTTTTCTCGATTTATGTCAGGTATCGGATGTCACCGGAACAGATATTGCCAATACCCTTCTTTCCAAAGGGATTACTGTCCCCATCGTTCTGTGCTGTTCCCGGATTAATTACCGTGAATCGTCTTTTCCCGAAAATGTAATGTTTATGGATAAGCCTATCAAGGCAGGAGAATTGTCGGAAGTGCTGGATCACGCACTGGAAGTCCTGCAGCAGGCAGTTCCCCTCATCGAATTAAGACCGGAAGGGAATACCTGTTATGTGTCTGAACCGGACATCCTCTATGCCGAAGAAAAAAGTGGACGGATAGAGATTCATATGAAAAACGGGGAAGTTCTCCATATCCGCGACAATACCGCGAATCTTTTTTCCCAGCTTAATGCCTTTTCTGTTTTCTTCTGCCCAACCAGGAAGGTCATCCTGAACGGACGTTATCTGACCCGGATAGGCCGTTTCCATGTTGAAACGGAGGGCGCAGGCACCTTTCGTATCACCCGCGACATCCTCCCCTATGCCCAAAAGCTTTTCGATGATTTTCACGGCACTGATTAATCAGTCATACAGTTTTAGTCATACAGCGACAGTCCGTGAACACACTTCCTACCTGACTTCCCTCTTTCACAAAGGCGATGAACTCCTTCACCTCCGCATGACAATCCACCCATGTCTGTCCGGCATACACCTTTCCGGTGTTTACCTCCTGCCAGCTGCCTTCGGGGAGATAAACCCTTCTGTCCCTTTGTCCCTGCACGGTGATGGGCGCAAAAAGGATATCCTCACCAAACATATACTGGTCTTCCAATTCATAGCATACCGGATCCGTATGATAATCGAAAAACATAGGTCTCATGATTGGCTTGCCTTCTTCAGAGGCAATATCCATGTAATGGCAGATATAAGGGCGAAGCTTCTCCCGCAGCCCAATCAGATTTTTCAGGATCTCATAGTTCTCTTCCCCGAAGCTCCAGATTTCGTTATGTCCGCCACTGCGTTCAATGATACCCGGATGGGGCTCCGGCTGGTCCTTCGTCCGGATTCTGGCACCGTGGAGTCTCATCACCGGGCAGAACAGACCAAACTGCGCCCATCTCACAATCAGCTCTCTGAAATACTCACTCTCGGTGTCACCGGACAAAAATCCTCCGATATCACTGTTCCACCAGGGTATCCCACTCATGGCCATGGAAAGTCCGGTCTTCACGCTCATCCTCAGCGCTTCGAAGCTGGACACGATATCGCCGTTCCAGACCAGGGAACCGAATTTCTGGGTACCGGGATAGGCAGCTCTGGTGAGCAGAATGATCTCCTCTTCTCCCTCCTGTTTCAGACCGTCATAAAACATCTTACTGTAATAATAAGGGTACAGCATTGCGGTCTGGGCTCCGTTTCCCGCATACATCTTCAGATTGGAATACTGCTGGGGATGTACCTCCGGCTCGGCCTCATCCAGCCAGAAATTATGAATTCCCTTGTCATAATAATTCTTCTTCACTTTATCCCACACAAAGGGACCTGTCTCCGGATGCGTCACATCGATAAAAGCCTGCTGACCGTAGAACTCAAACATGCCATACTGCCCATTCTCCGTCCGGATCAGCATGTTTCCGTCATCCATCTCCCGATAATTCTCACTCTTGGGATTGATGGTAGGCCAGACAGATACCACCGGCTGCACTCCCATTTCCTTCAGCTCCCGGCACATGCCTTCCGGGTCAGGCCAGTACTTCGGATCGAATTTCCACTCCCCCTGCTCCGTCCAATGGAAGAAGTCAATGACGATAGCCGCAATGGGCACACCTCTTTTTTTATACTCCCGCACCACCTGCAGCACTTCCTCCTGACTCTCATATCTGAGTCTGCTCTGCCAGAAGCCTGCTGCCCATCTGGGGAACCGGGGGGCGTAACCCGTAAGGTCACAATACTTTTTCAGAACCTCTGCGGGCGTTTCTCCCACATACACCAGATAGTCTGCCTGATATGCGCTGTCAGCCACCCACATGGTATGATTCCTGGTGGTTTCACACCGGCCGGGAGCCGGATTATTCCAGAAGAATCCGTAACCCAGGGAAGAATACACCACAGGTACTGCGGATTTGGTATTATAGTGCTGCAGGTTGCAGGTGCTTCCCTTTCGGTCAAAGATGTCCTCCTGCTCCTGCCCCAGTCCGTAAAAATGCTCTCCCGGATTCGCATCAAAGATGACCTTAATCTGGTAATGATCCCCCTCCGTATGTACATTCCGTCCGGTATATTCGCCCTCGAATTTGGTATGCAGTATCTGTCTGTCGTCCCTGTAGTAGGTGAGAAGTCCCCCATACCAGGGTTCCCCCGCCTCCACCTTCACGGAGATTCTGCCGTTCACCAGAATCGCGGTTTTCTCATCCCCCGTCACACTGCATTCCGGCTCACAATCCGGCTCCAAAAGAGTCCATTTTTCCTCGGACAGTTTTCCGTTTTTGGTGGAACGGCATCTGATACAATCCCTGCCATAGGCTTCCACTACCGTCAGCTCATCCCTTCTCTGAAAAATGATCCGATTTTTCTCCATCCTGATTTTTCCCATAGCTGTTCTTCCTTTCGTTTATGCTACATCTCTTTCCATATTCTTAATTAACATTATATTGCTTTTTCAAGAAAATACTTGAATAAATATGTCAACATATTGTACTATCTTGCTTTTTATGTGTTTTTTGTATATAATGAGCAAAATAAGTAACCGTTGATATTCCTTTTATCGATCGGAGTCTTGAGCATGGACAATCATAATTTACCCGTGGAGGATATTATTCACCGCACGGATTCCCGTCCCTTTTCCATTCATTATACGGAAGTGGAGACGGACGAAGCTTCTGCCCTTTATCTCCACTGTCATCCCGAAGCAGAACTTTTCTACCTTATTTCCGGCGAGATCATTTTTACGATTGAAAACAGAAGCTTTTGTTTAAAAAGCGGAGAAGGTATCTTCATCCCTCCAAATCTTATACATAGTGCCATAAAATCCGGTTCTCCCAAAGCCCCCTGTTGTTTCCACGCCATTGTGTTTTCCAGGGAAATGCTGGAGATGCAGCTTCCCCCCTACTGCCACAGCTACTTCGCACCTCTTGATCTAAACATCATGGAATGCATCTGCCCGATTTGCAAAAGTATTGAGGAATGCCGGACTCTTCTGGCTCTGCTTCCAAGGCTCTTCGAAGCATACCGGAAAGAAATGTCCTCCTACGAATTACGGCTGACCGGTTTGTTGCTGGAATGCTGGCAGGAGCTTTACAATATTTGTTTTTCCCGGATGACTCCGGCTTCCATCCACAGTGGTCCCACGGAAGAGTTGCAAAAGAGCCTGGACTACATCAAGACTCATTTTTCAGATTCTCTGACCCTGCCGGAGCTGGCCCAAAAATCCGGTCTCAGTGAAAGCTATTTTTCCCACAGTTTCAGAAATCTCACAGGCTTCAGTCCCATCGCTTATGTCAACAGACTCCGCATTATTAAAAGCTGTGAGTATCTTACCAAAACCAATAAAAAAATAACTGAAATTGCTTCCCTCTGCGGCTACAACAACATCAGTTACTTTAATCGGATTTTTTATAAAATGATGGAACGTACTCCCTCAGAGTACCGGAAAGGAGACCTATGATTGCATTACAGATATCCTCAGTCAGACACTTTATGAGCCAATTACTGGCCGGTGATGTTTTTGATTTATTTTTGCTGGAAGAAGCTGTCATCAAAACAGCAAATACCTTTACCATCGACGGACATATCAACAGGGAATTCTATCAGGAGTCTGCACCGGAAGACACATCCGCACCCCCCTACGACTTCCGCCCTTGGGACGAGATAAAAGGGCTGTGTTTTGACCTGATCAAAGGCAAACGCACACCCCTTTCTTTTCACTTTGTCCTTCATCTCATGCCGGAACAGGCAGAATCCCTTCTGACCAAATCCGGAATCGACCTCAGAAACAGCAATATGAAGGCGCTGATTCTGACCATCCGATACGACGGCACCGCCGTACGCTTGATCACCGGCACCTCTTACCATACCTTTACCTTGTCCAAAGAGGCAGACACTGTCTGGGACAATGCCCTGGAAGAATATCTTCTGCGAAAAGGCATTGACTTCGAGCAACAATAATGGGACTATTTCGGCATCTTGGGCTTGAATACCAGACTGGCAAAATAACCGAAAATCAATGCCGCTGAAGTCCCCACTGCTCCCGCCTTTAACCCTCCGGCAAAAAGGCCAAGCAGTCCCTGCTCTTTTACCGCTTCCTTAACGCCCTTCATCAATACATTCCCGAAACCAAGCAGCGGAACTCCCGCTCCCGCCCCGGCATATTCCTGAAAAGGCTCATACCATCCGAAGGCGCTGATGATGGCGCCAAGCACCACCAGAAGCACCATAATTCGCCCCGGCATGAGCTTCGTTTTTTCCATCAGTATCTGCACGAGGGCACATATTAATCCACCTACCCAAAAAGCGTTCACATAATCCATCATGGCATACTCCTTCCGTCCGCAGTAACATATCTTTTTCCTACTGCCGCGTTGTCTCCGCAGCTTTCTATCGCTGCGGTGTTTCCCCGACTCTTCCCATAGTTTCTGCCAATAGCGGTGGGATTATGCATTTTTCAATCAAAAATCAACTGTTCCTCATAATATCTCTGCCAGCTCCGTCACGATCTCACGCAGTGATTTTCCACTGCATTCCACAGTCCTATGGGCATATTTTTCATAGAGTGGAATTCTTTCCTCGAACAGATCTTGTAGAGTCTGTCCGGGACGCAAGGTCACGCCTCTGGCATTCAGATCCCCCAGTCGTTCCCTGATCTCCTCATACGGAAGCTTCAAATATACCACCAGTCCTCTTTCTCTCAGGGCTTCCATGGCTTCGGCTCCGTACACGGCACTGCCGCCCGTGGCAATGACACTTTTGTGTAAGTCAAGGGAGGCATTGACTGCATTCTCAATCTCCCAGAAGCCCTCCACGCCGTGTTCCTCTATGAGTTCATGCAGAAGCTTTCCATATCTTTCCTGTATCACGAGGTCAGAATCCACGAAACGATATCCCAGTCTCTTTGCCAGTACAACGCCCACTGTACTCTTTCCCGCACCTGGCATACCAATCAATACGATGTTGTCTTTCATACCTCTGCTATCACTTCCACTTCGCAAAGTACATTCTTCGGCAAAGTCTTCACTGCAACGCAGCTTCTGGCCGGTTTTCCCGTAAAATATCCCGCATAAACCTCGTTAAATGCGGCAAAATCATCCATATCTGCCAGAAAGCAGGTGGTTTTTACCACCTTGGCATAATCCGTACCTGCAGCAGCAAGCAATGCGCCGATATTTTTGCAGACCAGCTCTGCCTGAGCTTTGATATCTCCGGTCTCCAGCTCCCCGGTCTCCGGGTGGATGGGAATCTGCCCTGACGCAAACAACATACCGTTTACCACAATCCCTTGAGAATAGGGTCCGATTGCCGCAGGGGCATCCTTTGTTGAAATCACCTGAAACATAATAGTATCCTCCTGTATTCCTACTTTGAATTTGAATATGTATCCTCACTCGTCAAATTCCACCGTGACATAAAAGCCCCTGGCATTCTCCACCACCGCCGTAATAATCCCCTCTTTACTTTTCAGGCGGTCGCGGAAGGGAATGTTTGCAGACATGGCAAGGGAAGGGTCAATGGTGTAATAATAGTTGCTGGGAAGCACTCCCTCTGTCACCGTGATCTTCTCTCCCTCCTGTAAAAGTCCGGGACGCTCCATCTTAAACTCCATGCTTCGCATAGTTCTCACCCCCGTTTTGTTTTTCGAACAGACTTCATTATAGCATCCCGGCATCCGTATTTCCACAATTTTGAGTTAAATTTCACAATTTTCAGTGGGATTTGTTCCACCGCTGCCATTTATTTCACCGGCTGTCCTTTCCTCCGCCAATTTACTCCGCCTAATGCCTTTCCCGACTTGCCAAACAGCTCTTTTCCGGGTAAAATTAAAGTATAAACAAAGTAAAATCAATTTTACATAAGAAGGAGGTAATTCATATGAAAAAAGCATTCACCTCAATCGTTATATTCTTCAAAAAAGAAACCGTTCTCTGCATTGCAGCAGTACTGGCTGTGATTTCGGCATTTCTTGTTCCTCCTTCTAAGGAATACATAGACTATATCGATTTTCGCGTTCTGGCGCTGCTCTTCTGTCTCATGCTGGTAGTGTCCGGACTGCAAAACATCGGTGTTTTTGACTCCCTTGCCCAACGGCTTCTCAAAAAAGTCAAAAACACGCGCCAGCTGATTCTTCTGCTGACTGCATTGTGTTTTCTCTCCGCCATGTTTATCACCAACGATGTGGCCTTGATTACCTTTGTGCCCTTTACTATCATGATTCTCTCCATGGCCGGACAGGAAGCGCTTCTGATTCCTTCCGTGGCACTGCAGACCATTGCCGCCAATATGGGTAGTATGCTGACTCCCATCGGCAACCCCCAGAATCTTTATCTCTATTCTTATTTTGAGCTTTCCATAGGCACCTTTTTGCTCTATATGCTGCCTCTTACGTTAGTGGCAGCGCTGCTCCTGATTTTTTCCATTTACCTGATGAAGAATCAGCCTTTAAGTACCCTGCCCGAAAGCCTGCCCGACCCAACTCCCGAAACAGTGATTCCGCAGGTCATCCCCAAGGCAAAGCTGACGGCTTACCTGATCCTTTTTGCTGTCTGCATCGCCTGTGTCATCCGGGTACTTTCCTGGCCTGTGATGCTTGCAATTCTTGTGATTGCCGTTCTGTTCCTGGATATAAAATCCTTCCTGAAAGCAGACTATTTACTTCTTTTGACCTTTGTATGCTTCTTTGTGTTCATCGGTAATGTCAAACAGCTTCCTGCAGTTACGGAGCTGCTACGTTCTCTGATTGAAAAACGTGAGCTGTTGATGGGAATTCTTTCTTCCCAGATTATCAGCAATGTGCCTGCAGCCATCCTGCTCTCCGGATTTACTACCGATGCCCGCGCCCTGCTCTACGGCATCGACCTGGGTGGTCTGGGAACCCTCATCGCCTCCCTGGCAAGCGTCATTTCCTTCAAGCTTTACGGCAACAGCAAAGGCGCCTCGAAAGGCGCCTATCTGAAGACATTTACAATATATAATCTGGTCTTTTTACTGATTCTGACCGGAACGGCTGTGCTTCTCCTGACCTTCTTCTAAGACTTAAGTATCCCGGTCTGATCACCGGGATACTGCCGCATTCCGGCGGTCCTTTCAATATACATGCTTATCTCTCTTGTCTAGAACTTCACCACTGCTTCACCGCTTCCCTCAAAGGTAAGCACCAGATCTTTATTGTTCATATGATATTCTTTCATAAATGTGCCACCGGCAACGCTTGCAGGCTCTGTGACATTCATCAATCTGACTGTGCAGGGTCTGTCGTTTGTCACGATTACCTTGCAGGTATCTCCTGTCCTCTGCACCTTCACGGAAGCTGCTTCCCTCGCCTCACCATCATATACCACAGCAGACAGTTCCTGACCGTCCTTCACACGATATACGCGGAAGGTTACTCCGTCAGCATAATCATAAACCGCATTCTCGTTGTGGGCGCCCTCTGCCACAATGCTTCCTTCCTTTACATACAGGGGAATGCTCAGATAGCCTTGCTTCTCGCGATACCACTTACCGCCTTCTCTCTCCTCACCGGTGAGGTAGTTGGTCCAGGTTCCTTCCGGCAGATAATACTCTGCCATACTGTCTTCATTGAAAATAGGTGCTACCAACAGTCCGTCGCCCAGCATATACTGATTTGCCAGATATGCACAGTTCTTGTCCTCAGTGAACTCCAATACCATGCTTCTTACCATGGGAATACCTGTTCTGGAGGTCTCCACTGCATTCCTGTATAAGTAAGGCATCAGGGAACACTTCAGCTGTGCGAAGAAACGTACCACATCCACTGATTCCTCGTCATAAGTCCAGGGCACTCTGTAGCTGCTGGAGCCGTGAAGTCTGGAATGGGTAGACAGCAAACCGAAGGCACACCATCTCTTATAAACATCCGGAGTGGAAGTACTCTCGAATCCGCCGATATCATGGCTCCAGAAGCTACATTCCGGATTTGTTTACCAGATTCTATAGTTACCGCTCAGTGCAAGGAATGCAAAGAAGTACAGACAGTTGTCATAATATCTTCTGTCGCCCTTTCTGAGCGGTTCGTTCCAGAATCTGTTGACCCAGTCATATGCCATACGTATTGCAGCCTCGTCATCGGTATGTCCGATGACAGCCAGGGAACCCTGGGCAGTGGTTGCCAGCATACCTACAGGATGAAGTGCATCCTGGTCTAAGGGGGTTCCGTCGATTTCATATACCTTCCATGGATCGTCCTTTCTCACTTCACCGAGAAAATACTGCAGCTTCTCTGCGGCCTGAACCTGCCCCTCATCCACGCCGAACCATGCGTAGTCAAGTCCGATGTTAGCTACCGTTCTATAAGCATCGGAATAAAACCAGTCATGCCTGTCGCTCTGCCAGGGCAGGGGTCTGCTCATGGGACTTCCGTCAAACTCTGCATACTCCGCATTCATACCGGTGACGGGATGGCAGGCTGTCTTCAGATACTTTCTGCTGACCTCGGCTGCCTCCTTCCAGAAGGGTCTGTCCTCCTCGTCGGCCCACAGGGCAAACAGCTCATAAAAATGTGGCAAATGATAAGAAGGATCCGTAAAATCAATTCCGGGCACAAAGAGAATCTGTTTGTTCTCCTTGTTCCACATGGCATGACCCTGTCTGCCGTTCTCTCCCTTATGCAGACAGGCTCTCAGAATCTTCTTAGCCTGCTCCGAATAACAGAAGATGCCTTCTCCGTCTCCCCATCTGTGAGAGGCAAAGAACAGAGCCATGGCAAAGAACTCTTCTCCGTCAGGTGCCGCACCGTCTGCAAAGCGCTTTCCGTCCACTCCGCAGGACCAGGCAAAATACCCTTCGCTCCAGCCCTCCTGCATCCACATATAAGTGCAGGCCCACTTCCAGATTCTATCAAACTCTTCCTTCCTGTCCATCTGGACACACATCATCATACCGTAGGACATACCTTCCGTTCTCGCGTCATGATTACCGGTGTCCTCCAGATATCCCATGTCCTCTCCCACGGGATGATAGATGCGCTCCTCCTCAGAGCCGTAGAAAAAGGTATTCCAGATTTCCTCCAGTCTCGCATCAATTTCTTCCTGTGTTTTTCCGCTTTCCAAAAATAAGTTTCTGTACTGCTTTGTCTCAAAATTTTCCATGCATTTCTCCATTCCCCGATGATTTGATTTCAAACAACCAATCTACTTCAGTTGATAAAAAGCTAATTAAAAGTATACCAGAGGAATAAGAAATTGTCTTGTATTTTTTTGCTCATCTTGATGTAGTTTTTTGCGAATATGGTTCTGTACGGCTATTTCCTACACACTCTCCAGAACCAGAGCGTGAGCAATCCCCGGAACACTTTTCCCTTCATTAAAGCTTGTCTTGGATAACAGGGCACCGGTGGGCATGAACAGCACCTTCTTCCAGCTTTTTTCCTCCAGCTGCTTCAGAATATAAGCTGACAAGGTCACAGCACTGCAGCCACAACCGCTCCCGCCCGCATGAGTGTCCTGGGATTGCCCGTCATAGATTTCAATACCACAGTCCAAATGCCTGTCCGAAATATCAAATCCCTTGTCCCGCAACAAATCTAAAAGAACCCTTTGTCCTACTTTT
>CALZBR010000059.1 GCA_945621435.1 uncultured Lachnospiraceae bacterium
TTTCAAAAGTTCAATAACATCTGGTTATTCTTTATCAAATCTGAAAATCTATGCTTTCAATCAATTAATGTAAAAGCAGGGGATTTTCGGAAACTCCTGCGAAGGAGGACAAATGAATAAAGACGAAAAACTTGCAAAGGAACCCCTGGCAGTGCAGCGTAAGTACAAGGATACTTTGTTCCGAATGATTTTTCAGGAACCGGAAAAGCTTCTGGAATTGTACAATGCAGTAAACGGAACAGACTACAAAAACCCCGAGGAATTGCAGATTGTTACGTTGGAGAACGCTATCTACATGAATATGAAGAATGATCTGGCGTGCATCATTGACTGTCGGATGAATCTGTATGAACATCAGAGTTCAGTTAATGCAAACATGCCGCTGCGGAATCTGTTTTATGTGGCGATGGAATATCATGAACTGGTAAATCAAAAGAGCCTGTATTCATCCAGGCTGGTGAAGCTGCCTACGCCATATTTTGTAGTATTTTATAATGGCAAGACGAATCAGCCGGAACGTAGAGAAATGAAGCTGTCCGATGCATTTCTGACACCGGTTGATGATCCGGCATTGGAATTAAAGGTGGTACAGTTAAATATCAGAGCAGGACATAACCGAGAACTTATGGATAAGTGCCCGATTTTGGCACAGTATGCTGACTATGTGGGAAGGGTGCAGCAGTATGTTGAAGATATGTCTTTGGAAGAGGCGGTAAAACGCGCAGTAAACGAGTGCATGAAAGAAGGGATACTTGCAGATTTCCTGCAAAAGCACAAAGCGGAGGCGATAGAAGTGAGCATCTTTGAATATGATGAGGAAAAAGAATTGAGGCTTTTCGGAGAAGCAGAACGGGAGACCGGACGCGAGGAAGGGTTGGAGCAAGGACTGGAGCAAGGACTGGAGCAAGGACTGGAGCAGGGTCAACTGAAAAAACTCGTAGATATGGTATGCCGAAAACTCCGAAAGGGGAAGTTGGCCGAGGTAATTGCGGAGGATCTGGAAGAGGATTTGGAGAATATCCTGCCTATCTGTGAGAGTGCTTCAGAATATGCTCCTGATTATGACAGCAATAAAGTATATGAAAAAGTTAAGGCGCTCCCGGGAATATAGGTGATTAAATTAAAGAAACCAGCATAAATACTGGAGCTGAAGGAGTACAGCAAGGCTATCTCCACTGTTTCCTGTATTCCCTCACACTGATTCCCTCTACTTTTTTAAAGACTCTGCTGAAATAATACACATCTCCGATACCGCATATTAAGCCTATTTCCTCGGCGGACAGCTTGCTGAAACGCAGGAGGTTCTTGGCTTCGGTGATGCGGACGGAGAGAAGATAATCCATGATGCTTACCCCGTATTGTTCCTTGAACACGCGGGTGAGATAGTATTTATTGATGTAATAGCGCTCGGCGAGGTCGTCGAGGGCTATTTTTTTTGCAAAGTTTTCATCCAGATACCGCTTGATCTCTGTGAGGCTTGTTTTTTTGGTGCCGGGCTGGGTTCCTTCCGGGTTCCAGGAATCGGCCATGAGCAGAGCCAGGATGGAGGAAATCATGGTATTTATCTCCATATCCCTGGTAAAGGAAGAGGAAGAGGCAATATCATACAAATCGGCAAAAGAATTCCTGTATTGTGTAAAATCCTTAGGAGTAAACGCGGGAAGCCCTCCGCGCTCCCTGTATTTCCGGTATATATTTGCGGCGGTGGGACCGTCAAAATGAATCCAGGAAAGGTTCCACAAGTCATCGCTCGTCGTGTGGGAATAAGGATGCCTGCAGTCAATGAACACGCAGTCGCCTGCGAATAATTCATATTCCGTGTCATCGTAGACCAGCTTCCCTGATCCTGACCTGACCAGAAAGAATAAGTAGGAAGACAGGTCCTCGCGCCTGCTGGTGTGGGGACTTGTAGCCTGTAGGGTGCCGATTTCCTGAATATGGAGGAGGGAAAGCTTGGCGAATTCCGAAGGGGTATATATGATTCGAGAGGAGTTCACAAGATCTCCGTGAAACAGTGCGTTTTTCATGGGTAATCTCCTTCGATTACAGTCTGGGCGGATTTACATATAAAAATGATTCATTTGTAATCCTATTGATTAAGATCCTATTGTTTAAAATCATTTTATAGAATTCATCCAAGAAAGTCAATATAGTCCAAAAATAAGTCAAGACTTTACATTTTCTTTTGAAATGGTTTTGATATAATTTATCACGGAGTATGTAAAATTGCTTAATCAGCAGAGTTTGAGGCATGATTTATAGCAACGGAAGGAGACAGCAATATATGAAAAGAGCTTTGATTACGGGGATTACCGGACAGGATGGTTCTTATCTGGCGGAATTTTTACTGGAGAAGGGATATGAGGTTCACGGAATAACCAGACGTGCGTCCATATCCAACACAGCGCGGATTGACCATATTATGGACAAGATCACGCTGCATGATGGCGATTTGTCCGATTCCTCTTCTTTGATCAGAATTATTTCATTGGTGCAGCCCGATGAAATCTATAATCTGGCTGCGCAGTCGCATGTACAGGTATCCTTTGATGTGCCGGAGTATTCCGGAGATGTGGATGCCATCGGTGTCCTGAGAATCCTGGAGGCATGCAGAATCCTCGGTCTGACGCAGAAAACGAAGGTGTATCAGGCTTCAACCTCCGAGCTTTACGGTAAGGTGGAGGAAGTACCCCAGAGAGAGACCACTCCGTTTCATCCTTATTCACCCTATGCGGTAGCGAAGCAGTACGGGTTCTGGATTGTGAAGGAATACAGGGAGGCTTACAATATGTTCGCGGTAAACGGTATCCTGTTCAACCATGAATCGGAGCGTCGTGGAGAGAATTTTGTCACCAGGAAGATTACCCTTGCGGCGGGCAGAATCGCAGAGGGAATCCAGGATCATCTGGAGCTTGGCAATATGGATTCCCTGCGTGACTGGGGGTATGCCAAGGATTATGTGAAGTGTATGTGGCTGATTATGCAGCAGGAGAAGCCTGAGGACTTTGTCATTGCGACCGGCGAGCAGCATACAGTGAGAGATTTCACGGAGCGGGCTTTTGCTGCCAACGGTATCACCATTCGCTGGGAGGGTACCGGTGTGGACGAGAAGGGATACGATGCGGTTACCGGTAAAATGGTGGTCTGCGTGAATCCTCAGTGGTTCCGTCCTACAGACGTGGACAATCTCTGGGGCGACCCCACGAAGGCCAGGACTGTACTCGGCTGGAATCCCCAGGAGACAAGCTATCAGGAATTGGTAGAAATCATGGCCAAGCATGACAGAGAGCTTGCCAAGAAGGAAAAAGCAATGCTGAATGCCTGAAAGCCGGCAAATCATAGGACAATAAAAGCATATAATGAGAAAAAGAGCAAATATTGGTAAAAAAGAGGATATAGAGGATTATGATGGAGAAAAATGCAAAAATTTATGTCGCCGGACATAGGGGGATGGTGGGTTCTGCCATTGTGCGTGAGCTGAACAGGCAGGGATACACCAATATTGTAACCCGTACCCATGCAGAGCTGGATCTGACCCGTCAGGCGGAGGTGGAAGCTTTCTTCGAAGCAGAGAAGCCTGAGTATGTATTTTTGGCAGCTGCCAAGGTGGGAGGTATTGTGGCGAATCAGTCTGCACTGGCGGACTTTATGTGGTATAACATGACTCTTGAGATGAATGTGATCAACAGTGCCTGGAAGAACGGCTGTAAAAAGCTGGAATTTCTGGGTTCCAGCTGTATTTACCCTAAGCTGGCACCCCAGCCCATGCCCGAGTCCTGCCTGTTGACAAGTTCTCTGGAGCCTACCAATGAGGCCTATGCTCTCGCAAAGATTTCCGGTCTGAAGTACTGTGAATATCTGAACAGACAGTATGGTACCGATTATATTTCCGTAATGCCCACGAATCTCTACGGTCCCAATGACAATTATCATCCGACCCATTCCCATGTGCTTCCGGCTCTGATCCGAAGGTTTCATGAGGCAAAGGAAGCAGGTCTGGATACCGTGACCTGTTGGGGGGACGGTTCTCCATTAAGAGAGTTTCTCTATGTGGACGATTTGGCCAATCTGTGTGTGTTCCTGATGAACAACTACAGCGGTAACGAGACGGTGAATGCAGGTACCGGAAAGGAACTGACCATTAGGGAGCTTACCGGGCTGGTAGCAAAGGTGGTTGGTTACGAAGGGAAGATCGAATGGGATACTACCAAGCCCAATGGCACCCCCAGAAAACTTCTGGATGTGTCCAAGGCGGAAAAGCTTGGCTGGAAATACAAGACAGAGCTGGAAGACGGTATCAGACTTTCCTATGAGGACTTTCTGAATAATCCAATGAGAGCAGAGAGATAAAGAAGATGAATATAGTGTTACTATCCGGAGGTTCAGGTAAGAGACTCTGGCCTCTTTCAAATGACATCAGAAGTAAGCAGTTTATCAAGATTTTTCGGAAGGAAGACGGCACCTATGAATCCATGGTACAGCGCGTGTACCGTCAGATCAGAAAGGTTGATCCGGAGGCTGCGGTTACCATAGCCACATCCAAGACCCAGGTGTCAGCCATATACAATCAGCTGGGTGAGGGAGTTGGTATTTCCGTGGAGCCCTGCAGACGGGATACTTTTCCGGCCATTGCCCTGGCTACCGCATATCTGGTGGATGTGAGGAAGGTGAATCCGGAGGAATCCGTAGTGGTTTGCCCTGTGGACCCTTATGTGGAGGATGATTATTTTCTGGCATTAAAGGGGCTGGCAGAGCAGGCTGAAAAGGGGGATGCGAATCTGGTGCTGATGGGCATTGAGCCTACCTATCCTTCTGAAAAATACGGGTACATCATTCCTGAGAATGAGGCTTTTACTTCTAAGGTGAAGACTTTTAAGGAAAAGCCCACGGCGCAAATGGCCAAAGAGTATATCGCCCAGGGTGCGTTATGGAATGGCGGCGTATTTGCCTATAAGCTGAAATATGTGATGGAAATCGCCCACAGGCTGATTGATTTTACAGACTATAATGATTTGTTTGCAAAGTACCATACCCTGAACAAAATTTCCTTTGACTACGCTGTGGTGGAAAAGGAGGACAAGATACAGGTACAGCGTTTTGTCGGAGAATGGAAGGACCTGGGGACCTGGAATACCCTGACGGAGGCTATGGAAGAGAAGGTCATCGGTAAGGGCGTGTTGAATGAGAAATGTCGGAATGTACACATCGTGAATGAGATGGATGTACCTGTACTGGCCATGGGACTTCATGATGTGGTGATCTCTGCTTCCCCGGAGGGAATCCTGGTATCGGACAAGGAACAGAGTTCATATATCAAGCCCTTTGTGGACCGGTTTGAGCAGCAGATCATGTTTGCAGAGAAATCCTGGGGAAGCTTCAAGGTCATCGATGTTGAGAAGATGGCCATGACCATCAAGGTCACGTTGAACGCCGGACACTCCATGAATTATCACAGCCATAAGAACCGCGACGAGGTGTGGGTAGTCATCAGCGGTGAGGGACGGACTGTGGTGGATGGAGCTGAGAAAAAGGTTAAGGTGGGAGATGTCATCACCATGCCCGCAGGATGCCGTCATACCGTTTTTGCCACGTCGGAGCTGAAGCTGGTGGAGGTTCAGCTGGGAGAAGCTATCAATGTGGAGGATAAACAAAAATTTGAGTTGTAGTTTACTTTACCGTACTAATATGGTAACATAGGAAAATGCACGGCGGAGTATTGTACTTTGTCTGCAGAAATCATAAGAAAAGAGGAGAAAGATTATGAAAAAGAAACTTGCTATGTTACTTGCATTTGTGCTGACCTGCGGTCTGTTGGCAGGTTGTGCGTCAAAGGACGGAATGGTGTATGCCGTTGAGGCCGGAAGCGCAGGTGAAAAGGTTGCACAGGAGAAGGGCTTTCAGTACAATGCGGTGGGCTCCCAGGCAGACGCCCTGATGGAGGTGTCCTCCGGAACTTCAGATGCTGCAATCATTGACCTTCTCATGGCGGGTGCCATGATCGGAGAGGGCACCAGCTATCCCAACCTGAAGCACACTGAGGAACTGACCAAAGAAGAGTATGGTGTCGGCTGCAGAAAGGGTTCTGACCTGGCTGCATATATCAATGTTGTTTTGGCAGACAGCTATGCTGACGGAACCATGAAGGCGACTGCAACTACATACGGTGTTCAGGAATCTCTGGTAGAACAGAAGAGCTGTGAGTTTACAGCAGCGGAAGACAGCGATGTAGCCTATATTCAGGAGAAGGGTACTCTGATTGTCGGTATTACCGACTTTGCGCCCATGGATTACAAGAACGATTCCGGTGAGTGGATTGGCTTTGATGCGGATATGGCCCGTCTGGTAGGTAAGAAGCTTGGTGTCGAGGTTCAGTTCGTAGAGATTGACTGGGACAACAAGATTATGGAACTGAATTCCAAGAAAATTGACGTGGTATGGAACGGTATGACCCTGACGGATGAGGTCAAGGCGGCTATGGAATGTACCAACGCATACTGCAACAATGCACAGGTAGTAGTTGTTAAGGAGAAGTAATCTTCGACAGCAGCAACCGGTAAGAATGACCGATAGGAAACAATTATAGGAATTCGGGAGTGAACAAATGATTTGGACAGTAACCCAGGCTCTGTTAAACGGTCTGATCACCACCTTTGAAATCTTCATATTTACGCTGGCGCTAGCATTGCCTTTTGGACTTATTTTGGCCTTTGGCGCTATGAGCAGAGTCAAAATACTGAGATATTTTGTACAGGTTCTGGTATGGATTATCAGAGGTACTCCGTTGATGCTGCAGTTGATTGTGATGTTTTACGGACCGGGTATGCTTGGACTTAACATCTGGAGCGGTGACGAAGCCGGTCGTATAGCAGCCACGGTTGTTGCCTTCTCCATCAACTATGCATGCTATTTTTCTGTGATTTTCAAGGGCGGAATCGAAGGGGTTCCGGCGGGACAGCGGGAAGCGGGAGAGGTGCTGGGTATGACCAAGAGTCAGATTTTCTTCCGTGTTACCCTGCTCCAGATGGTAAAGCGTGTTGTACCCCCTATGTCCAATGAGATTATCACATTGGTCAAGGATACCGCACTTGCCAGAACCATCGCAGCCTATGAACTGACCTTTGCAGGATATTCCTTCATGAAGTCAGCGGGACTGGTATGGCCCCTGTTTTACACGGGCGTATTCTATCTTGCCTTTGTGGGAGTTCTGACACTTCTGTTTGGTTATTTTGAGAAAAAGCTGAGTTATTTCAGATAATTACGGGATGGTATGTTTCCGGGCTGATATTGATTTCGGAGTGATACTGATTCCGGGTGGAGGTTGTCATGGCGATATTGGAAGCAAATCATATTGAAAAGCATTTTGGTTCCACTAAGGTGCTGAAGGATGTCAGCCTTAGCCTGGAGGAGGGAAATGCGCTGGCTATCATCGGTTCTTCAGGTTCCGGCAAAACAACCCTGTTGCGCTGCCTGAATTTTCTGGAGATTCCCAATGCGGGTACTATTTCGGTGAAGGGTGAGACTCTGTTCGATGCATCGCTTTCAGCCAAAGAATGGGAGAAGGATATTCGAAAGAAACGACTGCATTTTGGAATGGTTTTTCAGTCCTTTAACCTGTTTCCGCAATATACTGCCCTGGAAAATGTAACATTGGCAGAAAAGCTTTTGGCGGAAGAAAAGCCGGATTTCAAGAAGAATAAAAAAGAGATTTTTCATGCGATTGAGGAGCATGGCAAAGAATTATTAAGACAGATGGGATTGGAAAGCCGTATGGGGCATTATCCGCATCAGCTCTCCGGCGGACAGCAGCAGAGGGTGGCAATTGCCAGAGCTTTGGCGTTGCAGCCAGATATCCTGTGTTTTGACGAGCCGACCTCGGCGCTGGATCCTGAGCTTACCGGAGAAGTGCTGAAAGTCATCCGCGGCTTGGCAGACCGGAAGACTACCATGATTATCGTAACCCATGAGATGGCCTTTGCCAGAGATGTGGCAGACCGGATCATCTTTATGGACGATGGTGTGATAGTGGAGCAGGGGGATGCCAGACAGGTGATTGACAATCCCGTAGAGGAACGTACCAAACAATTCCTTGCGAGATATACGCAGGGGTAAACAGTGTTTGTGTATAATTCAGACGTATCTGCATAATATAGTTTCAATGAGAAATATTATGTAGGAGGATCAGTTATGAAGGAAGAAACCTATCCGTTTGTTGTACGCCCTTTACCCTACGGGTATGATGCCCTATGCCCGGTTTTGGATCGACAGACCCTGTGCTATCATCATGATAAGCATTATAAGACTTACGTGGACAATCTGAACAGTGCACTGTCGGATTATCCGGAATTGCAGGAGAAGAGCCTGAAGGAACTGCTGATGCATCCGGAATCACTTCCCGAGGCAGTCCGCAGACCTATCATGAATAATGGCGGGGGAGTCTTTAATCATGAGCTCTATTTTGAGTCTATGAGATGTCCGGCGGGTCAAATGCCGAAAGGGATTTTAAAAACAGCACTGGATAGCGGCTTTGGCGCCTATGACCGATGGAAGGACGAGATGAAAAAGGCGGCAGTCGGTACCTTTGGATCCGGTTGGGCATGGCTGCTGACGGAGACAGACGGTAAACTATCCATCATGCAGACCGCAAATCAGGATGTGCCGGATTTTAACAGGTATATACCTATCGTATTGGTGGACGTGTGGGAGCATGCTTATTATCTGCAGTATCAGAACCGACGGGCGGATTATGTGGACGGATGGTTTGACCTGATCGATTGGAAAAAAGCAGAGAGACGTTATGAGGAGGCACTGGTGTAAGCCGGTGCCTTTTTGCGTTGAGAGGATTTTGAACACAGTGCCTTGTCAATATTGATTTCGTATATTATGATGAAAAGGAAGAATCGTAGGTTGGAGACAGGAATAAGATGAACAAAGTAAATTATCAGAAGGAGCTGGACAAGCTGCTGGATGGTCCGGAGAGAGAGCAGAGACATGTTCCTGCATTGTTTTTGCACAGCTGTTGCGCCCCTTGCAGCAGCTATGTGCTGGAATATCTGTGCAAATATTTTAGAATCACGGTTTTTTACTACAATCCAAACATTTCCTTTGCGGAAGAATATCAGAAGCGTGTAGAGGAGCAAAAACGTCTGATTGCCGCCTATAACGCAGAAGCAAAAGGTTATCCCATCGAGGTGGTGGAGGGAGATTACGAACCGGAGCTTTTTTTCCGGCTGGCAAAGGGGCTGGAGGATTGTCCTGAGGGAGGAGAACGGTGTTTCCGATGCTATGAAATGCGCCTCAGAGAGACTGCCGCGAGGGCGAAGGAGGGAGGCTTTGATTACTTCTGTACGACCCTTTCCATCAGTCCCCTTAAGAATGCAGAGAAACTGAATGAAATCGGTAAACGTCTTGCAGAGGAATACAGCGTGCCCTGGTTACCTTCGGATTTTAAGAAGAAAGACGGCTACAAGCGTTCTGTGGAGCTCTCGGCAGAGTATGATTTGTACAGACAAAATTATTGCGGCTGTGTATATTCCCGGTTGCAACGAGAAGGAACGCCGGAAGGAACAAATGTGTAAAAGCGCTTGCAGTATGGCAGAAATTGGGTTATATTAGATAAAATGATTTGCAAGAAACATTTTGAAAGAAAGGTTTTGTCGGAAGATGAAGAAAATTTTGGATTTGTTATCGGAGGAAATGGGAAAAGCATTCGAAGTATGCGGATATGATGCGGCTCTGGGAAGAGTATCGATTTCCAATCGTCCGGATTTGTGTGAATACCAGTGTAATGGTGCCATGGCGGGTGCGAAACAGTATCACAAAGCTCCCATCATGATTGCAAATGAAGTGGCGGAGGCTTTAAAGGAGAGCAAGGTGTTTAAGGAAGTGACAGCTGTGGCTCCGGGCTTTTTGAACCTGAAGCTTTCCGAGGAATATCTGCTCAATGTGCTGAGCGAGATGGCAGCAGCCCCCAAATTTGGCTTGGAACTGCCCGCACAGCCCAGGAAGATCATGATCGACTACGGCGGGGCTAATGTGGCAAAGCCTTTGCATGTAGGACATTTGCGTTCGGCAGTAATCGGTGAGAGTATTAAGAGAATCTGCCGTTATGCAGGCAATGAGGTTATTGGCGATGCACATCTGGGAGACTGGGGACTGCAGATGGGTCTGGTTATCATGGGCTTGCAGGAGAAGTATCCTGATTTGGTGTATTTTGATGACAGCTATGAGGGTGAGTATCCCACAGAAGCGCCCTTTACCATTTCTGAGCTGGAAGAGATTTATCCCGCAGCCAGTGCAAAATCAAAGGCAGATCCCGAATTTAAGGCAAAAGCCATGGAAGCAACCTTTAAGCTTCAGAATGGGGAGAGAGGGTATTATGCCATCTGGAAGCATATTCTGAATGTGTCTGTAGAGGATCTGAAGAAGAATTACGGCAGCCTGAATGTGGAATTTGACCTCTGGAAGGGGGAGAGTGATGTACAGTACCTCATCCCCGAGATGGTAGAATACATGAAGGAAGGCGGCTATGCCCATATCAGCGAGGGTGCGCTGGTTGTTGATGTCAAGGAAGAGACAGATACCAAGGAAATGCCTCCCTGCATGATTTTAAAATCAGACGGAGCTTCCCTTTACAATACCACGGACCTGGCCACCATCATGGAACGTATGCGTGTGTATCATCCGGATGAAATCATCTATGTGACGGATAAGCGCCAGGATCTGTATTTCCAGCAAGTATTCCGCTGTGCCCGCAAGACCGGTCTGGTTGAGCCTGAGACGAAGCTGCGGTGGATTGGTTTCGGGACCATGAACGGCAGTGACGGCAAGCCCTTCAAGACCAGAGAGGGCGGTGTCATGCGTCTGGAGAATCTCATTCGTGAGACAAAGGATGAGATGTATCGCAAGATCCGTGAGGGCAGGGAGATGCCCGAGGAGGAGGCACGCCGGACGGCAGATCAGGTAGCGATGTCTGCATTGATCTACGGTGACTTATCCAACCAGGCATCAAAGGACTATGTGTTCGATTTGGAACGCTTTACCTCCTTTGAGGGAGATACCGGTCCTTATATCCTTTATACCATTGTACGTATCAAGTCTATTCTGGCGAAATACAAGGAGCAGGGTGGCACGTTGGAGGGACTGAAGCTGCAGACAGCCACATCTGATGCAGAGAAGCAGCTTATGATGCAGCTGGTACAGTTCAACGCCATGATGCAGAATGCGGCAGAAGAAGTAGCGCCTCATAAGGTATGTGCATACATCTATGATTTGGCCAACAGCTTTAATCATTTTTATCATGAAACCAGAATTCTTGGAGAGGAGAATGCGGAGAAGAAAGCAGGCTTAATCGCCCTTCTGATTCTTACCCGCGATATCCTTGAGACCTGTATCGATGTACTTGCATTTTCTGCTCCGGAAAAAATGTAAAAAAGTTGTTGACAAATAGGACAAGGCATTGTATACTAACAAAGTCGGTTGCAAAGAGCGACTGACGAATGGAAGTTTAGCTCAGCTGGGAGAGCATCTGCCTTACAAGCAGAGGGTCATAGGTTCGAGCCCTATAACTTCCATTCCGACTTTATAGCCGGAAAAATGGCGAGATAGCTCAGTTGGCTAGAGCATACGGTTCATACCCGTAGTGTCGAGGGTTCGAATCCCCCTCTCGCTATTACCAAAAGTTGCAACACCAAGACATACATTGAATTGTTTGTCTTGGTGTATTTTTTGTGTTGCATTTCGTGTTGCATGGCTTTATAAATTCTGATTGCATCGTTTGACATCAGTTTAGGATATCACAGCGAGGGGTGTCAATTGACCATGGGCTAATTGTACGGACTGGAGAAAGCTACAACTAAGAATTTCCGGAAACCCAACGAAAGATTTAGGTTTATTTCAGCAATTGTGCCGAAAAGATTCCAATATCCAGAAGTCAAATGAAAATGTTGGGTCTATTTGGGAGAGTTTGCTGAAAAGATTCTATTTCTGCAGTTTGCATTAAAAATGTTAGGTCTATATCGGAGATTGTTCTTCCAAAACCCAATTTCCAAGGGTCATATGAAGTCGGGACTCCCAATTGACGAAGTTATGATTTCATGAAATGAAAAGCAACGAGGAACAACAAAAATATGATTCAAAAAAGTAAACCCACCAGGGCTGCCATTCTTAGCATGGCGGTTCCGGTGGGATTCTCTATCTCGGAGACGCTGATGTGCGTTCCATGATTTATATTTGACATGATGGAGCTAAAGGCTCAGCAGAACGGATGGAAAAAGGACGAGGTCATTTAG
>CALZBR010000060.1 GCA_945621435.1 uncultured Lachnospiraceae bacterium
AGGTAGGACAGACCGGTAAGACCGTTCGTCCCCAGATTTACTTTGCAATCGGTATTTCCGGTGCAATCCAGCACGTGGCAGGTATGGAAGAGTCCGACATCATCGTTGCAATCAACAAGGATGAGACCGCTCCTATCTTTGACGTGGCTGACTACGGCGTAGTAGGCGATCTGAACAAGATCGTTCCCGCCCTGACCGCAGCACTGAAGGCTGAGAAAGCAGCAAAGAATCAGTAATTAGTTCTTGATAAAGTAAAACAGATAAGAGCTCCCATTGCCATGTCGGCGATGGGAGCTTTTTGCTGCCAAAGTGAAGACCGCCAAGTGATTGCTGAGGGAAAAACAGCATATGATTAAGAAAAATCTTGCGATTGCAATTTATTATGAATAGCAATATTTTGTGGAAACACAATGAAAAATATGCTATAATCTGTCCTGGAATGAAATGATATTCAGGAGCGGAGATCAATGGCGAAACAGAAGGAAATCAAGACAAATGCCATGCGCATATTGGAAAATATGAAGATACCCTTTGCTCAGTATACCTATGAGTGTGAGGAGTTTGTGGACGGAATTCAGGTGGCGGATATGCTGGGGCTTCCTCATGAAAAGGTGTATAAGACACTGGTTACCATGGGAAACAGTAAAAACTATTTTGTGTTTGTCATTCCCATAGCGGAGGAACTGGATCTGAAGGCGGCGGCCAGGAGTGTAGGGGAAAAGAACGTGGAGATGCTACATGTGAAGGATATCACAGCGGTTACCGGATATGTGCGCGGCGGCTGTACGTCGATAGGAATGAAAAAACAGTTTGTGACCCGCATTGATGCTTCCGCAGAGGGGCTTGAAAAAATGATTGTGAGCGGCGGAAGAATAGGTTCACAGCTGGAGCTGACGCCACAGGATCTGGCAAGGGCGGCAAGAGCGGAATTTGCGGACATCGTTCGACATTGATTTTCTCTCTTTCCGGAGAGAAGAAAGGAAGAATGCATGAAACGAAATGTCAGTCTGGAAGAGATATCGGATGGACGGTTGTATGGTTGGAATGATATGGTGAAGGCAGACTGTCATGGTTGCAACGGTTGTCATAAATGCTGTACCGGCATGGGGAACTCCGTGATTCTGGATCCCTATGATGCGAAGAGACTGACGGAGGGACTGGGTGTCGGTCTGCAGCAGCTTCTGGCTGAGGGCAAGCTTGAATTACAGGTTGTGGACGGCTGCATTCTGCCAAATATGAAAATGACCGGACCGGAGGAGGCATGTGCTTTTTTGGATGCTGACGGACGCTGCGGTATTCAACGGTACAGACCGGGTATCTGCCGTCTGTTTCCCTTGGGCAGATATTATGCGGACGGAGATTTCAGGTATTTCCTGCAGGTCGGGGAGTGTGCGGAAAAGAAGCCCTCCAAGGTGAAAGTGGAAAAATGGATCGATATGGCGGAACGTGGACGACATCACGACTTCCTCTGTAACTGGCATTATCTTTTGAATGATGTGGAGGAGGCCGTGAAGGGACAGGAAGACAGTGAGTTTGCCAGGAAAATCAATATGGTGCTTTTACAATTGTTTTATTTTATGACATACGAAGAAGACTTCTACGATGATTTTTCGTCTCGTGTCGATGAGTTTCGAGAGACTTTTTTGACATGGACGGGTGACAGACGAGAGAATGTCAGACAAGGGAATGACTGACGAGGGAATGACTGACGAGAGAATGACTGACGAGGGAATGGCAGGCGAGAGAATGAATGACAAGAGAATGACAGGGACGGACCGTGATATGGCAGGATTTGATAATCGCGATACAGAAACTGATGAGGAGCGCAGAATCAGGCGCAGGGCACGCATTGAAGTGATGAAGCGTGAGAAAAAGAAAGCAGAGATCATTCACAGATGTATTTATGCGGGTGGTCTTTTCTTTATGGTACTGACAGTTTTCTTTGTGGTAAAGCTTGTGAAAAACGGACGACATACTCATGATGAGAAGGTGCCGGAGAGTACAACATCCTCGGAACAGGCTTATCTGCAGCAGATGCAGCAGGAAAATCAAATAGCGGTCGGACAGATGCAGGTAGCGGCGGATACCGGCAGTGACGCTCCGGACAGAGAGGTGTTTGCTGCCACAGCTACAGATGCCGTTGTGGGATTTCAGGATACCGTGATTAGCGAATATGGCGTGGTGATTGATGTGGAGAAGAGAACGATTCTGGCACAAAAATCGCCCAAAACACGGATGAGTCCCGCTTCCATGACAAAGATTCTGACAGTGCTTACAGCGGCGGAGGCGCTGGGAATCACAGGTGAAAACTGGGCGGATTTGCCGGTTCTGAGTGAGAAGGTGACGATCAGCAGAGAGATTACGGATTACTGCTATGTAAATAATTGCAGCAATGTAGGCTATGAGGTGGGAGAAGAAGCGACGGTCAAGGATCTGTTCTACGGCACGATTCTTCCCTCCGGCGCGGATGCGGCGCTGGGACTGGCCATCTATGTGTCCGGTTCCCAGGAAGCCTTTGTCGATTTGATGAATCGCAAGCTGGAGGAACTGGGAATGGCAGAGACCTCCCATTTTACCAACTGTGCCGGTCTGTACGACGATGATCATTACAGTACGGTGTATGATATTGCCGTGATGCTGCAGACAGCGGCGGAGAATCCCTTTTGCCGGGATGTTCTCTCTGCCCATACCTATGTCACTATCCCTACGGAGCAGCATCCGGAGGGCATGATATTGTCCAACTGGTTCCTGCGCAGGATTGAGGATAAAGAGACCGGCGGCGAGGTGCTCTGTGGAAAAACAGGCTTTGTGGCCCAGTCGAAGAGCTGTGCGGCCAGTCTGGCTGTGGGTGCGGACGGCAGAGAATATATCTGCGTAACCGCAGGCTCCGATTCCTCCTGGACCTGTATCTATGACCATGCGGAGCTTTATCGAACCTGGATAAAATAGAAACAGATGGATGTGATTGTATCAATGAGTCAGGTAATGTGGAATTCCGGTTTGCCAGCCGGAATTTTTCATGGAATCAAAAGGCACCGGTCTGTAACCCATGAACAAAAAAGCACATCTAAACCGCAGTTTTTTACATTTACTCTAAGGAATTATGAGAATAGAATAAGCGTACATAACAAAGAAAGGTATGGTTATCCTTATGAATAATACAAAGAGATCCAAGATGGCATGGCTCTGGGAAAACATGAAGGGCTACAGGGTAATATACATTATCGGTATCCTGGGAACGGTGGTCTACAATGCAATGCAGCTCACGGTACCCATGGTTACCCAGAAGATTGTAGACCTGTTTCTTACCGGTGAGAAAGCTGCGGAGAATCTGAACAATCATAAAGATTTGTTTTACAAGCTGATCATTGCCATGGTGCTGCTCACACTTCTTCGTACCGTAATTGTTTATCTGGTATGTATGGACGTGGAGCATGTATCCCAGAAGGTGTTGTACAGGGTCAGGAATTATCTCTTTCATAAAATAGAGCATCAGGATATGAATTTTTATGGTACCTACCGCACAGGAGATCTGATGACGAGACTGACGGGAGACCTGGATGCGGTGCGCCATATGGTGGCATGGGTAATACGTGTTATTGTGGAGTCCTTTTCCCTGTTGGCAGCGACTGCAGTATACTTCTTCTATATGGACTGGAGAGTGGCACTTTCCATACTGGCGATTGCACCGTTTATCTTCTTGATTATTGTTATGTTCAAAAAACAGGTAGCACCCAGACACAAGGAACTGAGAGAAAAACTGGCTCATATGAATACAGCGGCTCAGGAGAATATCTCCGGCAACCGTGTGGTAAAGGCCTTCGCCAGAGAAGAGTATGAGATAGAGAAGTTCAATCAGTATAATGAGGAATATTCCCGAACCAACAGAAAGACAGCCATGACCTGGCTGACTTATTATCCCTATATCGAATCCTTTGCAAACCTGATGCCGGTGGTACTGCTGGCTATGGGCGGCATGTTCATCATCAAGGACTGGCTTACCATGGGTGAGTTCGTTGCCTTTTCCGGTCTGATCTGGGCGGTGGCAAACCCCATGCGCCAGCTGGGGAATATCATGAACGAATTCCAGAGATTTGCTGCCGCTTCGGACAAGGTCATGGAAATCTACTATTCCGAGCCCGAGATTGTGGACAAGCCGGACGCCATTGACAGACCTGAGCGCTTTACCGGAAAGATTGAGTTTAAGAATGTCAGCTTCCAATATGCAGATGGTACTTTGCCGGTGCTTCACGGTGTGTCCTTTGTGGCCAATCCCGGTGAGACGGTGGCAATCATGGGAGAGACCGGGTGCGGTAAGACTTCTCTGATTCAGCTGATTCCCAGGTTTTATGAACCTACAGAGGGTGAAGTCCTAGTAGATGATATCAACGTGCAGGATCTGAAATTACATCAGCTTCGCAAAAATATCGGTCTGGCAACCCAGGATGTGTTACTTTATTCCGATACCATTGACGGTAACATAGCCTATGGAGACAGTCATATCAAACCCGAGGAGGTCGTGAAATTTGCCAGATATTCCGCGGCTTCGGATTTCATTGCCAAGATGCCGGAGGGCTATGATACCATCGTGGGAGAACGAGGTGTGGGACTTTCCGGCGGACAGAAGCAGAGAATCTCCCTGGCCAGGGCGTTGGCGGTCAGACCTGCCATTTTGATTCTGGATGATACCACATCAGCGGTGGATATGGAGACGGAGAAGAAGATTCAGCACAGTCTGAATGAATTGGATTTCCCCTGTACCAAGATCATTATTGCACAGAGAATCTCAACCACAAAATTTGCTGATAAGATATTGGTGATTCAGGACGGAAGAATTACCGAGAGTGGAACCCATGAGGAACTGATTGCAAAGAAGGGTTACTATTACAGTCTGGTACAGCTGCAGACAGGAGGGGAGGAATAGACAATGGCAAGACGAAATACCTATAAAGAAGACGAAGTCCTGGAAACTCCCTTTGACTTCCATCATCTGCTTCGGGCTTCGGTATACATTAAAAAGTATCTTGGCAAGATGACACTGGCACTTGTGCTGAGTGCACTGGGCGGCGTTGCAGCCCTGTTTGCACCTATGATTAATCAGAAGGCGCTGGATGATGCGATTCCCAATAAAAATATGAATCTGCTGTTTACGCTGGTAGCCATATTGATTGGTGTGTATGTCATCAGTGTCATCTTTACCACCATTCGATCCCGGATCATGGTTCATGTGAGCCAGAATATTATTTTTGATATCAGAAAGGATATTTTTGAGCACCTGCAGAAATTGCCTTTTCAGTATTATGATGACAGACCTCACGGTAAGATTCTGATCCGTGTTGTAAACTATGTAAACTCCGTATCGGATATGTTGTCCAACGGACTGATCAACGTAGTACTGGAGATAATGAACCTGATTTTTATTGTTATCTTCATGTTCTGTGTGGACGTGAAACTGTCTCTGGTGGTTATGGCGGGTGTGCCGGTCCTGGGTGTCTTCATGATGTGGATCAAGAAGAGACAGCGCAAGGCATGGCAGCAGGTGTCCAATAAAAATTCGAACCTGAATGCCTACCTGCAGGAAAATATCGTGGGTGCAAAGATTACCCAGATTTTTGCAAGAGAAGAGGAGAATGAAGAGACCTTTGCAGTGCTTTCCGACCGCTGCAGAACCACCTGGCTTCAGGCAGTCAGGTACAGCAATCTGGTATGGCCCGGAATTGATAACATCTCTGTCTGGGTCAGATCGGCAATCTTTATCTTCGGTCTGGTGATCTTCGGACAGGGCAATACCAGCCTGGGTACCATAGTGGCAATTGCTTCCTATGCCTCCCGATTCTGGCAGCCCATCATGAACCTGGGTAATATTTTTAATAACTTTATCAACAACATCGCATATCTGGAGCGTATTTTTGAGACGCTGGATGAGCCTGTTACCGTAGCCGATGCGGAGGATGCCGGTGAGATGCCGGCTATCAGAGGCGAGGTTACTTTTGAGAACGTTACCTTCGGATATGAGGAAGGGAAAACGGTGCTGAATAATCTTTCCTTCACTGTCAAGCCGGGTGAGAGTGTGGCTCTGGTAGGACCTACCGGAGCCGGAAAGAGCACCATTGTGAATCTGATTTCAAGATTTTACAATGTGGACAGCGGCAGGGTACTGATTGACGGAATCGATATTTCCAAGGTGACCTTGCACTCGCTCCGCTCGCAGATGGGCATTATGCTTCAGGACAGCTTTATTTTCTCCGGAACCATAGAGGACAATATTCGTTACGGCAAGCTGGATGCCACGGAGGAAGAGATTCTCAAAGCAAGTGAGACGGTCTGTGCGGATGAGTTTATCCGCAGGTTCGCAGACGGTTATCAGACAGAGGTGAAGGAGAGAGGTTCCCTGCTTTCCCAGGGACAGAAGCAGTTGATTTCCTTTGCCAGAACCTTGCTTTCCGACCCTGCCATCATGGTGCTTGACGAGGCCACCTCCAGCATCGATGTTCAGACGGAGAGAGCATTGCAGCGCGGGCTGAATGCCATGCTCCAGGGGCGTACCTCCTTCATCATTGCCCACAGATTGTCCACCATCAAGAACTGCGATAAGATCATGTATATCGATCAGGGAGGAATCATGGAGTGCGGTACCCATGAAGAGCTGATGGAGAAGAAGGGGTATTACTACCATTTGTATACTGCGCAGATGGAAGACATTGCATAGAATAAGATAGAATGTTGTTAAACGATTGCATAAAAAGGATGATAACGATAGAAAACAAATTGCAGCGGGTGAGATCACTCGCTGCAATATTTATTGAAAAATTCTTCTTCGGTACAGGGTTTACTGTAGTAGAAGCCCTGGATGTAATCGGGATTTAATTCTGATATGCGGGTCAGCTCGCTTTCTGTTTCAATTCCTTCCACCACCAGATTCAGTCCAATGCTGTGCACCATATGGATAATATGTATCAGGAGGTCGTATTCGTATCTGCTCTGAAGCGCTTTCACAGTGAAGCTGCGGTCTATTTTGACAATGCTGGGCTGTAGGTTGCTGATGTTGATAAGGTTGGAATAGCCGGTACCGAAGTCGTCCAGTGCGATGCTGACCCCGGATATCTTCAGGCGCTGCCATACCTTCTTGATGATATTGCTGTCTTCCAGATGTCCGCTTTCCGTCATCTCCACCACTAAGCTCTCGGGAGGAAGCCCGGCTTCCTTCAGTGCTGTCTGAATATCGTCAAAGAGAGGAGTCTTCAGCAATTGCACATACGAGAGGTTCACGGAGATATGGAAGTCAGGATATATCGTTCTGATTTTTTTGCAGACTTCCAAAGATTTTGAGATTACCCACTTTCCTACGGGAATGATCAGTCCGTTTTCCTCCAATAGGGGAATAAACTCTACGGGGGAGATATTTTCGCCTTCGGGAGTACGGAAGCGAAGCAGGGTCTCTGCGCCGTACAGCTTTTCGTCGCCTGTGACAATAATAGGCTGGAAATTCAGGCTGAAGCCCCTATAGTTATCTGCAAGGGAATGGCGCATATGATTCAGAAGCTGCCGTTTCTTCAAAAAGGCATTGTAATCTTCCGGATGGAAGGCATAGAGCTGGTTCTTACCTCTGTTCTTGGCTTCGTTCAGTGCAAAAAGGGAGTATTTCAAGGCATCTTCATAGTTGCCGGCACAGCAGTCAGGCATATTAATATCCTTCAGAGCCACCAGTCCTGCGGATATGGTATAGACTGCTTCGTAATTGCTGTCTGCTACCGACTGGTCTACGGCAGAGCGGATGCGACGGTAGAGATCACAGACCTGCTCCATGTCAGAGCCGGCCAAATCCAATACCATAAATTCATCTGAGGTCAGCTTGTATACAAACTGCATATTGCCCAGAGAGACCTGAATACATTCAGCAACCTTGCGGAGAATAATATCGCCGTATTCGATACCTAATCTTTCGTTGATGATTTTAAAATCGTCAATACCGACACGGAGGAGCAGGATCTTATCTGTTGCAGTGAGTGCGTTTCTGGTATGCTCTTGCAGGGATGATTCACCTAAAAGTCCGCTGAGGTTATCTGCAAATTGTTTTTTGCCGATTTCGTTGATACAACCGATCAGCAATTGCGGGGTTCCGTCCTTGGAACAAATCACGTGTCCCCTGCAGTTAATCCAAACAGCATGTCCGTTGATGCTGATCCAGCGGTATACCAGATTATGCTGATCGGACAGGCCGGTTACGACATGGTTGAGATCCTCCTCCAGTCGGGGGAAGTCTTCGGGATATACGAATTTTTTGAGGGTTTCGGTTGCATGGTCGAACATGTTTGCAGGTAATCTGAATCGGGTCATGGCATTTTCTGATATGAAATAGATATCATCGACTAAATCATAGACATAGAGGTAGTCGTTCATGCAATTGGAAAATACTTTTGCAATATCGCAGAATATTTGAAAGGTTTGTTTATGATTATCTGCATCCATACACGCATTCCTCCTGACAACTGCAATAATCTGTCCTTATTATACTACATATTTTTGCTTTTTGAAATATAATTTGACAATAATCTGATATTTTGTAAATATTTTGAAATCCGGGCAAATTCCGGTACTGACTCTTTGGCGGTTTTATAGTATGATGATTTATAGGAAACAGAATGAAACTTTTTTGCCGGAACATCGTCATTAAGGATGGAACGGCTGAAATGAGCGGAGGATGGAAGTTGAAGGATACAGAGATACTTGATTTATATTTTCAGCGGGATCAGCGGGCTCTGGCAGAAACGCAGAAGGCATATGGCAATTATTGCTATAGCATTGCATGGCGTATTCTGAACGACAAAGAAGATGCTGAGGAATGTGTGAATGATACCTGGCTGAAAGCATGGAATGCGATACCGCCCAGTCGACCCATGAAGCTGTCCTTGTTTTTGGGAACCATTACCAGAAATCTGTCTCTGGACAGATGGAAAGGAAAGAAAGCGATGAAAAGAGGTCGGGGTGAGACGCAGGTTGCACTGGAGGAACTGTCAGAATGTATTCCTAACAATGACTGTACGGAGGACGCCGTGGAGGCGGCGGAGCTGGAACGGCTGCTGAATTCCTTTTTACATATGTTGCCAGAGAGGGACTGTAATGTGTTTCTGAGACGATACTGGTATGTGGAGGATTATGCCGCAATAGCGGAACGGTATGGGTTGAAACTGAATACCGTGAAGACCAGCCTGTTCCGCACGAGAAACAAGCTGAAGGATTTTTTGATGAAAGAGGGGATTGTGCTGTGAGCGATAGAGGGCAAGGAAAAGAAAATAGTACGATGAGACTCATGGAAGCGCTGTCTGCTGTTGATGAGGAGCTGCTGGAACGCAGCGAAAAAGAACCGGAACAGAAAGAGCCGATTCCGGTAAAAATGCCGGGCAGGGTTTATGGGTTTGTGCTGCGCAACAAGGGAATCCTTGCAGCCTGTCTCTGCGTGGCGCTGTTGGCGGCAGGTTTCCGGGTGTCCCGGCTTCGGCTGGACGATGAAGCGGCGAAAACAAAGTCAGCACGGGAAGAAAGCCCTGAGATGGGAACAAATCTTATGGGCATCACAGCATTTCCGGCGGAGGAAGCAGAGGCGACTCCGAATCTGCAGGATACCATGGCTGAGAAGGCGGAGGATTTCCATGAAATACGGGACGATGTTGCAAATGATGTCGGCGCCGGAAATGATGTCGGTGCCGGAAATGTTGAGGGAAGCGCTACTGATGAGAGGAAGCAGCAGGAGGATGATTCTATAACAGAGTCAGTGCCGGAGGATAGCCTTGCGATGGGTGACAGAGCATTGCAGCTGGAAAGATATTTGGACAATTACTATTTACCCGGAGAGTGCGATAGGGATTCGTATACAGTTACCGATGATATCAAGGGGGAAATCTATGCATGGAGCTGGGTGGATGGAGGATATCTTGTCAGCTTGAGACTCTGGGAGCTCCCTGACGGAGAAAAGACAGGAAATATACATGACGCCGGGTTAAAGCTCGGGATTGAATTGTTTGAAACCGAAAGTGATTGGAAAGAGGAATTCTGGGAGCCGGAGGAAGACGGCAGAGTATGGTTCGGACTGGTGGATCGGAATGGCGTTGTATTGGAGTATTGCGGATATCTTGACAAGGAGAAAACCATCCTGCTGCTGACGGGGTGGGAACAGGCAGAATAGACATCATACCGGTTTGTATTCATTTTCCGGCATGAAATAGCCCACACCTGACTTTGTAAAAACATATCTGGGTTCGGAAGACTTTTTTTCCAGCTTGCGACGGATATTGGTCATGTTTACACGCAGAATCTGATTGTTGGTTTCATAGGGTCCCCATATGATGTTGAGAATATCGTTATAGGTCAGGATGCGACCAGCGTTGCGTGCCAAAAGGGTAAGAAGACGGTATTCAATCTGAGTGAGGTGTATCGGTTCATTTTCTAAGGTTACCCGGTGCTTTTCGAAGTTGATTATCAAATCGCCGCAAACATAGACCCGTTTGGCGGCGTAGGTCTGTGTGCGGCGCAAACAGGTACGGATCCTGGCCATGAGTTCGGCGGGACCGATGGGCTTTGTGATATAGTCGTCTGCCCCCAGATCCAGGGCCAGGACTTTTGATTTTTCTTCTGTGGATTCGGAAATAACGATAATGATGACGTCGCTTTGGGCACGAAGAGTTCTTAGAATATTGCAGCTGTCTACGCTGGGCAGTTCCATGTCGAGAAGTATTACGTTCGGTTGCAGGGCACAAGTTTGTCGTATACCCTCCCGCCCCGAAAAGGCGGGGGTAACCTGATAACCATTCTCTCTTAACGATTTCGCGATGTACGATCGGATTATTCTGTTGGGTTCGATAAATAATATGTGTATAGAATCATTCATAGGCTTGTCCGTTCTTCTGCTGGGACGGCGTGATGGGAATTTTTGGAAACAAATACAGAGCTATTATATATTTTTTTTTGCCTCTTTTCAATTAATTTTTTATAAATTATAAAATTATAAATCTTTTTTAATCTTTTTTATTAAAACGGCATATTTTTGTAATGGTGCTTAACGAAACCACCGACCGGAAGCACCGCAGGGAAGAACCAGCCCTGTGTCAGCTACGGGAAGACCGATTTCGGAAGCTTCCGTGTGTCCTCCGAAGCGTTTTTCAACTGAGCATTTCAGTAGATAAGTCAGCACTGCCGGCTGAAGCCCGGTGGTATAGGAATTGATTAAAAAAAACAGGGCATCTTCGGAAAGCAGCTGTGCCGCAAGTTCTACCAAAGGCCAGATGCTTTCTTCTATTTTCCAGATTTCTCCCTTGGGTCCCCGGCCATAGGAAGGAGGATCCATGATAATACCGTCGTATTTGTTGCCACGTCGTATTTCTCTCTCCACGAACTTGACACAATCGTCTACCAGCCAGCGGATAGGAGCCTCGCCCAGTCCGGAGGAGACAGCATTTTCCTTTGCCCAGCTGACCATCCCCTTGGCAGCATCCACGTGGGTCACTGCAGCGCCGGCGGCAGCAGCGGCCAGAGTAGCACCGCCGGTATAAGCGAAAAGATTCAGAATCTTTGGCTGACGACCGGGATTGTTTTTAACAGAGTCGGAAATTATGGAGGAGAACCAGTTCCAGTTCACAGCCTGTTCCGGGAACAGACCGGTGTGCTTGAAACTGAAGGGCTTCAGGTGAAAGGTCAGAGGAGCTGTATTCACCGGCAGAGAGTATTGAATGGTCCACTCTTCGGGCAGGTCAAAGAATTCCCATTGCCCACCGCCCTTTGTACTGCGGTGGTAATGTCCGTTATGACGGCTCCATCCCTTGTGACGACGGGGAGTCTTCCAGATTACCTGGGGATCGGGACGAATCAACAGATAATCGCTCCATCTTTCCAGCTTCTCTCCGTCAGAGGTATCCAGTACTTCATAGTCTTTCCAGTCGTTTGCTACCCACATATTGCATTCCTTTTCTTCTATATTATAATGTTGATTATTTGCTTCGGATAATCTGTTTCTTCTATATTATAACGAATAACCATTGAACTGTAAACAGGGTGTTTGGAGCCGCGCTCCATGTGCCGCGGCAAAAAAGTTCAGCCGCGCCCCCATGTGCGTCTGCGGCAAAAAA
>CALZBR010000061.1 GCA_945621435.1 uncultured Lachnospiraceae bacterium
GGCGTGTAACCGGTATCTGATATTTGAAGCGGCAGACCGTGCCGGGCTTGGCGAAACCTATGGAAAGAAAGCACAGGAATATGAAGCACTGCTTCGTGAAATCGGTGGGAATCCTTTGTATGAGGAAAATATTCCCTACGGAAAAGCATTCATGGAAAAGGCAGGACTTAATCTGGATTAGGCACATGACAGACGCAGGATGAAACAAGGAGAACGGTGATATGGCAAAAAAGCAGAGACGGCTTACTGTAGGCGTACTGGTAAGCGGTATTATGGATGAGTTCACAGAGGCAGTGTGCAGGGGAGTGATGCAGGCAGCAAAGACACTTGACGTAAATGTCGTAGTCCTGCCCGGGAAATATCTTGACAGGGATCTGCGTGATAATCCGGAACTAATGTACGAATATCAATATAATACGATCTTTTCCTATATTAACAAGGAAAATGTGGATGCCATTATTGCAGCGCCCGGAAGTATCGGCTGTTACACAAGTAAGGAACGTATGGAGGAAATGATGGCAAAGTACAGGGGGATTCCCTGTGTGCTTGTAGCTTCCAGGCTGGATGGCTATGTGGATGTGACATATGATAATTACAATGGTATCAGGGAAGGACTGGAATATCTGATCAATCAGGTGAAATGCCGAAAGATTGGAATGATTGGAGGTCCGATGTCCAGTTCAGATGCGGTAGAGCGTAAACAGGCATTCATACAGACCTTGCAGGAACTCGGTGTAGAAACACCGGACAGTCTGTATGTGGAGGGTGACTATTCCAGACGGTGCAGGGAAGCCTTCTGCATGCTTCTTGACCGGAACCCGGATATGGAAGCGGTGTTCTGTGTCAATGATGAGACTGCTCTTGGTTTCTATGACGAACTGAAAAAAAGAAATCTGGTTCCGGGTAAGGATATTTTTATATTTGGATATGATGATACAATCACGGCGGCAAAGGCCCAGCCTTCTCTTTCTTCGGTTAAGGCAGATCCCGCAGAACTAGGCGAAAATGCGCTGAAGACGGTACTTCGTATGGTGTACGGAGAAAAGGTGGAAAGCAAGGTAATGCCCACCAAGTTTGTCCTGCGCGATTCCTTCTGCAAAGCAGCGGATCAGGAGGAGGAATTCGCTGCCAGAATGCTTGGAAACAGTATTGACGGATATTTTGATGATATCTTCTACCGCTATAAGCATGATGAGTTCAGGGAAGAAATCGAGGAACTTCATAGAAATTTTGAAGAGCTGCTCCAAAAAATCATGATGCTTTATGAGCAGAGTGATGAGAAAACAGAACTATATATGGATATTCAGAGTGTGCTTGATACCTTTTTAAAGAATGGCGCAGTGGAATATGCCGATATGGGAAATCTTTTGGTGTTTTTTGAAAAGATTTATCATACACTTCGGAAAAAACAGACGGATTATGAGAGTAAATTTGAACTGAGAGATCTTTTTTCCATTATTTACCGGAAGATCATCAAGGCCATGGACTATCGGTTCGGTTTGATGAAGGAAACAGAAGAAAAAAACAATTATTCTATGAAGCTGTTTATCCGGGATATGCTTCAGTTCGAAAAAGGAAATGATCAAAGCTACGCGTCAAGACTGAACAATCTGGAATGGCTGAACATCAGAAATGCTTTTATTTATGTTTTTAAAAAGCCAATCATGCATTTCTATCAGGAAAAATTTGATGCGCCTCACACCTTGTATTTAAAAGCTGTTCTGAAGAGGGGAGAGGTAACCTCAGTTCCTGCTATTTCCCAGAAATACAGTATCAAGGACATTTTTCAGAATCATGGGACTGAGGAAGAGGAGAGGAACTCCATGGTACTTCTCCCGTTATTTTCCAATGAATTGTTGTATGGAGTACTACTTTGTGATCTGTCAACGGAGTTATTTATAAACGGAGAATTCCTGGTTAACCAGATGAGTGCCGCGATGAAAATGATTGCGCTGTTAAAGTCGAATGAGGAGATACAGCAGCAGCTGGAAGAGAGCTTGGCAACTCTGAAGGAGAATAATATTGAGTTGGATAACCTTTCCCGCTCCGACGGCCTTACCGGTATTCTGAACAGAAGAGGATTTATGATTGCAGCAGAGGAACTTCTTAAGGAGGATCGGAAGGAAGGCAGAAGAACGCTGGTTATTTATGTTGATATGAATAATTTGAAGATTATTAATGACAGATACGGACATGAGGAGGGAGATTTTTCCCTGAAGCTGATCAGTCAGATTCTGGCAGATACAATGAAAGATAAAGGAATTGCCGGGAGAATTGGCGGTGATGAGTTCGCCTGCATTATGCACTATGACTACAGGGGAGATGGAAATGAGGTGCTGAAGGATATCTACACCAGGTTTGCGGAGTATAATCAGTTTAGTGAAAAATCATACAACATAACAGTCTGTGCCGGAATTCATATTCTGGAAAGTCACGAGACAGTAACTTTGCAGGAAGCACTCACTCAGGCAGATGAGAAGCTTTATGAGGTTAAGAAGAAAAGAACGAAAGAGGTAACAAAAAACCTTCCCTAAGGGGGAGACAAAACTTTGTGGGAATAAGATTTGTGATTTGACTCTTTCCCATAAATCTATTTTGTGGTAAACTATAAGCAAATCGTTTGCAAGGAGCCAAAGCCCATGGAGGGTACTTATGACCGGAGAAAGAGAATCCGGCGTCTGAAAAAAATGATAGTCGGAACAATCATTGCCATGGTGGTCATACCGGTGATTGCAAGCATCATTCTTGGAATACGTGTTTATTCTTTGCAAAAAGAGGTTATGGGATTGAAGGAGGAGCTTACTGCCACAAGGAAACAGCTTGAGAGCAGTGAGGAAACCGGAATTTATACAACGGCTACTGTGGAGACTTCTTCCAGAGATATTCCGGAGGCCGCAGAGCTTGCGCAGGAACCGGAAGAGGACTATTCGATGTATGATAAACGAATCTACCTGACCTTTGATGACGGTCCCAGCCGTAACACGGACAAAATTCTGGACATCCTGAAGGAGTATGATGTGAAAGCCACCTTTTTCGTGGTAGGAAAGACAGATGAGGAATCGGTCAGAGCCTATCAGCGAATTGTGGCAGAAGGTCATACGCTTGCAATGCATTCCTACAGCCATAAATACAGCGAGATTTATGCCTCAAAGGAGAGCTTTGAGCAGGATCTTAGACAGCTTCAGGAGTATTTGTATCAGATTACGGGAGTCTGGCCGAGGTTCTATCGGTTCCCGGGAGGAAGCTCCAATACGGTCAGTAAGGTGGATATGCAGGAACTGATCGAATATTTGAATGAAAGCGGCATCACCTATTTTGACTGGAATATTGCTTCGGGAGATGCCATCAGTGGTCAGCTTGGAAAGGACACCATTGTAAACAACTGCATAGGCGGAATTAAGGCAAAGCAGGAATGCATGATCTTAATGCATGATGCTTCAGACAAGAATTCAACGGTAGAAGCACTCTCCCTGCTGATAGAACAGGTAAGGAGCAGTGAAAATGCCGTATTTTTGCCGATCACAGATGAAACCACTACGGTTCAGCATCGAAAGGCAGAATAAACAAAGGAATGATAAGATACGAATGGAGGATATGAAAATGGGTTTTTTTTCAGATTTAAAGGATGATCTGTCACAGGCAGTCAATGAACTGATGCCTGAGGAGGGTAGTACTGAAGAGGTAAAGCAGGAAGCCCTGCAGGAAGAGATTCCTGTTAATGAGGAAAGAGAGGATCTTAATGTTGATTTAAGCCAGATGCTGGATCAGATGAACGTGGAAATACCTGTGACTGAGGAATTGCAGGATCCTGTTTATGTTGCACCCATGGCAGCTGCTGAAATCAAGACTCCTTCATCCAGAAGATCCTCGGATGAGGTCTCTGTTTTGACAGAGTCCATGATCATTAACGGTAACATGGCAACAGAAGGGTCTCTTGATGTGCGCGGAAGTATTGTCGGCAATGTGGAAGCCCTTGGCAAGCTGAATGTCACAGGTGCTATCCAGGGTAATTCCCAGGCAGCAGAAATTTATGCAGAGAATGCCAAGATCACAGGTGATCTTCGAAGTGAAGGAAGCATCAAGGTAGGACAGAGCACTGTTATTATCGGTAATGTGTTTGCGACCAGTGCTGTGATTGCCGGTGCGATCAAGGGAGACATTGACGTGAGAGGTCCGGTTATTCTGGATGCATCTGCAATCGTCATGGGTAATATTAAGTCTAAATCCGTACAGATCAACAATGGTGCAGTCATTGAAGGTATGTGCTCACAGTGCTATGCGGAGGTAAACCCCACTTCCTTCTTTGATGAACTGAAAAAAATGAAATAGTGAGGCCAGAGTATGCAGAGGATTTTACTCAAATTAAGTGGTGAGGCGCTTGCCGGTGATAAGAAGACTGGTTTTGACGAGGAGACGGTGAGAGCTGTTGCCATGCAGGTTAAGCAGCTTACAGACAGCGGTATTCAGGTGGGAATCGTGACCGGAGGCGGAAACTTCTGGAGAGGAAGGACCAGCGAGAACATTGACAGGACGAAGGCAGATCAGATTGGTATGCTTGCAACCATAATGAACTGCATATATGTATCGGAAATCTTTCGCAGTGTAGGAATGAAGACAGCAATTCTTACACCCTTTGAGTGTGGTTCCTTTACCAAGCTTTTTTCCAAAGACAGAGCAAACAAATATTTTGAAAAGGGTATGGTAGTCTTCTTTGCAGGAGGAACAGGTCATCCATACTTTTCAACGGATACCGGAGTGGTACTGCGTGCCATTGAGGTAGAGGCGGACGTGATCCTTCTTGCCAAATCCATTGACGGTGTGTATGACAGTGATCCAAAGCTGAATCCGAATGCGAAGAAATACGATGAGATCAGTATTGATGATGTGATTGCAGGAAACCTTCAAGTGGTTGATATGACAGCCTCCATTCTTGCAAGGGACAATAAGATGCCCATGTGGGTATTTGATCTGAATGAGAAGGATAGTATTGTAAATACGGTAAACGGCAAATTTACCGGAACAAGAGTAACCGTATAAGGGAGGAAAAGCAGCGTGGATGAGAGATTAAAGGTTTATGAGGATAAGATGAAGAAAACATATGAGCATCTGGAAAGTGATTACCAGGGCATCAGGGCAGGTCGTGCCAATCCGCATGTACTTGATAAAATCCGGGTGGATTATTACGGAACCCCTACACCTGTTCAGCAGGTAGGAAATGTGACCATTCCGGAAGCAAGAATGATTCAGATTGCACCCTGGGAGAAATCCCTCATCAAGGATATTGAAAAGGCAATCCTGGCATCGGATATCGGTATTACGCCATCCAATGACGGCTCTGTGATCAGGCTGGTTTTTCCCGAGCTTACCGAAGAGCGTAGAAAGGACCTTGTTAAGGATGTCAAGAAGAAGGCAGAGGAATGCAAGGTGGCTGTCCGCAATATCAGAAGAGACGGAAATGATGCATTTAAGAAGCTTGCCAAGGCAGAGGTTTCGGAGGATGAAATCAAGGAGCTTTCTGATGATCTGCAGAAGCTGACAGATAAATATATCAAGGATGTTGACAAACTGATGGAAGATAAGTCAAAGGAAATCCTTACTGTATAATCAGGCAAAGTGGAGGGGCAGGCGATTATATTCCTAATCGTAGTGCCCCTTTTCCTAGGTAATAAAAAGATTAAAGAGGGGTACAATTCATGGCAGAGCAAGGAAAGCTCGTAATGCCGCAGCATGTGGCAATCATATTAGACGGTAACGGAAGATGGGCAAAGAGTAAAGGGATGCCGAGAAATTATGGGCATGTGCAGGGCGCGAAGACGGTGGAGGTCATTTGTGAGGAAGCCTATAAGATGGGAATACAGTATCTGACGGTCTATGCATTCAGTACGGAAAACTGGAATCGCCCGAAGGATGAGGTGGATGCGCTGATGAAGCTATTGCGCAACTATATGAAGACCTGTCTTACCACTGCCAGGAAGAACCGCATGTGTGTGAGGGTGATCGGAGATAAGACCAGACTGGATGAGGATATCAGAACAAGGATAGCTGAGCTTGAGGATTCCACAAAAGACAATGACGGATTGCATTTTCAGATTGCACTCAACTATGGCGGTAGGGATGAGATTGTCCGTGCGGTTAAGAAAATGACAGAAAAGGCGGCAAATGGAGAACTCTCCCCGGAGGATGTGACGGAGGACTATTTTTCCGATATGCTGGATACCCATGGACTCCCGGAGCCGGATCTCCTGATTAGAACCTGCAATGAGCAGCGGATTTCGAATTTTCTGCTCTGGCAGCTGGCCTACACGGAGTTTTATTTTACACCTGTGGCATGGCCGGACTTTACAAAAGAAGAATTGATGAAGGCGGTAGAGGCATATAATCATAGAGACAGAAGATACGGCCTGATAAAGGAGGAATAAGTCATGTTCTTTACAAGACTTCTGAGCAGTGTTGTGCTTGTGGTGTTGGCGCTTGTCACCATTCTGACAGGCGGCTACCTGCTGGCTGCAGTTCTTCTGTTTCTTTCCCTGACTGCCTTCCATGAACTGATGAAGGCATGTAAGCTGTCGGGAGAACAGGGAAGGATAAGCGGACTGGAATGGACCGGAGGCATTGGGATAAGCGTTTATTATCTGGTGATGGTATTTGCTAAGGAGAGAAGCTATCTATTTCTGATTCTGATCACAATTTTGATTGCATACATGTTTCTCTATGTTTTTACCTTTCCCAAATACCGGGCAGAGCAGATTATGTGCGCATTCTTTTGTGTGGCATACGCCCCTGTGATGCTTTCCTTTATTTATCTGGTTAGAGTGCTTCCTTACGGTATCTATACCGTGTGGATGATTTTTATCAGCTCGTGGATCTGTGATACCTGTGCTTATCTTTCAGGAATGCTGCTTGGAAAGCATAAGCTGGCACCGGTTCTGAGCCCCAAAAAGTCTGTGGAGGGAGCCATCGGCGGAATTATTGGTTCTGCACTGGTGGGTGCTTTGTATGGATATTTTATGGTGGAAGCGGTAATTAGTGAGCAACAGATCACATGGATTTTTGTATTGATCAGTGCGATAGGTGCGGTGGTCTCCCAGGTGGGCGATCTGGCAGCATCTGCTATCAAGAGAAATCATGAGATCAAGGACTACGGGAAGCTGATTCCGGGACACGGTGGTGTGATGGATCGCTTTGACAGTGTGATCTTTACGGCGCCTATGATCTACTTTCTGGCGCTTCTGCTGATTCACGGATGATAAGTGGGGATTTCAACATGAAAAAAATAGGAATTCTAGGGTCCACCGGTTCCATCGGAACCCAGACTCTTGATATTGTGAGAAATAATGAAGATTTAAAAGTGGTAGCGTTGGCAGCGGGAAGCAGTGTTGCCCGAATGGAAAGTCAGATACGGGAGTTTGCTCCTTCTATTGCCGTGATGTGGAGTGAAGAGGCAGCGAAGGAACTCAGTGCCCGCGTAGCGGATACGGGAACCCGCGTCCTGTGTGGCATGGAAGGTCTTCTTGAAATTGCTGTGATGGAGGAAATGGAGGTTTTGGTTACCGCCATTGTGGGTATGATAGGAATAAGACCTACCATTGCGGCAATTGAAGCGGGAAAGACCATTGCACTGGCCAATAAGGAAACGCTGGTGACAGCGGGACATATCATTATGCCGTTGGCGGCAGAGAAAAAAGTGCCGATTTTGCCGGTGGACAGCGAGCACAGTGCGATCTTCCAGTCCATGCACGGAGAAAACAGGGAGCGTGTGTCCAAGATCCTTCTCACCGCATCGGGCGGTCCCTTCCGTGGGAGAAAGCGGGAGGAGCTTACGGAGATTACTGTGGAGGATGCACTTAAGCATCCTAACTGGTCCATGGGCAGAAAAATCACGGTAGATTCTTCCACCCTGGTAAACAAAGGGTTGGAAGTAATTGAGGCAAAATGGCTGTTCGGGGTGGAGCCTGACAAAATCCAGGTAGTGGTTCATCCCCAAAGCATTATCCATTCCATGGTGGAGTATGTGGATGGTGGAATTATGGCACAGCTGGGTATGCCGGACATGAAGCTTCCCATTCAATATGCACTTTTTTATCCGGACAGGAGACCGATGGAGGGAAAACGGGTGGATTTCTTTGAACTTGGGTCCATTACGTTTGAAAAGCCGGATATGGATACCTTCAGAGGGCTTCAAATGGCATATGACGCAATTGCAGTGGGAGGCAGTATGCCTACGGTCTATAATGCGGCAAATGAAAAGGCGGTGGCACTTTTCCTTGACAGAAAGATAAAATTCCTCGATATCTATGATATTATTCAGGGTGCGATGGAGAATCACAAGGTAATTGCAAATCCTTCTGTGGAGGAGATTCTGCAGGCAGAGGCTGCCACATATGAGTATATTTCCGGTAGGAGGTTCTAGATTGGCTGTTTCAATCATTTTATTCTTAATTATTTTTTTTGTTGTAGTTATTTCCCATGAGTTTGGTCATTTCATTCTGGCAAAGAAGAATGGAATCCATGTGGTGGAATTTTTTATCGGTATGGGACCGACGTTGTTCTCCTTTACCAAAGGGGATACCAAATATTCTCTGAAGCTTTTGCCGCTTGGAGGCGCTTGTATGTTTGAAGGCGAGGACGGACTGGCAGCGGAAAAGGGAGAATCATCAGGTAAAAGCTTTCAGGAGGCTTCCGTGTGGGCGCGTATCGCTACGATTTTTGCGGGTCCTCTTTTCAACTTCCTGCTCGCGTATGTGATGGCGCTGATTCTGGTTTCCACCTGCGGAATTTTGACACCGGAAGTGCGTACGGTAAGTGAAGGAGGCAGGGCAGAGGAAGCGGGACTTCTTCCGGGGGACATGATTACCCGGATGAACGGAAAGCGGATTCATTTAAGCGGTGAGGTGACATTGATTTCCCAGCTTAATACCAAAGGGGATCCGATTGAAGTAACCTATCAAAGAGACGGGGTGGAAAATACGGTTGTGATCAATCCCTCTTATGATGAGGAAACACAGCGCTATTATATGGGGATTTCTTCAGGAGGATATCTTGAGTGCAATGTCCCTCAGACCTTTCAATACTCTTTTTATACAATGAAATTTTTTGCGGATACAACCTTTAAGAGCCTTAAGATGCTAGTTACCGGACAATTGTCCAAGGATGATGTATCAGGACCGGTAGGTTTGGTGAAGGTGGTAGATGATGTCTATGACACGGCCAAACAGTATGGAGCACTGGATGTTTTTTTAAACATGGTCAACATTGCTTTGCTCCTGTCTGTGAACCTTGGTATCATGAATCTGTTGCCGATTCCGGCACTGGACGGTGGGCGTTTGGTATTTTTGCTGATAGAAGCAGTACGAGGCAAACCGATTCCGCCTGAAAAGGAAGGAATGGTACATTTAGCGGGAATGGCAGCATTGATGGTTCTTATGGTGCTGGTATTCTTTAATGATATAGCAAAATTTTTGTAACGATATACGGAGTGTGAGTGAGAATCCTTGTGCAGTTTTACCAAAATTACTTTTTTGGTAATTCTGTACAATGGATTCTTTTTTGTTGGAAATATATAATAAATGTACCTTTTGCACAGTTTTCTGATTGTGCGATTTTTCGAAAGATGCTTATGCACATTGCATTCTTTCTTAAAGGCAGGCGGGCATTCTTAAAAGCCCGGTGCTCTTCAAGCGGCTGATCGCCGCAGAAACATCCATTATGATAAGAAGATGAAGGAAAACGGAGGAAAGCAGGCTGCTGGTATAACAGCGGGAAGGAGTATGAATTGAAGATTAGATCCGATGTTTACTGGGATCAGGGCAGGCGAAAGAATAATCAGGATTCTCTTGCCCTTTTACAGGTGTTAACAAATCGTGGCAGAGTTTTGCTTGCTGTCGTAAGTGACGGCATTGGCGGCTTGCAGGAGGGCGAGACGGCCAGTGGTTATATTACGGAGCGGCTGATTGAAATTTTTTATGGGGAACTGGTTCCCTTAGTTGGAAGAGGAAAAGGACGGAAGGCACTTACTAGAAGTCTTCTTCGCTGCTTATACGGAATCAGGCAGGAGCTTAACCGTTATGCGGTGGAGCGGGAGTTTGCACTTGGGGCAACGGTATCTCTGGTCTTTCTCTGGAAAAGAAATTATCTGATGCTTCACTTGGGGGACAGCAGGATATATCTTTGCAAAGACAGAAAGCAACGACTTTTGACGACCGATCACTCGGACGGAAGGAATGGGCTTACCGCCTGTCTTGGCAGCTTCCCTTTCAAGCGTCCGGATATCCGATGGGGAAAAATTTGGGGCAAAGGCGGCTTTTTACTCTGCACGGATGGGTTTTACCGGAAGCTGGATCAGGAGATGCTTGCGTTGCTTGCCCCTTCCCAGGTGGGAAGTGAGGAGCAGATTGAGAAGAGGCTGCAGGCGATTGCGGGGGCATTACTGAAGAAGGGCGAGAGGGACAATCTGTCGGCAGTGTATGTGATGGTGCGATGAGAAGACGGAAAGGATAATGGCGATGGGACGGGTATTGTTTCAGAAATATGAGATTTTAGAGCAGCTTGGAAAGGGAGGCGCAGGAAGGGTTTTCCTGGCAAAGGATAAGAACCTTAACAGGCTGGTGGCGGTGAAGGAGCGTGCGGCGCAGGAGGCGGATTTTGGCAGGGAGGTAGAGCTCCTCAAGGAGCTTCGGCATCCGGGGCTTCCGGAAATTTATGACTTCTTCCGGGAGGAGGAAAGTGATTACCTGGTGATGGAGTACGTGGAAGGGATTTCCTTAAGAAAATATCTTGAGAGGAATGAGCGAGTGCCGGAGGTACTTGCAGTGAAATGGGCGCTTGAACTGTGTGAGATTCTGATCTATCTTCACAACCGTAAGCCGGCAATCATCTACAGGGACTTAAAGCCGGAGAACATTATGATAAGGCCAGATGGAAGTATTAAGCTGATTGACCTGGGAGCGGCTCTTCGCTGCGGCTTTGGTGAGGAGAGGGAGTTGCTTTGCATGGGAACACCGGGCTACAGCCCGAAGGAACAGTGGCAGGGAACGAAAGGAGACAAGACCTGGGATATCTATGGACTCGGAGCGGTCTTACATGAAATGCTGACGGGAGAGAATCCGATGTTCCCACCCTATGAAAGGCGCCCTTTGCGGGAATACGACAGGGGACTTTCCGGTGGTTTGGAACAGATTGTTGAGAGGTGTACCAGTGAAAGTCCTATGGACAGATACCAGAACGCGGAGCAGCTTAAGGAAGCTCTTTGTCATCCGGGCAGGATAGGGAGCTTTCAGCAAATCTGCTGGCAGCTTAAGAGAGTGATTGTCAGTGTGAGTTTCCTGCTCGCTGTGCTGTCTGTGATGCTTCCGCTCTTGAAGGGAGTGCCGGAGGAGGAAATTCCTTTGCCGTTTCTGAAAGTACCGCTGGTTCTGTTTGGCATATGGATATTCCTTAGATGCATACTTTTAAGATGGTCACATTCGGGAAGAAAGAGAGCGGGATATTTTCTGCAAAAACAGGAGAAAAAAATCTGGTTGACGGGGAAGAAGTTTTCAGGACTGTATGTGCTGCTCTTTTTTCTGCTGGGTGGGGTGTGCGGGATGCAGCTGCCTGCCGGCAATGTGGTTTATGCGGGAGAAAATGAGGAAAAGCTGTGGGTGGAAATGCGGGATGAACAGGGACGAAAGCTGCTTCTTAAGGATGGAGCAGTTTACAAGCCGGAGGTAAGCGTGCGGTTTGAACTGCCGGTCTTTAGACTGCCGGAGGAAGAAATCAGACTTCAGATGGTGGCGGAGGGGCAGGATGGAAGTGTCTATTGCAGCAGGGTGTTTTTAATTGATGGAGGTGTGAAAAAATAGTACGGAAAAATGTCTAGTTAGAAATAAAAAAACATATTTTTAAAAGCGCTAAGGTGTTGTCATAAGAAGTCAATCATGCTATAATCTTTGCATAAGCAGTTATTTCTATAAAGATTCATTGCATATCTATTTCTATTTTTTCATTAGATTCCTGCTTATATTTCAAACAATGATTAGGCAGGAGATGGAAGAAAAAGAAAAGATTTTTCTGATGCCATGAACTCCTGCCGGAACACAGGA
>CALZBR010000062.1 GCA_945621435.1 uncultured Lachnospiraceae bacterium
AATATCAAATCCCTTGTCCCGCAACAAATCTAAAAGAACCCTTTGTCCTACTTTTCCCAGATCTCCGGTAATTATCTTATCATAATCCTCCGGTTGACTTTCAAAGTCAATAAAATGCTGTTCCAGAGTGGATGCGGCTGCAGGCGCCATACAAGCGCCCATATTCATGGAATCCTTCAGTCCGAAATCCACGATTTTGCCCACCGTCATGCCCGTAATCTTAGCCCTTGCTTTTCTGGGTTTATGTTCTGTTATCTTCTCTTCGACATGGGAATTACTTATGCTTAATCCTTCTCCGCCTTTCCATTCCCTGCCTAAAAACTGCTGCAGGGCAGCTTCATTTGCCAGAACAAAGGCACCACTGCCGGTCACAGTCCTGGTGGCGGAAAGAGGACGCTGGTTGCCATAGTCCAGGGGAAAACGGAATTCCTTCTCCGCACTGGCAAAATGGCTGGAGGTCACACAGATTACCCTGTCCGCAAAACCACCGGCAATGCTCATGGTCCCCAGCGTCAGGGATTCCCCGCAGGTGGAGCAGGCTCCGTATACCCCCAGCAAAGGAATCTGATAAGTAGAGATACCAAAGGACGTAGCAATCGATTGACCAAGCAGGTCACCGGCAAAAATATAGGTAATATCCTCCGGTTTTAACTCAGCCTTAGTCATGGCCAGATAAACTGCATCCTTCTGTAGGCTGCTCTCCGCATCCTCCCAGGTCTCACAGCCAAACATGTCATCCTCTCCGGCCATGTCAAACAGCAACCCCAGAGGTCCTTCTCCCTCCTTGGTTCCTACTACACTTCCGCTGCTTAAGATATAGACCGGCTGCTCCGGTCTCATACTGGATTTTCCTAACTTCTGATTCATAAAGCTTACCTCCGAACGAGAATTTATATCCAGTATTCCCCTTTTATGGTAAAAAATACACCGGGACAGATAATGCCCCGGTAAAAAAATTAAGTCTCTTTTCTCGCGCTGACAGGTTACTGAAGCTTCAAGCCTGAGATTTCAACGGCCTCTTCCCCAGACATTCCACGTTTCAGACAGTTATGATAGACCAGCAATGCCTGTTCAGGATAACTGTACTTTGCTTTCATTTCCTCCTTTGCTGCCTTTGCAAGCTTCTCATTTCTTACTGTTTCCTGTGAACCTTCTGATGCCGGATAATCAAAACATATTGCCGAACCTGCCGTAAATACTTCCGATATGTTTCCAAGCATCTTTTCAAACGCTTCCTTACTGAGATAATAACTGATTCCCAACAGGCTTCCATACGACTTCTGTTCCGGCAGAAAACCATTCTCCGCTAATAGCCCCTTCCAGCCTTCCTCCGCCAAATCACATGGAATCATATGGCAATTTGCGGGACTGTGAATACCACTTTCGGCTTCACGGGTCAGCCTGTCTTCTATCATACCGGGAAGATCCAGTTCAAAGATGCTGATATCCCCAAAGGTATTTCTGTGGGAAAAAGTATCATAACCGGCTGCAAAAAGCACATATTGCTTCATTCCTGTCCCATACTCACTCCATAAATGCGTTTCATTAAACGCACTTCTTGCCAACACAGACGGTGCCAGTTGATTGTTCACGATCCACTCCAACGCCTGCTCTTTATCCCCTTCAAACCCCGGTGCAAAAAACTTAATTCCCTCCGCCATGTTAGAAGAGATCGCAGCATATTCATTTTCCCCTAATAAATCAGCCGCATATTCGTCCTTAAATATGTTACTTACTATTTTTATCTTTTCTTTATCTTTTCTTTCTTTTTCAGAAACACTTTAGACACATTTTCCGGGTATAGTTATAACTATCAAATGAAGCCGCCGGTGCCGATAGCTTATCCGATGCTGACCGGCTTCGCCAAAACACACCAGGATTCCTCTCCTGTTTACATAAAGAGCCGGCGTTTTGCCGGCTCTCTTTTTAAGGATGATGCTTGCAGGATTATTTCATTTCAAAAAAACTTTTTTGATTCTATTTCTTTTAGTTGCTTTAAAAGCTCCTTTTCCTTTTCTGATACCTTCCCGGGAATCCGAATCTGCAATATGACATATTCATCCCCATAGGTATTTTTATTCTTCATGGAAACAATACCCTTATTTTTCAATCGAAGCTTACTTCCTGCCTGACTGCCCGCCGGTATTTTGCATTTTACAGGTCCATACAGGGTATCAAAATCTGCCTCTCCCCCAAGGATAGCCGTTGTGTAAGGAATAGCCTCCGTAGTATAAACATCCTGACCATTCCTGGTAAACTTATTGTCCCCAAGGATGTGAACCTTTATCAGCAAATCACCTGCCTTACCGGAAGAGTCCTTTCTGCCTTTCCCCCTTAACCGTACAGACTGTCCTTCATTTATTCCGGCAGGTATTTTAATCGCTAATGTATCCAATCGGCTTCCGTCAACCCGGATTATCTTTTCACACCCCAGTGCTGCATCCCGAAAAGAAATCGTAATCTCACCGGTAAGGTCATTTCCACCTTCCTCTTCGAATCCGAAATTCTCTCCGAAGTGCGTATGTTGCTTGCTCCTGTGAAAAAAATCCCCAAACATATCTCCGAAAAAATCATCCATATCCCGGGAATAGTATTCTGTACGGGCTCCCTGTGGTCCGTTGCCTCTCCAATCATATCCTTTGGCACCGTTTGCCGTATACTCCTCGGGATTACTTCCCATACTTCCGTCAAATGCTGCATGCCCGAATTGATCATAGAGTTTTCTCTTTTCTTCGTCGGATAGGACATTATACGCTTCCGTGACTTCCTTAAACAGTTGTTCTGCCTTTGCATCTCCGGAATTCGTGTCGGGATGGTACTTCTTTGCCAGCTTCCTGTATGCACTTTTCAGTTCCTGACCGGTCGCTTTTTTAGAAACTCCAAGAATATCATAGTAGTCTCTCTTTGCCATAAGTTCTCATCTCCCATTTATGAAAAACAGCCTACTACCTCTTATGAAGTAATAAGCTACTTGTTACATACTCTTTTGACCTTTTCTGTCTCTGCCGGGGAGACGTCCCCGGCAGAGAATCTGCACTACCCTTCAATTTCAATGTATTTCTTTTCCTCTACCTGCTTCGCAGCCTTCTTCGGAATGCTCAGCTTTAAGATTCCATGCTGAAAGCTTGCCTTGATATCTTCCCGGGTAAGCTCTTCACCGACATAAAAGCTTCTCTGACATGCACCACTGTATCTCTCGCGGCGAATGTAATTTCCCTGCTTTGCCTCCTCCCCAGATTCTGCTTCGTTCTGATCAAGTCCCTTGGCAGCGCTTACGGTCAGATAACCATTATCCAGTTCAACCGTAACTTCATCCTTACAAAAGCCCGGAAGGTCAATTACCATTTCGTAACCAGTCTCAGATTCCTTAATGTCTGTACTCATGACATTCTGAGCTCTGTGACCATACAGCTTCTTCTCCAAGTCCTTCCTCTCATGGTCGTTCATTCCAAACCACGGATCCTGATAGAAACGATCAAATAATTTAAAACTTTCATTAAATAAACTAGGCATCAACATATGTCATCCTTCCTTTCTTTTTTGTTCTATCTGTGTTATAACACGTAAATTAGCACTCGTCAAGTACGAGTGCTAATAAAAATTCTAAAATATTTATAAACCAACTAATTTCCGGAGCTCTTGTAATGCTTTATGCTTTTCCTCCAGAACAGATATGCCAGCAGATACATCCCCACCCCCACAAACGGAGTCAGATACATGTAAACCTCCGGATACTGTGCCATATCTTCCTTTCTGAGCAGAAACTGTGCCGGAAAATAGTTGATAAAGGCAAAGGGTACCACATAAATCATCACAAACTGAATTGCCTTATGAAAAATGCTGATAGGGTAGCCTGCAAATTTCCTGGCATTCCAGTAAAACAATTCCTTGATGCTGTTCGTCTCCAGGAGGTAGATGTTCAGGGTCGCAAGAAACAGAAACACCGCTCCCTGAATCAGGACACCACCGATAATCGTCACAATATAATATCCTATGGTGATTCCATTCCAGACCACGCCCACCTTACCGGCTGAAAGAAGGAACAACAGAATTCCCAGACCTCCATGCCCAACGGCAGCAAACCAGTCCGCGTTGGAGAAGATTAGCTGGAACAAAAGCCCTCTGGGACGCAGTATATAGCGGTCGAAGCCACCGTTTCTGACCGTTCCACCAAAGTCCCGCAGTCCCGTGAAAAAAATGATCAAAATCCCATAGGTCACAAACAAGAGACTAAACAGAAACAGTAATTCATAAATATTCCACCCATTCAGGTTGTCAAATTTCGTCAAAGTAAAATAAATCACCAGTATGCCCGTTGCCTCTCTGCAAAACACAGCCAGGGAACGCAGGATCGCATCCACCTTATACTGAAACCAGGATCTGAAAATCATTTTTGTATATACACCGGCAAGGTGCATCGTATCATTCTTTACTCTCATTTTGTATCCTCACCCTCCCTGTACAACCAGCTTTCTCTGACCCTTCTTCCATAATACGGCACCGCCGGCCAGCAGAACGGCAATCCAGAACCCCTGTGTTGCAAAACGGAACAATATCTCCCTGCCTGACAACTGTCCCAGATAAATCTGAACCGGGGTAAAGTAAATGGAAGAAAACGGGGAAAAACGGATGATACCTCTCATCCAGTCCGGCATGAACCAAAGCGGAATCATGGCACCGGAGAGGACATTGACAAACACGTTTTTGATTGTCATGATTGCCCATACATTCAACAGCCAGAAGGAAAGCATCTGCATCAGAAAACTGATTCCAAACAGCACACCATACCCAAGAAGCGCGCTGAATAAAAATGCCAGAAAAACAAGCGGACTTGCGGGTGCTTCCATACCGATTGCAAGAACAGTCACCGCAAATGCCGGAATAAAGTGAAAAATCAATTGAAACAAGGCATTGCCCAGATTGCCGGCTAACATCCTTCCGTGAAAGCTTACGGGAAGCAAGAGCTCCGTGGCAATACTGCCATCCCGGATTCTGTTGGGCAAATAATAATCATCCACACCGAATACCGCCTCAAGCCCAAGGGAAAGGATAAAATTTGTAGTTACCATTGACATGGTGATACCGTCGACTTCAGTTCTTCCGCCGTATAATGTTCTGTAAATCTCCCAGAAGATAAAGATTCTGATAATCGTATTTAAAATGCTCATCAGATGGTTAAAACGATAGGCACTTTTCTGCAGGAAGCTCTTTTTCGCAAAGGCAAGATACGGAGATAAACGCATGCTTACACCTCCCCGTTGTACATTCTTTGAATAATGCTTTCGATTTCCGGCTCTGTCACCGTGAGATCACGGATGTTGTACCGGCTGAGCAGGTGACTCATCAGCTCATTGATATTCACCTTTGCATTGTCAAAGACAAAGCTCTTCTTACGGTCTTCTATGTCTGTGATGACTACATTCTCCATGGGTGGGACGACAGCCTCTTCTCCGAATTCCACCACCAGTTGCCTTGAGGTGCCGTATTTTTCCCTGATTTCCTGCAGAGTGCCATCGTACATCTTTGCTCCTTTGTCAATAATGATCAGCCTTTTGCAGGTCTTTTCAATATCCTGCATATCATGGGTGGTAAAGAGCATCGTGACCTCGTCCTGTGCATTCAGCTCCCGGATGAATTCACGAATGGTTTCCTTTCCCAGCACATCCACGCCAATGGTGGGTTCGTCAAAAAAGACGATTTGAGGAGAATGAAGCAGCGCCGCCACAATGTCGGCACGCATTCTCTGACCGAGGGAAAGCTGTCGGACAGGCTGATTTACAAAGCTGCCCATATCCAGCATATCCAGAAACCTGTCCAGATTTTTCCGATACTTCTCCTCCGGTATCCGATAAATTGCCTTTAATAATTCGAAGCTGTCAATCACCGGCAGATCCCACTGGAGCTGTGACTTCTGTCCGAACACCACGCCGATTCCGGCCACATACGCTTTTCTCTGCCGATAGGGCACATACCCGTTTACGACGATACTACCCTTATCCGGACAAAGGATGCCTGCCAGCATCTTGATTGTGGTAGATTTTCCCGCACCGTTGGGTCCGATAAACCCTACCATCTCCCCCTTTTCAATGGAAAAGCTTACATCCTTCACAGCCTTCCTCTCTTCAAACTTCGGTCTGACCATATTTGCCAGCATCCCCGGGATTCCCGCGCTTCTCCTGCTGACTCGAAATGACTTGGTAATATTGCTTACTTCGATAAAACTCATGTCTTCCCCTCCCGAACAATATTTTTTATCGTATCTGCAAGACCAGCCTTTTTCACCTGCACAGACAGTATCTTCGTCTGCGGCACAATGTGAGCCAGTATCTCAGCGGCAGATATATGATTTGAATCATAAGAAAATGTCAGATGTTCATGGTCGATGCAATAGTTCTCTATGGGCAAATCTCCAAAATCCGGACACTTACCCTCGAAAACAAGTTCACAGACATCCATAGGTGCATATTTTTTGAGCAAAAGCTCTCTCGCCCCGTAGAAAATGCTGTGTCCCCCGTCAAGCAGGAGGATTCTGTCACACAGAGCAGAAATCTCTTCCATGTCATGTGAACTGATCAGAATCGTAGCTCCCTCCCTCTTCCTCTCCTCCAGTAGCTCGCGCAAAGCAGTCCTGGCATTCCGGTCCAATCCGATACCGGGTTCGTCCAGGATAATCAGCTTCGGACTGTGCAGCAATACCGCCCCCAGCTCCGCCCTTCTCCTCTGCCCCAGGGAAAGCGCCTTGGGAGAGACATCCTGATAATCCAGATATCCCAGACGTCTTCCAAGCGACTCATATGCAGCCTGAAACTCCTCTTCCTTCATTCCATACGCCCATTTTCGCTCGCTAAAACTATTCTCAAGGGTACTCTCTGCCTGAAAAACAGGAATATCCGCAAATAAGACGCCTATCTCCGCCGCTATCTCCCTTTTTGCTTTTACCGCAGGCTTTCTCATGGTGTATACCATTCCCTCCCGGGGCTCCAGCAGTCCGCACGCGAGCTTCAAAAGGGTGGTTTTTCCTGCGCCGGAAGCACCAATGATTCCTACTATGCTTCCTTTTGGAATATGTACATTCACATTGGACAAAATAAACTTGCTCACGTTTTGAAAAATAACCATTCTCCATTCCTCTTTTGCCAAAATAATACCCCCCTGCACCTATTTGGCACAAGGGGGGTGGGACAAACAATATCTATTGTGGGATAAAAATATTAACGCAAAAGTAGCCGTCTTCTTCGTAAAAGTCGTACATTCCACCGTTTTTGTCCACAATTTCTTTTACCTGTGAAACGCCAAGCCCGTGAATAGCCTTTTCCTGCTTTGTGGTCACAAGCTCGGGATTACCTTCCAGCACCGATTCCGTGATTCTGTTGCGGACCGAAAGTGCATCATAACCCTTTTTGCGGTATACCTTTACGACCATTTCCCCGGTCTGCTCTTTCTTGCAGGCCTCTATGGCATTATCCAGCAGATTATTGAAGATTGCTGAGAAATCAATGCTCTGCAGCCTTGCAAAGGACACCTGGCCGATCTCGGCTTTTACATCGATTCCGTTTTTCCGGGCAACCTCCAGTTTTTCATTCAGAATATGGTTTAATAAGGAATTCCCCGTCTCCACATAGCTCTGTACGGCACTCAGCCGGTCCAGAATCTCTGATGTATAAGCTCTCGCCTCCGGATATTCACCTCCATTGAGATAGGAGGCAATGACCAAAATGTGGTTGCGCATGTCATGTTTTAATTTTCTCACCCGGCTGTGAAGAAGCCGAATCTCCTGCTCCTGCTTTTCCGTCTGCTCCAACTGCCATTTATAATGCTCCAGCTGTACTCTCAGCTCCTGGTTCTCTGCAAATAATTCCAAGTTCTGCTGTCTCAGCACATCCGATTCCTTCTGTTCCCTTTTATTCTTCATTCCCTCATATACCTTAATATCTGCTCTTTTACCGTGCCGGCATACAGCTTCCCTATGGGTATCACCTCACCTGATGCAAGCCTCAGCTCATCCTGCGTCATTACCGTGACGAACTCCTGGTTTACCAGAAAACCTTTATGAGCCCTGATAAAGCCCTCCGGCTCAAGCGTATTCTGAACAGCTGTCATAGTGCTTCGCAGCCGATAAGTCCCCGTCTGCAGATGCACAATCAGATAATTCCCCTCTGCCTCAAAATAGGTGATGTCTGACAAAAGCACACTCACCTCCCCGCCCTCTGCGCGAAAGTGAAATCTTTTCTCCTTTGTCTGCAATTCCCTGATACAATCCGCCAGTACCTCCGGCAGTTCTTCTCTCAGATATCTCTTTCTCACAAATGCAAAGGGATGATATTTCAGGCTATCGTAGACAAGTTCATCGTGGGCAGTCACAAAGATGAGAATCGGTTTCTTCCCGGTGGCATTCATCAGCCCGGCCACCTCCAGTCCGCTTTTTTCAGGCATATCTATATCCAAAAGAACTGCATCCGCTTCCTCTGTCCTCAACATTTCCAACAAAGCATCCCCGCTCAGACAGGTTTTCACAGTTTCTTCCGGCATCAGCTCCCGCACCATTTTATCTATGTCTTCGACCATTTTCCTTTCATCGTCACATATCACAATCTTCACTGTTAACCTACCTGTCTGCCTTCACACTGAACAGTTACCAAATAAGTATATCACACTCTGCATAAAAATCCAGGGAAATCAATGGTTTACGCTAAAGGAACAACCAGGTCTTCAATCGGTGATATTCGATAAAAAAATACAGAGAGCTTAATGCTCCCTGCATATCTCCACCAATTCTATCATTCCGCTATCGGGACTCATGAGAAAACACACTCTTTTTCCATCAATTGCCACTGCCTCTGTGGGCGTATCAATCTGGGTATATCCGGCTTCCTTTAATCTTTTTATCTCTTCTTCTATACAACCTGTCAGGTAGCCTATATGATAAGGCTTGTTTTTGCAGGTTTTCATCAAGCCATAGGCAACTGATGCTTCCGACTTCGGGCTGACCAGTTCCACACAATATCCCTCATTTTCCCAGAAGCTGATATCCACATTTCTGACGGGGTCAAATACTACCTGTGTCTTACGGCAATATCCCAATTGTTCCAAGTCCTTTTCCGCATTTTCTATACTCTTAACCAGATAACCTATATGATGTACTTTCATTCTATTTCCTTTCCAAAAGAGTAACTAATCATTTGCAAAAGTCCGATTTTACAACAGAAAAGGAATGCATATTTAAGAATTTGCCATCCTGATAAATACGATGACGGAGGGTTCCCTCCTCCACAAAATGAGATTTCTTCAAAATCTTTTCCGCAAAAATATTGCCCTCCACCGTGCGTGCCGTTACGCAATTGAGTCTCAAGGTATTAAATGCAAGATCCAGCATTCCATTCAATGCATCCGTAATATCGCCTTTGATTCTGTCTTCAGGCTTTGCGCTAATCTTATGCCCAATCTCCGCAGTTCCGTTATAGGTATCAATATCAAACAGCATAATCACGCCAATTGTTTTTCCATTGGAAAGCTCAATCATAAGCCTGATTTGTTCCTCCGAATTATGGTAGTTAGCCATCCATTCGCTCTGCTCTTTCTCGCTAATCGGTAAAGTGCAATGTCCCATGGCTTTTTCAATGGCTTCCGAATTCATCATCTCGTACAATAAGTCAAAATCCCGCTCTTCAATCGCTCGTAATGTTACACAACCGTTTTTAATCCTCATGGTAATTCTGTATGTCGCTTATGAAAATAAAACAACATATTCCTTTCGTTTTTTATCTCTTAAGAAATCTTTTTCTCTATGATGGCAATCATATCTCTCACGTTGGTGATCAGAGAGGCCTCTTCCATTTCAAACCGCATTCCGAATCTGCGCTCACATGCCATCAGCAGGTTAATCTGCTCATAACTGTCCCAATCGTCCACATCCTCCGCCGAAGTCTCCTCCGTAATCACCAATGTATCATCGTCAAACACTTCGCGAAAAATCTCGTTCAGCACCTTCAAAATTTCTGCTTTATTCATAAATAGCTCCTTCCACACGAATCCTATTATTTTTTCTTTTGTAGCTACAGTCTATGTCAAGCCCCCAGACCGTTGCCCCCTCATGATCCTCAATCATTTCGAAACCCATTTCCTCGTACAGCGTGCTGACCATTTTATTCTTTGCGGTCGGATAATAATATCCTATCAGCCTGGTAATCCCCCTGTTTTTGCAGCCTGCAACAAATTCATCTAGCATTGCTTTTTCCATGTCCCTTTTCAGCACACGGCAACTCATCAACCACAGTTCTATATGGCAATTCGTATCTTCCACCCGGCCAATCATGACCGAAACCACACCATTATCTCCAAAACGGTCCTGCAGGCTCCCAAATAACGTCATGTACGCATCGTCTCCTGCTATCGCTTCTATTTGAGCCTGCGTCAGTCGTTTTGTCGTCAGATTGAACTGGTTGCTTTTGTTGGTCAATTGGGCAATTCTGGCATAATACATAGGCACAAACCCTTTGATTACAGCACGCATCTCCAAGGATTCCAGATACTCTCCATAATCTGAAAATTTCACGGCAAATTCGGTTCTTGCAGCATTTTCCTTCAGCATCTGACTTCGCTGTACATCATCCTCGGAAAGGTAAGTCGGTTCAAAGTATCCGGCTCTGCTGAGGAGTGTGGTATAATGGGCGGCATCCTCCAACTCCGGCGCTGTTACTCCGGGTATCCGCTCCGTCACAATCATGCGCTCTGCAGGATTATCATCCAAAAATACCATGCTTTCCGGAAGTACATTGACCTCCTGCGCAATCTGAATGAAGTTCACATCCTTTGGTTCCCAATTAGCCTTAATTGCAACGAAATCCTGCTCCTTCAGAAGACAATCCGGATGTCGCAGACCGTCCAATGCATTTCCCTGATGATTCTTGGAGTCAATTGCAAGAAATACACCCATATCCTGCTGAAACTTTATATACTTCTGAAACTCATAATAAGCCTGTCCTCTCGGATCCTCCGGTCCCATGGCCAGGTTTTCCGGTCCGTCGTCTCCGACAATGCCGCCCCAGATTGTATTGTCTAAATCCAATACCAATCCCTTCTTATTCCTGCCAAAAACAGATTTAACGATGTTCGCCAGATTGAATGCCAGGTATGGTATTGCAGGTACGGCAACTGCATACTTGTACATATACCAGTAATACGGATCGCTCCATTTCAGCAAACCATAATCTGCTGAAGCATAATTAATATCACATAGAAAAAAATCACTATGTGTGCAAGCGTAATCTGCCAGTTTTTCATTCATTGCAAGTATGTAATGTGTGGTTCCATGTATGTCATATGCATCCCTATTACCAAGCAACCGGTTTACCGGCATCTCAAAATTATTTTGTATAATCGGGCATTTGAATGTCTCATGAAGCCGTTCCCACATTGTCTCATATCTGCAGTATTCCTGAGTTATCATCTCTTCGATTTCCCGGGAAGTATTTTGCAAATTTGGAACAATCGACAGATTTCTGTTAGAAGTGCAAATATAAATAATATCCGGTTGAAATGCCAGAAATTCCTCACCGGGAAACATAGCTTCTTCATAGTACTTGTTGTATTCCGACTCAAAAAAATAAGGATGGATGCCATAATTCAAAAGAAAAAGCTCAAGCGCATTTACAATGTTCTTTGTGGTTTGTCCACCCAAAACAGCAATACGCTTCTCCACCCGCTTATCACAGGTATCCTCAAGAAGTCTTCTTCTCAATTGCTTTCTTTTCGTCATTATCTCTTCTGCATCAAACGGATACTCCAGTTCCTTCATCCTGATTCCTTTCTCCATCTCTTCTGTAAGATATATCCATTCCCTGTCCATTTCAAAGTTCAATATTCCATTCCTTCATTACGAAGAAACACTGCGTAAACATTGATGATTAATAAAAGCTGTGTTATCTAACCTTTTTGTGCCAACACGGTATATTTATAGTATATGCAATTCAAAGGTAAATATCAATAGTATATTTGCGCGTCACGTCAATACTCATAGTATGCAAAAAGGGAAAGTTAACTGT
>CALZBR010000063.1 GCA_945621435.1 uncultured Lachnospiraceae bacterium
CAAGCTGTTCTTTCGTGATATTCTCCGTGGCCCAGTTAGCACACAATCCTTCCAGCTGAGAGCGAATCATATATATGTCTTTCACATCATTCTCTGTGATTCCCACAACATAAGCTCCCTTATTGGGAATAATCTGAATGAGTCCTTCCAGTTCCAACTGTCTGAACGCTTCTCTGACCGGGGTTCTGCTGACTCCCATTTCCTCGCCGATAGCAACCTCTTTCAGTTCCTCGTGCTCCTCATATTTTCCGTTCAGGATATCTTCTCTCAGTTTATGAAAAACACGCCCCCGCAGGGAATACTTGTCCGTAACCTCCTGCTTTACATCATATCCGCTCATTTTTACTCACTTTCTTTTTTTGCCTTTTCGCCCAGGGTAATCCCCTTCTCCAGGCATACACGATTGAGGCAGCTGACGATTTCCTCATCTGTCATTACAGTGACACGTCCGCCTGCATATTCTTCATCCACCCATTCCTTGATTGCCTTTACCAGTTCTGAGTTTTTCTCAACCTGCCGGTCTCCCTTTAACTTGTAATAGGTGTTGATCCAGTGAGCTATTCCGGCCAGACCGGAGGTGTTGGATACTGCGCAAAGTACAGGTCTCTTTAAGAATTTATCCGTATCAAAGATATTGTAAATCTCTTCATTTTTAAGCAAACCATCTGCGTGTATTCCTGCTCTGGTCACATTAAAATTCTTGCCAACAAAAGGTGTCCTTGGAGGAATCTGGTAACCGATTTCCTTCTCATAATATTCAGCCAGATCCGTAATCACCGTGGTATCCATACCGTTGAGATCACCCTTCAGCTGTGCATACTCAAATACCATTGCTTCCAAAGGGGTATTTCCTGTTCTTTCTCCGATACCAAAGAGAGATGTATTGATTCCTGAACAGCCATACAGCCAGGCTGTGGTGGAATTGGACACTGCCTTGTAGAAATCGTTATGTCCGTGCCACTCAATCAGTTCATGAGGCACACCTGCATGTGTATGTATTGCATAGATGATTCCCTGTACACTTCTGGGAATCACGGCACCGGGATAGTTGACGCCATAGCCCATGGTGTCGCAGGCACGAATCTTGATGGGAATCTTATACTCTTCCATCAGACGCATCAACTCATGACAGAAGGGAACCACATAGCCGTAAATATCCGCTCTTGTAATATCCTCCAGATGACACCGGGGGCTGATTCCCTCCTCCAGGCACTCCTTGATCACACTCAGATAATGCTCCATAGCCTGTCTTCTGGTCATTTTCAACTTCAGGAAAATATGATAATCGGAACAGCTGACCAAAATACCGGTCTCTTTCATGCCAATTTCCTTCACGAGCTTGAAATCTTCCTTGCTGGCACGAATCCAGCTGGTAACCTCAGGAAACTCATAGCCTCGTTCCATACACTTGTATACGGCATCTCTGTCCTTCTTACTATACAAAAAGAACTCGCTGGCACGAATCATGCCGTTAGGACCACCGAGTTTATGTAAGTAATCATAAATCGTAACAATCTGTTCTGTGGTGTAGGGTGCTCTTGATTGCTGTCCGTCTCGGAAGGTCGTATCTGTAATCCAGATATTCTTTGGCATGTTATGTGGTACGATTCTGTCATTGAAAGGAATCTTCGGTATCTCAGAATAAGGAAACATATTTCTGAATACATTGGGTTTCTCCACGTCATCCAATATATACATGTGTTCCTCAATCTCCAGAAGATTGTTTTTATTGTTCATTGTGACAGGACGATATTGGAACGTATCATTGTTAATCATCTCGTTTTACCTGCCTTTCTCCCTCATTTTGTATGTCTCGTATGATTGTATACAATTATACGAGACATGTCAATGTTTTTCATCAAAATATTAACATACATCAATACTTATGTCTCTTTTACCTCAAAAGTCTTTCTACATTCAGCATTCCCCATCCCTGTCTGTTCCAAGCTATTCCCAGATCGGTACAGGAAAATAACAGTCTTATCCTGTATGTTTCATTCGTGAAATCAGGATACTTCTGGATCAATAGTGCCATTGCTCCCGAAACAATCGGTGTAGCCATTGATGTCCCGCTTTTGGAAATATATTTGTTTCGATAACCGTTTTTTGTCCTTTTACACTTTACATCACATGAGATGATATTGGTTCCGGGCGCCACCAAATCCGGTTTTATCGTTCTTCCGTGTTCATCTCCTCTGCCAGAATACAGTTCACATCTGTTTTGATTATCCGCATAAAATCCCCCATCGTGACATCCCACAGTTATCACCCCACTATTTCCACCGATAGAAGAAATGGAATTGTTTCCCGGTCCTTTGTTACCTGCCGCACAAACAATCATAATTCCTGCTTTATTTATTTCTTCCATCTTCTTTATCAAAAGCTCTTCTTTCACACTATTATTCAGATTTCCTATTCCTACAGATATATTAAGGATTCTGATATTGTATTTATCCTTCTCCTGCAATATCCAATCCATGCCTTGCAGCATATCTTCTGTTGCGCCGTCACCTTCTGAATTTAATACTTTTCCCACAACAAGTCCTGCGCCGGGCGCCATACCGGCGTATCTGAATGCAGACAATCTGCCACTGCCGCATAAAATCCCACAGACATGAGTTCCATGCCCGCTATCATCATACGGAAGCTTTTCATGATTGACAAAATCCCGAAAACAATAGATTCTTTTATCAAAATCCGGGTGTAATCCAATTCCTGTGTCCAATACAGCTATTCCTATGCCGGACCCGTCATAGTTAATCTTCTCTCTATCGAGACCCACCTGTTTTTTGACTCTTTGCATAATAAAAAACGCTCCGGCATAAAATAACAATTTCTTTATTCTATGTCGAAGCATTTCTTTTGTTCAATTAATCTTTATTTTGCTTTTGGGGAATTGAGTTCAACAGCAAAAGTCCTCCGGTAATCAGCAGAGCCAGTCCAAAAAGCTTTGCTGCACCGTTCAGATTGCGCTTCTCGCTTCCCTCTTTGTCATACATCGAGGGTGCACTTAATCTGAGCATGTCTACAGTCAGCTCTTTGACTTCCTCCGTGGCATCTTCCTTTCCTGTTCCGAACAGACCATATTCGGAAACAAAGGTTGTTTCAAAGCAAACCGCATCCATTCCCTCATATTTCACTTTTTCAACTGGTAAGACATCCAGTTGTCCGTTTCTGTCGACAGTAACCAATTGCAGTTTCAAATCCTTTAGCTCTTCAGGTAACGGGATTACGACTCTGAGTCTGGAGTGTCCCAGCTTTGTAATAGGGATCCCGCTGCCGTCCGTTAAAGCCATTTGATAGAATGACATATTGCCGGGTACACTCTGCTTCAATGCACGCTGCCATGCATTCTCTATCTGATTACCTGTCTTATTCTCACTGAGATCCAGATGATAGTTTCTCACTGCACCTTCTAAAGCTGCAGCAGCATGATCTACTCCCGTCACTTGAATTCCCGGGTTGGATGTGTCATTCTCCACCCCCCGATATGCTTCATTTGTCAGCCTTGTAGCCGAAAGTTCATATGTTTCTTCAGGTTTTGTTCCTTCATAAGTAAGCTTACTAACCGGAAAAGCATCAATTCCCAAAGTTTTAACTGACTTAGGTAATGAAACAGTTTGCAATCTGCCACATCCGGCAAAAGCTCTGTCCTTGATGTGTTCAACACCATTTCCCAGTTCTATGCCTGTGATTCCTTCACATTCTTCAAATGCTCCCTCCCCAATGACGCGTAAGCTATCCGGAAAACGTACTTTGCTGATGTCCTTCTGTCCACTGAAAGCCCCTGCTGCAATCACCTTAACACCTTCAGGGACAGTAACAATACCTCCCTTTCCCTGATAGGCAATCAATGTGTTACCGCTGATCAAAAACTCTTCTTCAGATTGTAAAAAGTCTTCTACCCAAGCAGTATGTTCAAACGCTTTCGGTTCCACATTCATCAGGCTTTCAGGCAATGTCACCTGTGTCAGATGATCGCAATGATAGAATGCGCCGTATCCAATCGTAGTCACACCTTCCGGAATCACCGCTTCATTTAATGAGCTTCTGGCAAATGCAAACTGACCTATCTCCCGGATACCATCCGGTATTTGAAGATTTTTCAACGTTGTATTCTTGTAATAAGCCTGGTCTGCAACCACTTTCCCATCTATCACAGTATACTTGGGAACAGATTTGCCGTTTGCAGACAGAATTCCCAAGTCCTCCGGTGTTATCAGCGCAATGTCCTGATCCGGCTTTTCTTCCTGTGTAATCACCTGCATGCTCCCGGTATCTACGAACACCATCACGCTGTTTCCGACAATCTTCGAACTGCCGAGCAGATTGCCCGATTCTTCCTCCCCAGGCTTTGAAGTAGGCAATGGCGCCGGTCTTTCCGTAGGATTGGGTTGCGGTTCTACTTCCGTAGTACTGTCCTGTCCGTAATTGGGAACATCCTCATATTCGGGATTTTCTTTTTGTTTTTCATAAAACCATTTGGCATAAGTATCGGCTACAGAACCTTCCGTTGAATGAATCTCCAGATTCGCACATCCGTCAAACGAACTCTCTTTTATGTCCTTTGTTTCCGGTGGAATGGTAATATCCTTTAGATTCACACAATCACCAAAAGCCTGATGACCAATACTCTTGATATTGGATGGTATATACATTTGCCGCAGACCCTTACATCCGGCAAACGCAAAATCTCCAACCTCATTTAATCCCGTTCCCAACACAACATTTTCCAACCCGTCACATCCCCAGAAGGAATATGCCTCGATTCTTTTTACGGAGTTAGGAATCACAACCCGACGAATCTTGGTATTTCCTTCAAACGCGCTCTGACTGATGGTTTCCACGCCATTCGGAATACTGACATCCGTCTCTGTTCCCTGATATTCTATCAGCGTATTACCTTCAATGACAAAATCGGAAGCAGACGCTGCTGCATCCACTTCCGAAACCGGAAGTGTCATGATGATAAGTGCTGAAATAATAAGCATTACTCCGAAGAGTCTTTTCTTTCTCATATGCCTTCCTCATTTTGTAATTATGCTTTTGCGGAGACCTTTTTTTTCTTCTTATCGTCCTTCTGCATAAACATTACCATAGACATGCAGGCAAGTCCTACCGACAGGAACCATTTAGGATGAATACCATCACCTGTCTTGGGCGTCTCATCCACAGTTTCCGTATTTATATTTCTGGTATCGACATAGATAACATAGGGCGAGAAGTGATCTGCAGTAAAGGTCACACAAGGAACCCGGTCTATTGTAGTGAATCTGACACCCAATCTTTCCAGCCGATCGTTTACTACCCCCGCCACCTTGTTGTTACCTGCATAGGGAATCAAAGAATCGGGTAATGGTAATGTAATGCTGATTGCAAGACCCGTTGTATCCGTAATCTTCTTTGTACCCGTTGCATCATACAAAGTTATATCCATAGGGAAATACTTTATCTTGCTTAAATCACTTCCATACTCAGCCATCAGAGCTCTTAAGACAGATTCTGTTGCTTCCGTGCTCTCAGATATCTTGATGGTAAAATTATCAGAAGAACCATTTACCGTAACAGACACCACTCCGGTATTGGAAAGTCCGTTCTTGTCAATAACCACAGTTGTTCCGCTTTGTCCTGCATTTGGATTGTCGCTGGGACGGGTAGAATCATTTGATGAATTCGAATTTCCGCCTCCGGTGCTTGTTTTCGTTTTATAATGTGCAGTTACCGTAACATCCGATGCAGGCATAGTCACCACAGAAGCCGAAAGCACTTTACTTGCAATCTTTGTATTCTCAGGAGAAATAGTCCAATGGCTGAATTCCTGCCCCGATGCCGGATCATTGGCAATAATAACCGGCATTGCTCCTTCCTGATAATTACCGGAGCCGCTTCCGTTCTGAACTGTCAATACATAGAGAGTTCCGATACTCTGGTTATTGTCTCCGCCTGTATTACCATTGTTATTGTCGCCATTGTTGTTGCTACCGCTGTTGTTGCCGCCGCTGTTGTTGCCGCCGCTGTTGTTGCCGCCACTGTTGTTGCCGCCGTTATTATCGTCACCTGAGCCGCTGTTATCATCGGTTACCTTCTCGTAATATGCATAGATTGTTTCATCTCTGGTAATATTTGTAAGATTTCCCTTCCAGCTTTTGAATACATATCCTTCCTTTGGATTGGGATCTTTGGGAACAACAGCATTTCCTCCATCCTTTACCCTCTGTACATAAAGAACGGTATTGCTTTCATCATCATCCACAAATGTTACTGTATGTTCAATAGTAACATTTTCTTCTTTCTCATAATATGCATAGATTATTTCATCTCTTGTAATATTGCTCAGATTACCTTTCCATCCTCTGAACACATATCCTTGCCTTGGAGTAGGATCATTAGGCATAACAACATTTTCTCCATCCTTTACCTTCTGAACATGGAGAATGGTATTATTCTCATCATCATCCACAAACGTTACCGTATGTTCAACAATAATGATTTCCTCTTTCTCATATTTTGCATAAATACGTAAATCCTCTGTAACACTCAGATAATCCTGCGGATACCAACCAACGAACTTCTTTCCCTCTATTTCCGGAGCAGTAGGTGCAGTGGCAGCTTTTCCCTGTTTTATTACCTGTGTATCCAAAACTTGCAAATCCTCTCCATAAAAGGTAACGGTATACTCATTATCCGGTTCCTGGTAACTATAAGGGATATTGTAAGTTTTTGCATAATCCTCAGCCATACTTCCTTCTTCACATACCATTAAAAGCTTACTGGTATCAGTAGGTGCTACCGTTGCAGGAGGTGTAGGCGTCTTATGATCATCCCCCGAGTCATCATAAAGGCCATCACCAAATGCCATAGACGTAATATTCTGATACTGACCGGGAATGGTGAGTATACGTATATTACTATCTTTAAATGCATTATCTTTCACGTTTCTAATTGTTTTAGGTAACGTCACTTGCGTCAGACTAGGTGTAAAAGCAAAAGCATATTCAGGTATGGTTTCAATAGATGTTTTGCTCAAATCTACATTGACCAAATCCTTTTTCATAAAGGCTTCCGGATACATTTGCTTAACCCCTACTGTCTCATCCGCTGTTATGTATGAATTTTTTCGTCCATCAAGACACTGCACAACATTTGATTTAGCACCACTGTCGTCCAATTCATAGATAATAGAACTTTCACATGAAAAATATGGTCCTCCTCCAAAATTAACACTGGACAAATTGGTACAATCTTTAAAAGGGCGAAGTCCCATCTTGTTCACGGTAGCAGGCAGATTCACTACCGCAAGGTTCTTACAGCCTTCAAATGCATAAGTTCCCACTTCCGTGGTAGCATCCGCAAAAGAAATACCCACCAGGTTCGTGCATCCCTTGAATGCTCCGTCCTCGATTTCTTTTATGCTGTATGCCGAAATCGTTTTATCATATTGCTCTACACTTTCCTTAGTGACAAACAGATCTTTCCTGATGCTTTCAATTCCTTCGGGAAGCACAATATCCAGGGCAGCCTGAATGATAATCCTCTCGTAATCGTCCAGGATTGCCAGGGCTTCCTGATGCGTCTTGGCAGGAATTCCACTGCTCAAATCTCCTGCCCTTGCTGCCCGGTACTTTCCTACTGCAGTGCTCATATTCGCCGCATATTCAGGCGTCATGTAGGGATACTGTCCCACAGTATATTTGGTGCCGCCCTGAATATCCGCAAAAGTAGGGTAATCAACCAATTCATTCTTATCGGTTGTCTCATTGTAACGTACTTCAAGGTGTGTCGGCCATCCGCTGTAGAAGGTTATATAGGTTCTCTGCTGATTACCGTTGTTTATATTTTCTGCCGGATTCATTGCGTACTGAAATGCATTGGAACTATAGGAAATATCTCCCACAAAGCAAAGCTTAGGCGGATTCTGCATATTTTTATTGCTGCAGGCTGCCTTATTACACTTGGCTTTGTTGGACTCATCAATATCTTGAATTTCCTGAGTTTTGAACGCCCCGGCTGCAATGGAAGGATTCGCTCCATCTGCAAAAATGACACTCTCCAGATTATGGCATCCTTTGAAGGCATTTGATGAAATCTGCTGAATGGAGGCCGGAATGGTAATCTTTTTCAGGTAATGGTTATCCTGGAATGTGTTGCTGTCAATGACAGTAATCCTTCTGGGGCCAATAATCCCGGGGATTGTCACGGTTGCCATACCTGTTTCCATATTGCAGTAGACAAGATTATTACCATCGTCTACTCTCCATACCGCTTTCTTGCCATCACTCTCTGCCACGGTAAGTTCGTATACATCCTTCTGCAACACTTCATCATAAAAGCTGAAGGCTATTTCATTGGCGGTTGCGGTATTATGCACCTTTGAATTCTTCACACCGCGGAAATAAAACGCAGATCCTACGGTACTTTTAAAAGTTGCGAACTGTTCCGGTGTTCCTTCAAACTGTATTACACCATTGTCAGGTGTTGCAATATAATCCAGCGATTTACAGCCATCAAAGCCGGAAATAGGAACTGTTTCCTCATAATCCCTGGGGTAAGTAATGCTCTCCAGGGACTCGCAGCCTCTGAACACATTGCTTCCCATTTTGGAAAGGCGGACTTCCTGTCCGTTACCGGTAAGCTCAATCGACTTCATGGAACGGCACTTTTCAAAAACAGAATTTCCCAACTGTACCACCTGGGTAGGCACTTCAAAGGTTTCAAGGCTTCTACAGTTATAAAAAGCATAGTCTCCGATAACCGAGATATTGGAATACAGGCTAATATTTGCCTGCTTCATATTGATACATTCCGCAAACGCACCTACGCCAACCGTATTCAATTTATCATTGAACGTAATACTCTCAAGGTTACCGCAACCATAAAAAGCATAGTCGCCGATACCGCTCATATGCTCTCCGAAAGACAGGAATCTAAGGTTACCAAGATTAGAAAACACACCCTTGTCACGGTTTGCGTAATCTACTGTTCCTCCGACTTTCCATGCACCTTCCATATTAGTGTCTGCTACCAGATACTGATTTCCCACATACAAGACAATGGCCTGTTGAATCCACTGGTAATCATTTGTAAGAGTCTGCCTGATCTGACTGACATCCAGCGTACTGTCATTATTTGGATAATAATAAAAATCTGTGACAGGCAGATTCTGCCATTTTGACCTGTCTTCATAGAAGCAGGGATCATATCTGACATCTATCTTTTCCACATCAATCATGATAGGATTGCTGTCTTCGTCAAACATAAGATTCCCCTCGGAATCCTTCTTCTGTTCCTTCACGGTGTACCTTGTTTCCACCTTATAGTACAGAAAGTTACCTGCCTTGCCTACCGCTACACGACCTTTATCACTTCCCATGGTATCGGTAAGCTTGGCATATACATCCACCTGATCCGGTATCTCAAGTGTCTGTGCGGAATCATCCTTCGGGAATCCAAGAATGACAGCATATTTATCTCCTGAGGATGCTCCTTTGGGATAAACATACGCAAAACGGAATCTGCCGTCTCCGGTGGTATAGATCTGTTCATCATCATCAATTACCGGTATTTTACTTGCGGAATCTCCCATATTTCCAACCAGAGTTCCCCAGTCATCCTCTGTCGCTGCAGTAATCGTAGCTGCCTTCATCTGAAAACCATCTGTCGGGATTGCGGCAACCACCAATGAAGACGCCAGAAACAGCGCTCCTATGGTCCTTCTGACCGATCTTTTCAATCTTCTTTTCGGTTTCTTCTTTTCAACCTCAGCCATTGCTTTACTCCTTTATCTTCTTTGCAACAACGACAAATCTGCCATTTGACTCCCTGTAATCACAGGTAGACAATGTAAGCAATCTGTCTCCGTACTCTGCCGTAACTCCGGTATCATACAGTGACAATGCAGCCATCTCTTTCATATTTGAGTCAAACTCCAACTCACTTGCAGCGTCGATAAACTGATAATACTTAAAAGTGATATCTTCTTCATTGAAAACCCTGGAGCGGAACACATACATAATCTGCCAGGTACCCTTTTCATAAATCGTATCAAATTGAATCAAAGGATGCTTCCTGTAATACTCTTCATCCTGATAATAGTCCAGATTACCAAACATCCTGCCGCTCTGCATATGATGACCGTAAATGATAAGATTGGTACTGGGTTTCAGGACACTGCAATCCTTGTCCAAAAAAATGGTTCCGTTTTTATCATACTGTTGATTCAGATTATGTGTAAGATAGTATTCATTGTCATCTGTCTGCACTACGGGGTAATCTATTATTGTATCGTCAATTTTTACCCATCCGATTAGTCTTTTATTGACAATTAATAAATTTTTATATTCATCCAACACCTCCGGCACCACCATTTCATTCTGATCCAGTGAAAATAGTGGTCCGCTTTGTTCTGCATCAGCATTGATTTCCTCATTATTCTGACCAATGACAGGCTTATTCTTTAGTTCGCTCAGTTGTTCATAGCTCGATTGTGTTCTGTAGTTATACCAGGAATACAACCCGAAATAGGTCAGACATAAGGTTCCCAAGATTGTACACCCCGCAAGGATCAGCTTCCGTCTTTTCTCCATTTTCACCAATTCCATTTTGACAAGATTCTCCATCTTCGCCGAAGCGGAATTTGATTTTTTTTCTATTTCACTGCAAAAATCCTTGCCCAGATCCGTATAAAAATGATATTCACCTTGTTTCAAATCTTTATAAATCTTTTCTTGAATCCGTCTGTCTCCGGCGTTATATTGTGCCCGTAATCTATCTATGATTCTTTTATCGTGCAAGGCTTTTGAATACTCACTCTCAGTACTAAAATGCCTTCCTTCCACCAAATAATCTTTTCGTGCCATACAATTTACCCACAAATAGTCACAATTATCTAGACAATATGTAATGACCTCCACTTTGTAAACTTCGTGGATTTACCTGTATAA
>CALZBR010000064.1 GCA_945621435.1 uncultured Lachnospiraceae bacterium
TGCTGAAAGCAGCGCCCAAGCGCATTGTCTACGTCTCCTGCAATCCGGAGACCCTGGCCAGGGACCTGGACCTGCTTTGCCAGGGCGGCTACCGTGTACAGCGCATCCAGCCGGTGGATATGTTTCCCTATACCAACCACGTCGAGACGGTAGTATTGATGTCAAGAGTAAGTAAATAAAGGCTGAAAATGCCCAGAAATAAGGGGATTTCTACTATCCAGGCAACCAAATGCCGGACGGTGGAAATCCCTTTTTTGTTATCTTGGAAACAAATCAACCGCCCTGTTCGGTAAGGGTTGAGGATACAGATTTGCTTTCGGTAGGTCGAGAATACAGATTAACTGTTTTAACTCATAGGGTTGAGGATACAGATTTGATGATTTTGGAGTTACGCAATTAAGCGTAATAGTGTAATCACGCATTCTAAATATGAACAGGAAATAAACTTTTTGAGGTTCTCAAAATATTACGCATAAAAGTGTAATTTTTGTATTGCCTTTTTCACACTCCGGTGTTATACTGGAAACAAATCAATGAAGGAGGGTCTATTTATGCCTGAAGTAAAAGCTCGCAAGATGACATATGACGAGTTGTTCAACTCGACCACAATGTTCTACATGAATCCGGATTATGAGGCTGAGATAGAAAAAACCGTGCAGGCAAAGACGGCAGAGATTTCTGTAGGACTCCATACCATTACAGATAAGGATAGCTTGAAACAGTATATCATTGACCATAAAGATTCGTTGGATAACCTCACCTCTGTTGCTGAGATTTCAGTTGAACGCTTCAAGCGCATGGTATCCATGATCCGCAAGGACAGAGGCTTTGTTTTCCAGACTGAGTGGGGGCTGAATAAAATCAGAACCGCAATGATGGACAGTCCCGCAATGATGGAGAGTATCTTGAACCTGATTTGGGACGGAAAAAACGATGAGAAGATGCAGGCCTGTATCCCGGCGTTTTACCTTGAAAACATGGCAATGGACGAAGCAACTTTGAACAAGCTGAAAGATGAGAACACTGTCCGCCAGCTGGTTAAAAAGGGGCTTGAGGGAAAATACAGCAATGGTATCGGCGATGCCGTCCTTGCGGATATCGAATGTGAACTCAAGCGTGTCTGTGCTATTCACGGCTTGGATTATCAGAGTAATGTTAGGGTGCCGATGCTTGACCGTGCGGTTAGCTTCGTGATTGAAAGTCCGAATGATCCTAAGCTGATTCTGGATGTTTCCTACAGTGTTACCACATCCAGCAGTCAGGGCAGCAAAAAAGAAGCTGCTCGTAAAACTGTTGATGCCAGAAAGCGTACTGGCAAAAACTTCGTATTCGTTAATTTCCTTGATGGTGCCGGCTGGATTGGCAGACAGGCAGATATGAGGGAGATTCACCGTTGCTCCGATTATGTCCTTAACTTTCAGAACCTCGGACTCTTGGAGGACATTATCGCTGAGCATATCACTGAATTTTGATTGGAGGATTTATTATGAACGCTGCTGAGAGAAAAGCAAAGCTTAAAGAATTTACTGATCACCCTGAAACCGCTTGTCGTACTGGTATCCCCATTACCTATCATGGGGGTATCATTACTCTGAACGCATATGCAATTCCGCTCGAATACCTTGTCTACAACCCCTACAACGGCCGTATTGGCAGCGTGGTGAAGTCCTATGAAAGACAGAACCACACCCTTGACCCGGAGGATGCAGATGATAAGGCTCTTATCGAGAAGTTCCTGTGGGAATCCAAGCCGGATGCGAATAAAAAGACTAAGGAACGTCTGCTGAAGGAGCATCAACAGAAGCATGGTATCGTTACTGCGGATGGTATCATTATCGATGGTAACCGCCGTGCAAGCCTTCTGAGCAATATTATGGCGGACACCAATATCCCGTATAACGAGAAGAGTCATTGCAGATATTTCATCGCCATCATCTTGCCGGAAGACGCAGATAAGAAGGAAATTCTGGCATTGGAGACCACCTATCAGATGGGCGAAGATGCCAAGGTCGACTATAATCCGATTGAAAAGTACCTTAAGTGTAAGGACTTAAAGGACGAAGGTTTCACTGATGATGATATCGCAGGCATGATGGATTCCAAGCCGGGAGAGATTAGAACTATGCTGTCTGCGCTGCGTCTGATGGATGATTATCTTGATGAGTATGGCTACTCTGGTATGTACACACAGCTTGATAAAAACGAGGACTCCTTCCTGAAACTGGACTCTGCCCTCAAAAAATATAAAGCAGGTGTTCCTTCGATGTGGGCATATGACCCTGATGCCGATGTGGCAGATTTGAAGTTGATTGCCTTCGATTATATCCGAGCAAGTTTTGAGCAGACCCTGTTCCGTAATATCATCACCGCACCTACTGCGAAGAAACCGGCCTCCAGCTTCTTTGCAAAACAGGAAGTCTGGGAGCAGTTCCGTGACAATCATTTTGCAGTAACGGATGAGATTGAAGAAGACAGCGTTGAAGACATCATGGCAACTAATCCGCCCGATCTTGGCCGTGCCCTTAAGGCTCGTGACAAGAAGTGGAAGCAGAAGGTTGACGATGAGTTTGAAGATAATTATGTACAGAGCCTTGATAAGCTGAATAACCATGCCAATGCCGCAAAGCCTTTGCAGCAGTTGATTAAGGCTTGCCAGGCACTTGAAGTAGTTGATGTCGATCAGCCTGGTTTCACTGAGGAAGCCAGTGTCCGTGGTTGCGTTCAGACTCTGGATGAGATGGTTGCCAGATTCAAGGAAATTCTTGGGATGTAAAGGAAGCGTAGCATATGAGAAAATTGTGTCTTGAATCGAATGAAAATAGTAGTGTCCTCACTGTTACAGGAGATATAGGCGCAATCTTCGGCAATAGGCGTGCAGCTCGATACCTGAAAGATACTTTGCAGTTCACTCGGACGGACGATGCGATTGTTATTACCACAGAGGATGATATTAACAAAAGCATCGACCGCCTGAAAAAAATCTGCGAGTATATCTCGGCTGAGTTAGTGTACTCAGGTAATGTTTCAGAGGCCGTAAATCAATATGCAATGGAAGAACAGAAGTTTTCTGATTTTGCCGAAAAGGCACGTCTGATTCGTGATAACCATTGTGAGAAAGAGGATTTTGCAGCGTTTGTTGATTCTGTGAGTGCTAACTTACGCAACAGAAGTCTGTACCAGTTACAGCTTCTGTCTGCGTATCATCTTGCCTTTGCCCAGAATGCGTGCAACTTCTCCGTGCCGGGTGCTGGTAAAACCAGTGTAGTTTACGGTGCGTTTGCATATCTTTCCAATCTTGACCCGTCGGACATCAAGTATGTAGACAAATTGCTTATCATCTCCCCATTGAGCGCCTTTGGCCCGTGGGAATTAGAGTATGAGGAATGTTTTGGCGAAAAACCATCAACCAAAAGATTAAACGGACAGGTTGATGTCGAGGAGAAAAAGCAGTATCTGTATTCCCTTGACCCTGCAAAAATCACGTTGCTTTCTTATGCTTCCGTTCCGAAGCTGAAAGAAGAACTGATTTACTTCCTCCGCAATAATAAAGTTATGGTTGTTCTGGACGAGGCTCATAAGATTAAAAACACCAGTGGCGGCATTACTGCATCTGGTGTTTTGGAGATAGCTACCTACTGTTCTGCACGTGTCGTGCTGACTGGTACCCCTGCGCCTAATGGGTACGAAGATTTGTATAATCTCTATAAGTTCATATGGCCGACCAAGAAAGTTATTCCGTTCGAGGTCTATCAGTTAAAGGATATGAGCAAGGCAGATGCCGATCCTCGTGTTGATACTCTGCTGAAATCTGTCGAGCCATTCTTCATCAGGGTCAAAAAGAGTGACCTTGGAATTCCGGAAGCAGTGGAGAATGCCCCGATTGTTGTCCCAATGGGAGAAACGCAGAGACGCATTTACGATATCATTGAGAAGAAGTACATGACTGATATCGTTTCAAGCAAAGACAGTGGTTTTAAGCAGGACCTTGTAAAAGCACGTTTGATTAGAATGATGCAAGCTGCCACAAATCCCGACCTTCTCAGTATCCCTCTGAAGAATTTCGTTGATTACGGTGGTTTTGATCCTGACGCCGTTGCCGAGGATGATGCACTCATTAGGGATATCCTGCAGTATTCCAAGACGGAAACACCTGCAAAATTTGTGAAAGCGAAAGAGATTATTGAGCAGATTATTGCCGGAGGTGGCAAAGTCGTTGTATGGGCTATCTATGTTAAGAACATCCTCGATTTTGAAGCGTATCTTCTTTCACAAGGAATCGATTGCAGAACGCTTTACGGTGCTACTCCGGTAGCAACGGGTGATGATGATGACGAAACCGTTGAAACACGAGAGAAGATTATCTCTGACTTCCATAAACCGGACTCATCATTCAAAGTCATTATTGCTAACCCGTTCGCTGTTTCGGAATCGATCTCTTTGCACAAGGTTTGCCATAATGCAATCTATATTGAGCGTAGCTTTAATGCGGCACATTTTATCCAGTCGAAAGATAGAATTCACCGTTATGGATTGAAACCCGGTACAGAAACCAATTACTACTACTTGCTTTCGGAGGATTCGGTCGATCAGGTCATCCATGATAGACTAATAGCAAAGGAGACAAGGCTCAGAGAAATCATCGAAAGTATGCCGATTCCGTTGTTTGATAATGCGGAGCTGGAAACAGGAGATGAAGATATCACCGCCTTAATAGCAGAGTATGTTAATAGAACTAAAAAGATGTAATTCTATAGGAAATATTGATGGTCTGCTGTTTTTGCTGTCGATTCTTGTCGGAAAAAGCAAGGTCAGTAGGTCTGAGATCAATAACCGTTGTGCCATGGAGAATGGCATTACGGTAAATTGCCCTGGCGCGATTGCTTTCCTGGAATACCTTAAGTTGGTCGAGGTAACAGAGAACTCTGTTATCCCGACTGACTCCATAAATCAGTTATGCACAAAAAGCCGTGAGGATACCGTCAACGAAGTCGTGAAGCTGTGTCTGGCTAAGATGATTGAGGAAGGTATTTTTGATCAGGACACCTTGGTGTTTGATGCAGAAAAAGGTCATCTGAGCATAAAACGATCTGCGTTTCCATTAGCGTATGCCGCAGTACGCAACTTCCTTACTCTCGCAGGGGCGCTTGAAAAGGAGAAAAATGGCGAAATTGGTGTTGCCGATTACTACGAAAGTGCTTTTGCCAAGGATTTGAAAGAGCGCAGGAAGAAATTCACTTTGGAACAACTGCTGAAACAGCAGGAAGAGCAGAGTAAACGAGGCTTGGAAGCGGAAGAATTTGTACTGGGATTAGAGAGAAATCGTATTCCCGGAAAGGCTTATAAAATCAAGAGAATATCGGACTTTGATGTGGCTGCGGGCTATGATATAGTCTCCTATGCTTCGGAGAGCAGCGATAAATACGATAGGTTTGTAGAAGTAAAATGCTATTTGGGCAAACCACATTTCTACTGGTCGGAAAACGAATGCGACACTGCGAAGCAGAAGGGCGATAAATATGTTCTTTGCTTAGTAGACTACACCCGTATCGGAGAACCAGGATATCAGCCACAGTACATTCAAGACCCATATAATGTAATCTTTACTGATGACAACTGGCTCGTGAACACCGCTTCATACAAAATACAACAGATATAAAAACAGGGCATAGAATTCACTCTATGCCCTGTGCTATCTGATGTGTTTAGTTGTTATACATATCCGCAAGACGCTCTGAAATAGCTTCAATGACGGGTACGCATACCGTGTTTCCGAGAAGATCAAACGCTTCGCTCTCTTTTAGGAACGATAGATCATAATCTTCCGGGAATCCACAAAGTCTCTGACCTTCTCGTATAGACAATCTGCGGATTCCATTGCCGTCAACAATTCCAAGATGAGATACATCCATAGCCACCAGTGTCGGTGCTAATGCTTGAGGATCAAGAATCTTGGTAAATTCGAATGAAAGTTTTCCGGCAACGATGTTATACCCCTTCGGCTTTGTTTCGTCGGGAACACGTCTGCCATCCTTTTTCTTTCGAGGGTACTCTAATGTGAGGTAACCCATATCGACCAGTTCATCCAAAAACTCTTTCAGATTCTCTCGTGGGAAGAAAGTGGCGATTTGCTGTTCGGTCAAAGGCATTCCGTCCATCCAATCAATTCCAATTTCAGCAGCCCATCTACGTTTTCTTCGCTCAAGCAGCAGGAGATTTAAGAACTTTGTTTGTTCTTCGGTTGTATCACCCTTGAGACCTATTTCCCAGCTATGAATATTATCAGCACCGCCGCGTTTATCTTTTATTGCTTTTCCCACCACCTGCTCGGGAGTAAAATGAGCAAACAGTTTTTGTGTAAAATCAGAATCAACGGTAGGTAGTCCTGATTCCAGAATATCACCGAGAACTGCTGTATGTTCATCGAAGTTGTCCAGTGAAATGTGTGCATCCTTAGAACCAACAATATAGACACGTTTTCTGGATTGAGCCAGACCGAAATACTGGCTATCAATCAAGCGGTAAGAAACGAAGTAACCCAGTTTCTTGAGATGATCGACAATAATAGAAAGTGTACGACCTCCGTCATGATTCATGAGGCCTTCAACATTTTCCAAGAGAAATCCATACGGTTTTTTCTCTTTTAGAATTCTTTCGATTTCAAAGAAGAGTGTTCCTCGTGTATCTTCAAATCCTAATCCCAATCCGGCAGCTGAGAACGGCTGGCACGGGAATCCGGCTAAAAGGAAATCAAAATCTTCAATGTCACTGGCAGGAATCTTAGTGATGTCTCCCGCAATCTCTTCTTCCTTATAATACTTTTTGTAGGCTTTTATTGCGTAATCTTTGATTTCGCTACTGAATACGCAAACAGGGTTGAACCCTTTTTTCTTGAAAGCTGTTTCAAATCCCAGACGTATACCGCCGAGACCCGCAAATAGGTCAATGAACTTAACTGTACGATCTGAAGCACGTTTTCTGCGTTCAATTTGGGTACTTAATAAATCAGCACACTTTTCGGAAAAGTTGTTGCCCTGGGCGTATTGTTCTATATCACTCTGCAAGGCGGGAGAGATATAGATGGTCTTTGCTACTTTTTTTTGATCTTCGGGTAGCGGGGTACGACCAGACCCTTCCCTTTTTCCACCATGCGTAGGCATAGACAATCTCCCTTCAGATTATTATAAACTTTAGTATAGCACACAACACTTGAAAAAGCAATGCCCAAAATCAAGTTTGCAAAAAAATTCTGAGGACAGCTTGACAGTGTAACAGCTTATGTGTATAATAGAATTACGCAAAAAAGCGTAATAGCGAAAGGAGAAAAACTATGGCAGGAGAATTTGGTGCATATATCGCACAGAAGCGCGTTGAAAAAGACGTTAAGTTGAAACCGATAGCAGAAAAGTTGGGAGTATCTGTAACATACCTTTCCGACATTATTAAAGGCCGCCGTAATCCCCCGGATATTGACGGTCTCGCAGCATTGGCTGATGCTCTGAATCTCGATGAAGAAGAGCGTGATGAAATGTTTGACCTCGCAGGTAGAGAAAGAAACCAAGTATCCCCAGACCTTCCTGAGTATATCATGGGCGAAGACATCCCTACTGCACGTGTCGCACTTAGACGAGCAAGAAATAGCAATCTCGGCGATGATTTTTGGCAGGAGGTTAACCAGATCATCGATCGAAGAAACGGAGGTAACTAATGGACTACAACATGAACAACCTCATCCCGTTCATCCCCCCGTCTGAATATGACAGGGTGGCAGAGCAGTTTCTTGAGGAATATTGCCCGGAGGCATTGAAGCGTCCTATGGCGGTACCTATCGAGAATATTGCAGCGGACATGGGGCTGAAAGTACAGTATGTTTGCCTTTCTGAGGAAGCCGATATTTACGGAGCTACTATTTTCACCGATGGAGCGCTGGAAATATATGATCCCGAAGATGGTCTGTATGACACCAAAGTATTCAAGCGAAAAACCGTTCTGATTGATCCAGAGGCTGTTAAAAAGACAAATGTCGGATGCAAACACAACACTCTGGCTCACGAGTGCGTGCATTGGTACAAGCATCGACTGTACTACAAAATGCAGAAGTTCACTGCGCCAAGAATGGCTCGATTCTGTAAGTGCAGTGTGAACCAGCTCCCCTATGCAACAGAGGATGAGAATATCATGGAAGGACAGGCTATTGGTATTGCCCCAAGAATCTTAATGCCGAAGGCTACCTTTATCGAGGCTGCAAGCCAGTACGATATTGTGTACGGAAAAGATAACTGGCAGGCAATATACGGATTAGCAGACCTGTTTGATGTATCCAAGCAGTCAGTCATGATTCGCTTGGAGGAATGTAATTTGCTGTGATCTTGCTGCTGATGCGGCAGCAAGATATTTTTTTACGAACTGATTACGCAAAACAGCGTATCAGCTTAATTGAAAGGAGTGATGCCTATGACGATCGAACGAAAGGAGGACAACGCTAATGGAATCATTGCATGACTGTGAAGGGCGTCTTGCCTGCAAAGGCAACCCCAAAACTGGCTATGTTGAAAGCCTTTACAAAGGAAGCAAAACCAGTACCACCTTGGCAGTCGGTGAAGTATTTACCATTGAATGTCAGGGTGTAGTAACCAACATCATCCGAACTTGCACTGAGTATTTCACAGTAGAGAGTCACAAGATGGTAGCCTAAGCAATCATTAAATATAAATCCGCAGAGCTGCATGCGTGACCGACCCGGCAGAGGTGAAGGCATATCTGGGTGATTCCAAGATCGTGTCCTTCGACTATGAGACTGCACCGGATGAAGGTTACCGCGATGAAGATAAAGCTGCCCTTGATGCAGCGAAAAGCCATATCTGCACCTTGAGCCTGAGTGTCAGAGCGCATACGGGTATCATGATTCCCGTTGCCCACAAGGTCGGTCCCAATATGCCCAAGCTGAAATTTTAGCCAGAGCAGAAATGCTATCAGATGAATTAATTGCAATATGGAAGTAAGCGAATTGATATAAGTGGATACGTTGATATTTGGAAGACTATTATTCTGTTGTTGATTTCAAAAAGCATAGCCGAAGAAGATAGGGTTATCTCTCTTTTTAATAAAAGTAATCTTGGAAACCTGCTTGATGCCATCGATGAGTATTATAACAAAGCTTTTTCGCCAGAAATTATTAATGCCCTGAAAATCGTTGACAAAAGTGAGGTTGCAGCAAAGTTAGTATGTCAGCACGCCGGGGTAGTGTCAAGAGTTATGCGCAAATTTAATTTGCAGACTCCGGCCGAATGAGGT
>CALZBR010000065.1 GCA_945621435.1 uncultured Lachnospiraceae bacterium
GGCGCTCCGCGTGACAATGGGCGCTGTTCGTGTCAATGGGCGCTCCGCGTGACAAAAGCCCCGTCCCTAAATATATGCGCCGGCCTGTACCTTCCACATCTGCGCATACTTTCCGTCTTGACGCAGCAGTTCATCATGGGTTCCCTGCTCCACGATCTGTCCGTTCTCCAGCATGATGATACGGTCTGCCAGCCTCGTGGTGGACAAGCGATGAGAAATAAAGATGACCGTCTTGTCACTGGTAGCCTTGAGCATGGCGTGATTGATCTGATACTCTGCAATAGGATCCAGGGCACTGGAGGGCTCATCCAGAATCATCAGTCCCGCATCCTTGTAGAATACCCTGGCAATGGCCAGCTTCTGGCTCTCTCCGCCGGAGAGGTTGACGCCCTCCTTAGAGAATTCCGTGGTAAGCTGTGTGTCAAGCCCCGAGGCAAGTCTGTCTACTCTGCTCACGAGTCCACTGTCTGTCAGCGCCTCCCTGATTCGGGTCTCTTCGCAATGATCCGCCACATCCAGAATCACATTCTCCTTGACACTTCCCGCAAAAATCCGGAAGTCCTGGAACACTGTACCGATGGTATTGCGGTATTCCTTCACGTCATAATCCCGGATATCGGTGCCATCCGCCAGTATCCGTCCGGTCTTCACATCGTAGAGTCTCATGAGCAGCTTCACCAGAGTGGTCTTCCCGGCTCCGTTATAGCCAACCAGTGCTATCTTCTCGCCGGACTTAATATGTAAATTGAGCTCCTTCAGCAGCATCTCCTGTCCTTCCTTGTACGCGAAGGATACCTGTTCCAATGCGATCTCCTTTGCACCGGTTGTGGGAATCAGTCCCTTCTCCGAAGTAATCCTTGGCTCATACTCCAGGAATTTTCTGATCTTTCTTACATAAAGGCTGGTCTCGCTGGCAAAGGGATATACATCCGTAAAGATTCTCATGCCCTGCTTCAGCCTTCCAAAGGAATTGTACAAAATAGCGACGGTGCTGAAAGAAAGTGTGCCACGGACAGCTGCCTGGAATACAAGATAGGTAATGTAAAAAACATCGCTGAACAGCGCATTACTTACATATCGCTGCATAAATCCGACCAAAAATCTCCGGTTGGCATATTTCTTCTCCACCTTATATATCTCGTCGTTTGCTTCCTTAAACCGTTCAAACAGAATCTCCGACACCTCAGGATTCAGTCTGATTTCCTTTGCATAATCATTCAGATAAAAAATACGCTTCACATAATCCCGTTTTCTGGCAAGGGGATTATTCTCAATCCGCACAAGATAGCTCAGCTTGTTGTACGCCTGATTGAACAGGAAGGACAACACAAAGGATATGGTCACAAAGATAATGGATACCTTATCCTTCATCAGGAAATAGATACCGGTGGAGATAAATATGGTAATTCCCGACAGGGTATTCTGGATGAACTGGATTCCTCTGTCAATCTGTTTATCCACCTCCGAGATAGCCAGCACCTGTTCATTGTAGAATTCCGGATTGTCATAGCATTCCAGATCCAGCTCCTTTGCCTTCTCGTACAGCATCAGCTTAATCTTCTCACGAACCTTGGGACGTTCCTTCTCACTGATATAGTCTCCGGCAATAACGGTAAACACCATTCCCAGGGTGATGCAGGCTGCCAGCAGCAGAATCACTGCCGCCACCTTCTTAAAGGGATAATTGAACTCCGCCGCCTCCAGGACATAGCCAATACCCACGGTGTGTTCAAAGAAAATGGATACCTGGTTCCTGACAGAATCCAGTGCCGTGAAAAGAATAAAGGAGGGAGATGCCGTAAACATCAGCTTCAGCAAAAAGAAATTGTTGCTGAAGACCTCCTTGACGGATTGGGAGGTTTCCTTTTTTTCCATATGTCGTTGTTTCACAGGATCACCTCCTCTTCCTTTTCCAGGGCAAGATAATTCATGGCCTGCTTTTTATACATCTGTGCATAGCTTCCGTTCGCAGTCAGCAATTCCTGATGGGTTCCTTCCTCAATCAGATGTCCCTTTTCCAACATAAACACCTTGTCGCAATTCTTCACAGAGGATAGTCTGTGGGAAATAAACAGCATGGTATGGTTTTCTCCCTCTTTCATGATATTCTGAAAAAGTTCAAATTCCGCAATCGGGTCCAGGGCACTGGAGGGTTCATCGAAGATCTTCATCACCGCCTCCTTCACAAAGGTCCGTGCTACTGCAATCTTCTGCGTTTCTCCACCGGAAAGCACTGCGCCGTCAGCATCGAATTCCTTGGTCATCATGGTATGTATCCCGTCCTTCAGGGTCATGACCTTCTCATAGACACCGGCCTTCTTCAAAGCACTGATGACCTGCTCCTCCTCGTTATCATAATGTCTTCCCATGAGAACATTTTCCTTGATTGTCATACCAAACATCTGGAAATCCTGAAAGGTTGTCGCGAACAGCTCCCGGTAAGCCTTCAGGTTGTACTCCCGGATATCCTTTCCGTTGTAGAGAATCACTCCCGAGGTAGGGTCATACAGCCTGAGCAAAAGCTTGATAATGGTGGTCTTTCCGGCACCGTTATGTCCTACCAGCGCAATCTTCTGACCTTTTCGGATGACAAAGGAAAGATTCCGGATGGTCTGCTCCTCCTTGTAGGAGAAAGAAACATTTCTAAATTCAAGGCTTTCGAACTCACCATCCGGCAGCTCTCCGTCCTGATCCTGGGGAATCTCCTCCTCATACTCCAGAAATCCTCTCAGATTGTTGATGAAAATACCGTTTTTCATGATTTCCATCACATTTTCAAACAGTCTGATCAATATCCAGGTCATTGCTACCATCAGACTGGTCATGATGGTCAGCTCAGCCAGTGAGATAGACCCTGTGACCTGATTCCGGTAAATGGCATACAACAAAACTCCTTCAAATATGACCGTAAAGGTAAAGGTGATTCTCCAGAAGTTCAGGCTGGCATTTGCGAAGGCATATTTTACCGCAACCCTTACGTTCTGCTTCGTGGCCTCACGGTATTGCTTTTTCATCAGCGAGAACACGTTGGAGAGCCTGATCTCCTTGGCTCCGTCGGGAAGATACATCATGCGGCTCACATAATTGAGCACCTTCTCATTCGGTGCCTGTTCCTCGTACCGCTTAAACTCGTACTTATTCTTAAGATTTCCAAAGAGAAAGTTGCCAATCAGCGGCGAAATAATAAATAATACCGCATAATGGTCGATTTCAAACATTAGGCCGAACACCACTCCGGTACTTATGGCTCCGATCACCACTCCGAAAAAAGCCCTGATAATCGCCACAATCTTTACTTCCGCCCCGTCCATAGCCATGGTATACCGGTTATAAAAATCGGAATCCTCATAGCATTTCAGCTCAATATTCTTTGCCTTGTCATAAAGCTTTTTGTAAATACCGTAGTACAATCTGTTGGTCTGCAACGGATATACTACATTATCCACATAATTCTCATAGACCGCAATGGCACAAAAGACCAGTCCGCTAATCAGTATAAAGTTAAAAATAGGCCGAAAGCCCACCCCCTGATCCAGAGCATCCACGATTTTCCTCATAAAGACTCCATCAAAGAATACCCACTCCGCATAGCCCACCAGCCACATAAAAAAGGAATGGATTACCATACTCTTACTGATGGATGCCCCCAGTCTGATGGCATACCAGTCGTTTTTCAGCGTCTCCTTCAAGGACAGCTTTGCTTTCTTTTCGTTCATTTTCCCCTCCGTTTTTTGATTGTTTCCTTTCCTACAAATCGCCCGGTAATACAGCCGACAGGCATCTGCTTCGACATGACAGTAAGATAATACACAAAAACAAAAGCCGCAGCAGACCGCCACGGCTCAGAATCAACTAATATTAGCCCATTCATCAATTCATACGGGTTCTGCATGAACTGATGCCACTAACCGAGGTGACAATCCTATGATCTTCCGTTATGTAATGTTCCTTGTTTTCAAAATAAAGCATCATAATAATCATTACCTCCTTTTCTTTCTTATTTGCTGTTATTTCTTGCCAAATGAATCAATGGCACCATTTTATCCCTAAATGGGAAAATTTGCAATCTTTTTTTGTTTCATTTTGTGTTCAAAGTGCATACTGACCGGCCTGCACCTTCCACATGGCAGCATATACCCCATCCCTCGTCAAAAGCTCCGCATGATTTCCCTGTTCAGTCACTCGCCCATGTTCCATGACATAGATCACATCTGCATCTCTCGTGGTAGACAATCGATGTGAAATGGACAGCACTGTTTTCTCCTTTGCCACTTCCTTCATCGCCTGATTCAGCTGATATTCGGCAATAGGATCCAGGGCGGCCGATGGTTCATCCAGAAACACCAGACCGGCATCCTTGTAGAAGGCTCTTGCCACAGCCAGCTTCTGCGCTTCGCCCCCGGATAGTTCTGTTCCTTCCTCGGAGAACTCTTTTGTCAATTCCTGAGAAAGACCACCCGGCAATGTTTTTAGCTTATCATAAAAGCCACTTTTTCTCACAGACTCTACTATGGCATTTGCATCCTCTGTCTTTACCCGGTCCATTACTACGTTTTCCGCTACTGTTGCTGCAAACAATTTGAAATCCTGAAATACCACACCAATATAACGCCTATATTCCTCAACATCATAATCTCGGATATCCACTCCATCCAACAGAATCATACCTTCCGTCGGGTCATACAGGCGAAGCAACAGCTTAATCAATGTGGTTTTTCCTGCACCGTTATATCCTACCAGGGCAACCTTTTCCCTGGCTCGTATGGTCATATTCACATTTTCTACGACAGGGTATCCCGGCTGATATGCGAAAGACACATTTTTACATTCCAGTATTCCTGCACCTTTGGGTATTTCACTTTTCTTTTGATTCACAATCTTGCTTTCCATATTGAGAAAGGAACGAATTTTTTCTACATACAGCCCGGTTTCCACCATGTGTGGTCCTAAATCCACAACCGTTGCAAACCCTCGACGTAAATTAGCTGCTGAGTTATACAATACTACCACACTACTTAAGGTCATAGATTTTAGCAGCACCGTTCTCATAATCAGATACAACACATACACAATATCCAACATAAAATCCGACATCAGATACTTTGCCGCAAAATCCAGCACAAAGCTCTTCCTCCCCATGGTTTTATGTAATTGATACAACTCCTCATTCACACGGTCAAACTCCTCATGCAAACTCTTTGATGCCTCCCGATTTAAGCGAAGCTCTTTTGCATATTGCTGTAAATAAAAGATGCGCTTAATGTACTCTCTTTTTCTCGTTAACGGATTCTCCTTCAGACGAATCACATAGCGCCATTTATTCAACCTATTGGAAAATACTGTGCGAAGCACAAACGTAACCAAAACACACAAAATCGAGGTAACATCCTGTGTGATAAAAAACGTTCCGTAACAAAGAAGCACCGTAATCCCGGAAAAAACCATGCGGAGCAATTGTTCTGCCCGGCTAATAGCATTATCTGCCTCAGACAACGACAACATGAAGTCATTGTAATAATCCGCATTGTCATAACAAGCCAGATCCACCGTTCCTGCCTTCTGATATAACAGCTCCTTTAACTTTTTCTGTGCTATCGGCAGGTATTTCAATTTGATTCGCTGCTCATATAGATTACTGATGGCAGCAGCCGCAAAATCCAATGCCAGGAACAGACCGACCACCCATAGTACATTCTGATACGGTTTTCTCGTCTCAATAACATCCAAAATCAGGTATACACAGACCGTCTGCTCTAAAAAATTTACCAGATTGTGCCGTACTGCCTCAATCATTATGCTGATTGCATACACCGGTGTTCCACGAAACATGAATTTTAAAAGGAAGAAGTTATTGGAAAGCATTCGTTTTGTACTTATGCCTTTCGTCTTGTCTTTTTCAATACTCATTCGACATTACCTCCTCTGCATGAAAAGCACAATAATTTTGTTCCTGTACTTTGTAAAGCTCAGCATACTTTCCTTGCTTTTTCAGAAGCATCTGATGAGTACCTTCCTCCACAATTCTTCCGTTTTCCAACATAATCAAATGATCTGCTTCCTTCACACAGGACAGGCGATGTGAAATCAATATCCTTGTCTTGCCGTCCGTTTCCTTCAAAATACCGGATAACAGTTCATGTTCTGCTATGGGATCCAGGGCAGATGATGGTTCGTCAAACACTGCAACCGGTGCCGGCTTTGCAAAAGCCCGGGCCACCAATACCTTCTGACATTCACCGCCGGAAAGCAGTGTTCCGTTCTCGTCAAACTCCTTCGTTAGTTGACTGTCTATCCCTAATGGCAGACTTTCCATCTTTTCATACACCCCAGCCTTTTGTAGCGCAGTAATCACCTCCTCGTCCGTTCCCTCTCTTCCCATCAACACGTTGTAGCGGACAGTACCCGGGAAAACCACACCGTCCTGAAAGGCACAGGCGAATAAATTACGATAGGCAGAAAGCTGATATTCCCGAATATCTCGTCCATTCACCTTAACCACACCTTCCGTAGGGTCATACAGGCGCAATAACAGCTTTATAATCGTACTTTTTCCCGCACCGTTATGACCTACCAGCACCAGATTCTTTCCTGCTTCTATCGTAAAGGAAACATCTGAAAGTATTTGCTTTCCGTTGGGATAACCAAAACTGACATGCGAAAATTCAATGGACTTTATTTCAGAATCAGGTAAATCTCCGGCTCCGTCCTCAGGTATCTGTTCCTCATAAGCAAGAAAATTCCTGAAATTTTCCACTAACATACTATTTTCCGTACCACGGTTCACCGCATTAATTACCTGAACCCACACCCATGATGCCGTTACCATAACACTGGTAAGTACCGCCATCTGTGAAAAGGTAATACCGGGTGCCTCAGGCACCAACGCCTGATAAGCTCCGTATAACAAGATTCCCTCAAAAATCACTATATAGGAAAAGAAATATTGCAACATTCCCAACAGAAATGCCCGCTTGAAATACGGTCTCCAAATCCCTGATTTTCCTTCTATTGCCTCGCTATATTGTTCCTGAACCACTCGAAACACCTTGGACAGACGAAACTCTTTTGCATATTCTTTCAAATACATTACCCTGTTCACATAGGCCAGCTTTCTGTCATACGGTACGCCGTCCTGATACCGGTCATAAAAAATCTTGTTCATCTTTGGTGCAAACAGAAAATTGCCAAGTAATGGAGCTACCAAAAACACCACTGTCCAAGGGTCGATTTCCACCATGGTATAACAAGCCAGCACCCCGCCGATGGTTCCGCAAAAAACAGTACTCATATTATCCACACACTGACACAGCTTGTTTCCCATATCATCAATGGCAGTAGAAAATTTATCGTAGAACTCCCTGTTTTCATAACACCCGATTTCCACATTTTCTGCCTTTTTATATACTTTTTTGTATAGCTCATGAAAGATTCTTACATTCCACGCCGGAAACAGTACATTGTTACAATAATATAAAAAAAATTCCAGCACCAGACTAATCCCACCGATTACTGCTATTGCAATCAGTATTTCCTTCAGTGCTTTTTCCTGCTCCAGCGCTTCCAAAATAAACCGGACAAAAAAAGCACTGTAAAATACCCATAGCAAGTACTCAATAAGACGTTTGATGATGGAAAACACCACTCGTTCCTTGGAAATCGCCATCATTTCTTTCATGGCGTAAAGGTTATTGCGAATTATTTTTCCCGTAAAACTTTTTTTGTGTTTCATTGTGTGTATACTCCTCCCTCTGCGCCTGTCCGCAGGGAAAGAAACATCACAATTTTGCATATACGAAATACAACCCTGATGTCTTTACTGCAAAAGGGTCCTCTGAATCAAAATATTCTTTTGTTCTCTTATAATAATCCACATATTCCAGCGTCCGTTGATATCCGGCGCCCTCACGAAAAGAATCCTCATGCTCATACACATAACGAAAAATATCGTTTTCGTCCTTTTTCACTTTATTTGTCGGATCGTATACAATCACCTTATCACTGATGCGGGCCTGCACATCCTGAAACCCTGCTTTTTTCAGCAGATACGGAAGTTTCGTCCCCATCCTGTAATCTCTTTCCTTGTGACAGACCTCGCTCTCCCACACCTCCGTAAAATCCGGTCGACGCTTTCCGTTTTCCTCTTTTTCAAGACCGGAAAAATACCCTGCCTGTTCCACCTCCATATTGGAATCAATCAGTATAATGATTCCACCCGGCTTTAAAGATGCCTTCATTTTTTTTATCATTTGTTCCGGATGTCTGATATAGGACATCAGGTATAGTGCCACGACAATATCATATTTTTTTCCGGGTTCATACTCATAAATATCCTGTTTCAAAAACGTATGAGAATACGGCGTTTGCGCAAATATCTGTCTTGCTTCCGACAGTTCCTTCTCATCCAGTTCAATCCCGGTATAGCTGCTCCCCTCCGGCAGCAATTGCATAAATTTCATCCCCAAATAGCCAAATCCACAGCCAAACTCTAAAAGCTCCACCGGATAGTCAAGCTTCCACACTTTTTTTACCAAGAAGGCAAAATAATCCTCATTCCAATAAAGAGTCTTCCATACCTTGAATAATTCTCTGTTTGTATTCCAGTAATCCACTCCGTCAAATTTGCGCCAATCCGTCTTTTGTTCCATAGGCTGCAATCCAAGAAGCACATCCGCACTCACCCCAAACAGATCAGCAAGTTTCGGGATGTTCGTAATATCCGGCATGTTCACACCTGTTTCCCTTAGTTAAAGATATTGTTATCTCTGAGCGCCGGGAATCCCCGACA
>CALZBR010000066.1 GCA_945621435.1 uncultured Lachnospiraceae bacterium
GTTGCAATCGGTGCTTCCGTACAGGGTGGTAAGCTTGCAGGTGATGCAGGTGCAGGCGATATCCTGCTTCTGGATGTTACTCCTCTGTCCCTGTCCATCGAGACTATGGGTGGCGTTGCAACCAGACTGATCGAGAGAAATACTACCATTCCTACCAAGAAGAGCCAGATCTTCTCTACCGCAGCAGACAACCAGACTGCCGTAGATATCAACGTTGTACAGGGTGAGAGACAGTTTGCGAAGGACAACAAGTCCCTCGGACAATTCCGTCTGGATGGAATTCCCCCTGCAAGAAGAGGTGTTCCTCAGATCGAAGTTACCTTCGATATTGATGCAAACGGTATCGTAAACGTATCTGCAAAGGATCTCGGAACCGGCAAAGAGCAGCACATCACCATCACCGCAGGCTCCAACATGTCTGATGATGAGATTGACAGAGCTGTCAAGGAAGCTGCTGAGTTCGAGGCTCAGGATAAGAAGAGAAAAGAAGCTGTGGAAGCAAGAAATGACGCTGACTCCTTTGTATTCCAGACCGAGAAGGCCCTGAGCGAAGTGGGCGATAAGCTGTCTGACAGCGATAAGTCCTCCGTACAGGCTGATCTGGACGCTGTAAAGGCTATCCTTGAGAGAACCAAGGATCAGGAGATGAGCGACAATGACCTGGATGAGCTGAAGGCAGCTAAGGAAAAGCTTACCAACAGTGCACAGACACTTTTTACCAAGATGTACGAGAACATGCAGCAGGCACAGGGCGGCCAGGCAGGTCCTGATATGAGCGGATTTGCAGGAAATGCCGGAGCTGACATGGGCGGCAGTGCATCAGACAGCCAGGATGATGTAATCGACGGAGATTTCCGCGAGGTTTGATAACGGAAGGATAAATCTATAATTATAAGGGCACAGGGTATGGAAGTACCCTGTGTTACCCTGTAACGAGGTGTATTATGGCAGAGCAGAAGCGGGACTATTACGAGGTTCTGGGTGTTGATAAACAAGCAGATGATGCTGCGATTAAAAAGGCATACCGTGCGCTGGCAAAAAAGTATCATCCCGACATGAATCCCGGGGATGCGGAGGCAGAGAAAAAGTTCAAGGAAGCTTCCGAGGCATATGCAGTGCTGAGCGATCCCGAGAAGAGACGCCAGTATGATCAGTTCGGACATTCCGCTTTTGACGGAGGTGCCGGCGGTGGATTCGGAGGATTTGACTTCAACGGAGCCGACTTTGGGGATATCTTCGGAGATATTTTCGGTGATTTCTTCGGTGGCGGAAGAAGCCGTAGCCGCAATAACGGTCCCATGAAGGGAGCAAATCTCCGTACCAGTGTGAGAATCACTTTTGAAGAGGCAGTCTTTGGCTGTAAAAAGGAAATCGAGCTGACGGTAAAGGAGACCTGTAAGACCTGTAACGGATCCGGTGCAAGGAAGGGAAGCAGCCCCGAGACTTGCTCCAAGTGCGGTGGTAAGGGTCAGGCGGTATTCTCCAGAAATACCTTCTTCGGAACTGTTCGTGATGTGCAGACCTGTCCCGATTGTCAGGGAACCGGTAAGATTATCAAGGATAAGTGTCCCGACTGTCGCGGAACCGGATATATTCCTATGAAGAAGAGATATTCCGTAGACATTCCTGCAGGTATTGATAACGGTCAGTCTACCCGTATGCCCGGTCTCGGTGAGCCCGGCGTCAACGGCGGTCCCAGAGGGGATGTGCTGATTGAGGTCATTGTGGGACGCCATCCTATTTTCCAGAGACAGGATTTTGATATCTTTTCCACTGTTCCCCTGTCCTACGCAGTGGCAGCACTGGGCGGTGAGATTCTGATTGATACCGTGGACGGAAAGGTAATCTATGATGTCAAAGCCGGTACTCAGACCGATACCAAGATTCGTCTGAGAGGCAAGGGTGTACCTTCCTGGAGAAATAAGGATGTACGGGGAGATCATTATGTTACGCTGGTGGTACAGGTGCCGGATAAGCTGAAACCGGAAGCAAAGGAACTGCTTCGCAAGTTCGATGAACTGACCGGAGATACCCTGAACGCGACGGCAAGGATGACAGCTTCCCAGGAATCGAAAGATGAGGCAAAAGATAACGGCAGCAAGGACGGGAAAGACGGTAAGGACAGCAAGGACGGCAAGGACGGCAAGAAAAAGAAGTTCTGGAAATAATATGGTATATTGGGCAGGCCTATCATGGGAAATGAAAGCCTGCCCTATTTTTGTAATCTGTATCCGGGTTGTCTCCTGAGATAAATGTATTTTGAAACACAATGAATGGTTGATTGAACTGATAAATGTGAGTATAATGGGAACAGGCAGCTGTTTGGCAGACACTGGTTGAAGGAAAGGTCAGGTAATAAGTATGAAATGGGTGAAATTCAGAGTAAAGACGGTGACCGGGGCTGAGGATATTATTATCAGCACGCTCTATGATATAGGACTTGAAGGTGCGCAGATTGAGGACAAGGTGCCCCTGACGGCATTGGAAAAGGAGCAGATGTTTGTGGATATTCTGCCCGACGGACCGGAGGACGACGGAGTGGCTTATCTTAGCTTCTTTGTGGAAAAGAAGGAGGACGGCAGTCTGGAAATAAACGGTGAAGCAACAGATGTGAATACGATTCTTCAGAATATTAAGAATGAACTGGAGGATTTGAGAATGTTCTGTGACATCGGAGAGGGTACCGTTGTTGTGGATGAGACAGAGGATATTGACTGGATCAATAACTGGAAGCAGTATTTTCACCAGTTCTATATAGATGATATTCTGGTCATCCCTTCCTGGGAGGATATCAAACCGGATGACCGGGACAGAATGGTATTGCACATTGACCCCGGTACAGCCTTTGGTACCGGTATGCATGAGACCACTCAGCTTTGTATCAGACAGTTGAGAAAATACATCACCCCGGAAACAGAGCTCCTGGATGTTGGAACAGGAAGCGGTATTCTGGCAATTCTTTCTCTGATGTTTGGGGCAAAGCATGCGGTGGGAACAGATTTGGATCCCTGTGCCGTGGAAGCTGTGGCTCAGAATTGTGAAGTCAATGGGATTGACCGGCGCCAATTCGACATGATGATTGGAAATATCATCACGGACAAGACTGTGCAGGACAAGGTGGGCTATGGCTGTTATGATATCGTGGTGGCGAATATACTGGCAGATGTGTTGGTGCCACTCACACCGGTTATTGTAAATCAACTGAAAAAGGGCGGTATCTACATCACTTCCGGCATCATAAACGACAAGGAAGAGACAGTGCGCAAGGCCGTAGAGGAAGCAGGTCTTGAGATATTGGAAGTTACTTATCAGGGAGAATGGGTATCGGTGACGGCGAAGCTGCCGGAATAAGGGGGCATCATGTATCAGTTTTTTGTGGAACCCGGTCAGATAAACATTAATGACAAACGTGTCATAATAATGGGCAGGGACGTGAATCATATCAGGAATGTACTCCGCATGAAAATCGGCGAAGAATTCAATGTCAGCAACGGACAGGACGGGAGAGAGTATCGTTGCGGTATTGCAGCTTTCGAGGAGGAAAGCGTTGTATGTGAGCTCAGGTTCATCAAGGAAGATCAGGTGGAGCTTCCGGTTAAAATCACCCTGTTTCAAGGTTTGCCCAAAGGGGATAAAATGGAGCTCATTATTCAGAAAGCGGTGGAACTTGGCGTTACTGAGATTGTCCCCGTGGCAATGAAGCGCTGCGTGACCAGGCTGGACGCCAAAAAGGAAGCTTCCAGGATTGCCAGATGGCAGGCCATTGCGGAGGCTGCGGCAAAGCAGAGCAAGAGAGGTGTGATCCCCCGGGTCTCGGGAGTGATGACTTTTTGCGAAGCGGTAAAGCAGTCATCTGACATGGATGTCAGATTTGTTCCCTATGAACTGGCGGAAGACATGGCACATACCAGAGAACTGTTCGGCGCCTTGAAGCCGGGGCAGAGGATTGCGGTCTTTATCGGTCCGGAGGGTGGATTTGACGAGGGAGAGATCGATCTGGCAAGGGAAAACGGAGTGGAGCCCATCACCCTGGGCAGGCGGATTCTGCGCACTGAGACGGCAGGCTTCACGGTATTGGCATGGATCGGATATCTGATGGAATCGTAGAAAGCAGGATGGCATTTGAAACTGCAGGCGCAGAAAGCCTGATTTTGACAGATAAGCATCTCCCGCAGGGGCACGGACAAGAGAAAGTGCGTATACTAAGATAGAAAGCGGCATTATGCCCAAAGTCGTCCCTGACGACGGAAAAGGGGAATAACATGGAAGTATATTTGGACAATTCTGCAACGACTAGGGCGTTTCCCGAGGTCGCAGAGTTGATGACAAAAATTATGTGTGAGGATTACGGCAATCCCTCCAGTCTTCATAGGAAGGGTGTGCAGGCGGAGGAGTATCTGCGCCGTGCCAGAGAGTCACTTGCAAGGCTTTTGAAGGTGAATGAAAAGGAGCTTCTGTTCACTTCAGGCGGTACAGAATCCGATAACATGGCATTGATGGGCTGTGCCTATGCCAATTGCAGAAAGGGGAAGCATATCATCACCACTCAGGTGGAGCATCCTGCCATACTGAAGACCTGTGCCTATCTGGAAACCCGGGGATATGAGGTCACGTATTTACCGGTCAATTCCTATGGACAGATTCGAACGGAGGATCTGGGAAATGCGATAAGACCCGATACCATACTTGTCTCCATCATGCATACCAACAATGAAATCGGTGCGCTGCAGCCTGTCGCGGAAGCGGGCGCTTTGATTAAGAAAATAAATCCGTCTACCCTGTTTCACGTGGATGCGGTGCAGGGATTCGGCAAGGCTAAAATCTACCCTGCAAGGATGGGGATTGATCTAATGTCTGCCAGCGGTCACAAGATTCATGGACCAAAGGGGGTAGGATTCCTTTATATCGGGCGCAATGTGAAAATTCAGCCTATTATTTACGGGGGCGGACAGCAGATGAACCTGCGTTCCGGTACCGACAATGTTCCCGGAATTGCAGGAATGGTCAGGGCAGCAGAGCTTCTCTATGAGCATTATGACGAGGATATCATACGTCTTGCACAGTATAAAAAGTACTTTATGGAGGGCGTGCGTCGAATTGAAGGAGTGCGTATCAATGGTCTGTTGCCGGATCAGCCGGACGGAGAGGGCACAGCGCCTCATATTGTCAGCGTTTCCGTTCCCGGTGTGCGAAGCGAAGTGCTGCTGCATACTTTGGAAGAAAAGGGAATCTATGTGTCGGCAGGCAGCGCCTGCTCTGCCCGCAAGCCTCAGCCTTCTGCCACCCTGAAAGCCATCGGTGTGGAGAAACAGCTGTTGGAATCCACCATCCGCTTCAGCTTTTCAGTCTATACCACGCAGGAAGAATTGGACTATACATTACAGGAAATGTATGATAAAATTCCTATGCTGAGAAGGTACACTCGCCGATGACAGGCGGTGTTTCGCATCAAGGAGGAAACTATGTTTACAGCTTTTTTGATAAAATACGCAGAGATCGGAATCAAGGGAAAGAACAGATATCTGTTTGAGGATGCTCTGATTCACCAGATAAAGTTTGCCCTGAAGAAATGCGAGGGTAAGTTCCTGATTTCCAAGACCCAGGGACGTATCTATGTGGAAGCGCAGGAAGAGTTCGACTATGAGGAGACCATAGCCCGGTTGCAGCATGTCTTTGGTATCTCGGGCATCTGCCCCATGATCTATGTGGAGGATGAGGGCTTTGAAAAGCTTTGTGAGACCGTGGTAAAATATGTGGATGACGTGTATCCGGACAAAAATAAGTCTTTCAAGGTAAACTGCAGACGTGCGAAAAAGAGTTATCCCATGGAGTCCATGGAAATCAATGCCGGGCTGGGAGAAGTTCTGCTGAATGCCTATCCGGAGCTTCATGTGGATGTACATGAGCCCGAGCTTCTGCTGAATGTGGAAATCCGTGAGAAAATCTATATTTATTCCGAGATTATTCCCGGTCCCGGCGGAATGCCTGTAGGTACCGGCGGCAAAGCCATGCTGCTTCTGTCCGGTGGTATTGATTCCCCTGTGGCAGGCTATATGATCGCCAAAAGAGGTGTAAAGATAGATGCGGTTTACTTCCATGCGCCGCCATATACCAGTGAGCGTGCAAAGCAGAAGGTGGTGGATCTTGCAAGACTGGTATCCCGATACACCGGTCCTATTTACCTGCATATCATTAACTTCACGGATATCCAGCTCTATATCCATGAGAAATGCCCTCACGAGGAGCTGACCATCATCATGCGGCGGTATATGATGCGAATTGCGGAGCATATCGCGAAGGAAACCGGCTGCCTCGGACTGATTACAGGTGAGAGTATCGGTCAGGTAGCTTCCCAGACCATGAGTTCCCTGGTGGCTACCAACGAAGTATGCGAGTTGCCGGTATATCGCCCCCTGATTGGCTTTGACAAAGAGGAAATTGTTGCGGTAGCCAAGAAAATCGATACCTTCGAGACTTCCATCCTTCCCTTTGAGGACTGCTGTACCATCTTTGTGGCAAAACATCCCGTTACCAAGCCCAACGTGAATATTATCCGCAGACATGAGCATAATCTGGATGAAAAGATTGAAGAACTGGTAAAGACGGCTCTGGAGACAGATGAATTGATCATCGTCGAGTAAACAATTTTTATGAATTGGGAAAGGGTATAAAAAAGCTCCAAAGAGTTAACTCTTCGGAGCTTTCCACTACCTTATTGATTTTAGCTTTGATGAATACTTATACAATATAAGGCTTCAAAGCGTTCAGTACATCATCAGCTCCGTCCTCGGCGTGAATGTTCAGGTCGATGGGCTTGGAGAGATCCAGACTGAAGATACCCATGATGGACTTTGCATCAATAACGTATCTGCCGGACACCAGGTCGAAATCGTTATCGAACTTGGTAATATCATTTACGAATGATTTAACTTTGTCAATGGAATTTAAAGAAATCTGTACTGTTTTCATTGTTGTTACCTCCTTATGGTTTCATACCTTCTGAGTACATATTAATGGCAAAGTTTCAAAAAGTCAAGGCTAAAAACAAAACAAAAATGAGTGGAGTTTCGCATGAAAACAGTTGCATTTCATAACCTTGGCTGCAAGGTAAATTCCTACGAATTGGAAGTTATGCAGCAAAAACTGCAGGATGAGGGGTATACAGTTGTACCATTTGACAGTCCGGCCGATATTTATATCATTAACACCTGTACTGTCACAAACATAGCGGACAGAAAGAGCAGGCAGATGCTTCACCGCGCAAAACAAAAGAATCCGCAGTCCGTGGTAGTCGCTGTGGGCTGCTATGTTCAATCCGGAAAAGAGAATGCAGAGAAGGATGAGAGCATCGACCTTCTGGTGGGGAATAACAGAAAAAAGGACATCGTGGAGATCCTGGAGGATTACCTGAAAAGACGCGGGACGCAGCCGGAAAAACGGGACAAGACCCTGGGAGAAACCACGGTCTTGGACATCAATCATACATACGAGTATGAGGAAATGCAGCTTAGGCGTACCTCCGGGCATACCAGAGCATACATCAAGATACAGGATGGCTGTAATCAGTTTTGTTCCTACTGCGAGATCCCCTATGCCAGAGGTCGTGTGAGAAGCCGTAAGGCAGAGGATATTCTGAAGGAGATTACTGTCCTTGCAGAGTCCGGCTGCAAGGAGGTGGTACTCACCGGAATCCATATCAGCTCTTACGGCATTGACTTTGACGGACAGGCCTGGTCTGAGGGCAGAAGCCAACGCATGGAGGGAAAAGAGCATCCGGAATACACCGGAGCCGGCAGGCTCATCGACCTTGTTGAGAAGATTCAGGAGATTCCCGGTCTGGAGCGTATTCGCCTGGGTTCCCTGGAGCCCAGAATTGTGACCCCGGCAACGGCAAAGAGGCTGGCGTCGGTAAAGGGGCTTTGTCCTCACTTTCATTTGTCCTTACAGAGCGGATGCGATGCAACCTTAAAGAGAATGAATAGACACTATACTACCGGGGAATACTTGGAAGCAGTGGAGCTACTCAGGGAGAATTTTAACCATCCGGCCATTACCACGGACGTGATTGTGGGATTTCCCGGGGAGACCGACGAGGAATTCCGGGAGACAAAGGCATTTCTTGAGAAAATCGGCTTCTACGAAATGCACATTTTTAAGTATTCCAGACGTGCAGGAACCGCGGCAGACAGAATGCCGGATCAGATTCCCGATTCCGTCAAAACCATCAGGAGCAATGAACTTCTGGCGATGGAAAAGAGACAGTCCGAGGCTTTTCGCAGGACTTATATCGGCAGGGAAGCAGAGGTGCTTCTGGAGGATATCGAGGAAATCGACGGCAGACAGTGGCGTATCGGTCACACACCGGACTATGTCCGGGTGGCTGTGAATCCGGAAGGAACAGCGGAAAATACCATTGTCAGGGTACCCGTCAAAGGACTTCTCACGGAAGAAATACTGGTGTCCCTTGAATTTTGAGTAAAAATATAGTATGATAAAAGATAAGGTTAAGATTTCGGAGAAGAGGGGAGTGCGAAACATATGCAGGATTTGGGAAACACACAATATTTTAAAGTTGAGACAGAGCCTGAAACAGGCGCAAAGCTGGTGCTTGCTACTGTATATGAAGCACTGTCGGAAAAAGGATACAATCCGGTGAATCAGATTGTGGGATACATTATGAGCGGGGATCCGACCTATATTACCAGCCACAAGAATGCAAGAAGCCTGATTATGAAGGTGGAGAGAGATGAACTGGTGGAAGAACTGCTGACAGA
>CALZBR010000067.1 GCA_945621435.1 uncultured Lachnospiraceae bacterium
ATCAGCTCTATCGACATTGAAGGTCAAACAAAAACAATCTATCTTGAAACAGCTCTGGAAGCACACTTCTGTCCTTGTTGTGGTTTCAGAATGCATTCCAGATCATCTGCATCTATAAGTAAAAGATTCCATGCTCCAGTTTTGTAAGATCATTCTTAGCTAATGGAATATTAATCGAGAATCTTTCGTCCATAGTTCTTCATCCTTTTTCCGGTGTTTATCTCAGCTTTTGATATATCTTTTTGACATCTTACCATAACATGCACCGTAAGTTTCCACAATACGACGGACAGCTGTTTTAAAGGAATGAATGACCTGTTTTCAACACTTTATTTGAACAAGGTATTGAAAATCCCTCGCTTCAGCACCTGAACACCGGTATTGATCAGTGAGCGCTCCAGCTGTGCCTGTCTTCTCTCGGAAGCCTTCTCCTTCTTTTTCCTGGCAGCTTCCTCTTCCTTCTCCTTCTTCTTGCGGGCTGCCTCAGCGTCCTTCTCCTTCTGCTTCTGCGCCAGCAGGGCTTCCTTCTCCTTGGCCTTCTCGAATTCCTCCCGCTCCTTTGCAAGCTGGGCTCTCTCGGCCTCCAGTGCTGCCTTTCTCTCCTCTTCTGCTGCCAGATCCGTCAGAACCTCATAAGCTGTCCAGGGATCCTTGACCTCATCGTATTTTGCCATACCGTCTGCTGCCAACAGGGTCTTTCTTGTGCTTTCTTCCACCGGTCCCATCAGACTCTGAGGACAGATAATGGCAGTCTGCTGTACCATACCGGGCACGCCATCTTCGTCCAGGAAGGAAGTCAACGCATGACCTACCCCCAGCTCCATAATCACATCCTCCGTCTTGAAGGCCGGATTGACACGGAAGGACTGTGCCGCCACACGGACTGCCTTCTGCTCCGCAGGAGTATAAGCACGCAGGGCATGCTGTACTCTGTTGGACAGCTGGGCAAGGACACTGTCAGGAATATCCCCGGGGCTTTGAGTTACAAAATAGATACCCACGCCCTTGGATCTAATCAGCTTTACAACCTGCTCAATCTTCTGCACCAATACCTTGGGGGCATCGGCAAACAGCATATGTGCCTCATCAAAGAAAAATACCAGTCTGGGCTTTTCCGGGTCACCTGCCTCCGGCAGACGCTCGAAAAGTTCTGCCATCATCCACAGCATAAAACTTGCATAAAGCTTGGGATTCTGCACCAGCTTCACACTGTCCAGAATATTGATCATGCCCTTTCCGGTACAGTCTGTGCGCATCCAGTCAAAGATATCCAGATCAGGCTCACCAAAGAACAACTCGCCGCCCTGATTTTCCAGCGGAATCAAGGCACGGATGATACCTCCGATAGACTGAGGCGTCACATTCCCGTAGGTGGTGAGGTACTCTTTTCTATGCTCAGATACATAATTGAGTACTGCCTTCAGATCCTTCAGGTCGACCAGAATCAGCCCCTTGTCGTCTGCAATCTTAAATACTATATTCAGTACCCCCTCCTGGGCAGGTGTCAGATCCATGAGACGAGACAGGATATCCGGTCCCATATCCGAGATGGTAGCCCTCACAGGATGTCCTTTCTCCTGATAAATATCCCAAAAGGTCACAGGATACCCCTGATATTGGAAACAATCTCTGAGCCCGAACTTGTCGATTCTCTTCTCCATGCCTTCAGACTGTGCTCCGGGTACCGCAAGACCCGACACGTCCCCTTTAACATCGCAGAGGAATACAGGTACTCCCGCCTCGGAAAAGGATTCCGCCATGGCCTTCATGGTAATGGTCTTACCTGTTCCGCTGGCTCCTGCTATCAGCCCGTGTCTGTTGCACATCTTCAAATGCATGTTTACCCGTTCACCGTCTGCAAGTCCTATATAAATCTTACCGTCCTTGTACATATCATCCTCACTTTCGCAAAGAGGGAAACGCCCAAGGACGCTTCCCTCTTCTTATATTTTTTAATTAACCGGGATTAATACTCCATTGCCTTCTCTTCGCCACTCAACACACGGAGTGCACCCTGAGTCAGGGCAAGGAGCTCATCCTCACCGGGATATACGGTGAACGGAGCAATCCATCCGGCATATTTCTTCAACGCCTCGATGGTAGATGCATTATAGGCAATACCACCGGTCACGATGATCTGGTCAACCTTACCCTCCAGCACACAGGCCATGGACCCCATATCCTTTGCTACCTGATAGTGGAACGCATCTCTCACGGCAGCAGCCTCTGCATCGCCGGCTTCCACCTTCTTGTTTACCTCTCTCATATCGTTGGTGCCAAGGTATGCATTGAAGCCACCCTTACCTACGATCTTGCTGTATACTTCCTTCTCGGTATATTTGCCGGAGAAACACATCTTGATCAGAGCACCGCTGGGGACGCCGCCCGCTCTCTCGGGAGAGAATGCGCCGTCGCCGTCCAGTGCGTTAAATACGTCAATGATCTGACCGTTCTTGTGTGCACCGACTGATACGCCGCCACCCATATGTACCACAATCAGGTTCAGCTCCTCGTAAGGCTTGCCGATTTCCTTGGCATATCTCTTTGCCACTGCCTTCTGGTTCAACGCATGAAAAACGGAGATACGAGGAAGCTCGGGTACTCCGGAATATCTTGCCACGGGAGCAAGCTCATCAACCACCACGGGGTCAACAATATAGGAAGGAGCGCCGATTTCATCGCCGATCTCTCTTGCCAGAATACCGCCGAGGTTGGAGGCATGCTGTCCCGAAACACCAGCCTTCAGGTCTGCCAGCAGTGCATCAGTTACCGCATAAGTACCTCCGGGAATGGGCTTGAGCATACCGCCACGACCCACAACTACGTCAAGGCTCTTCCTATCGAAATTCTTGGAATCAAGAAGGTCAGTAATGATTTTCTTTCTGAAATCCTTCTGGTCTACGATGGACGCATACCGGGAAATCTCCTCTGTGGAATGTCTGAGGGTCTCCTCGAACAACAATGTTTCATCCTCAAAAACACCGATCTTGGTGGAGGTGGAACCGGGATTAATAATTAAACTTTTAATTGACATCTTTGTCTTCCTCCTGACTTTTCTGACTTTTCTGACTTTTCTGACTTTTCTGACTTTTGGAGCTTTTCTGGTCTTTCTTTTCTTTTTTGGATGTTGCGACAGCATCGATTCCTTCGGAAATCAGCTCTCCTGCAGCTTCAACCGCAACCTCAAAAAGCAAATCCATACACAATTACCTGCTCAGCTCTTCCGCCACAACTGCTGCCAGAGCGATGGAATTCACCTTGGTTTCAAAGGTATCGGAACGGCTGGTCAGGATAACGGGAACCTTGGTTCCGGTAAGGATACAACCGTTCTTGAAGCCCGGCACGGTATGTACCAGACACTTATATACCAGATTACCTGCATGAATGTCAGGGAACAGAAGCACATCTGCATCACCCTGAATCTTGCGGTCAGTAGCACCCTTATGCTTTGCAGCTTCAGGGTCGATGGCAAGGTCAAGAGAAAGAGGTCCGTCTACGATACAACCCTTAATCTGTCCTTCTTCACACATCTTAGCCAACTCAGCAGCCTCTACAGTAGCCTGCATCTTGGGATTTACCACTTCTACTGCAGCCAGAGGTGCAACCTTGGGATTCTCCAGTCCGCAGGCATTGCATACGGGAACGGTATTCTCAATGATATGTACCTTGTCCTCAAGGGAAGGATAAGTAACAAACGCAACGTCTGTCAGGAACAGAAGTCTGTCAATGCCGGGAATCTCAAATACAGCTACGTGAGAAAGAGGTCCGCCGGTTCTAAGACCAACTTCCTTGTCCAGTACACTCTTCAGGAAAGTCTTGGTATCGCAAAGCCCCTTCATGTACATGTCAACCACACCGTCATGTGCCAGCTTAACTGCCTTCAGGGCAGCCTGTGCCATATCGGGCTCGTCGATAATCTCATAACCTGTCAGATCCATATCGATAGAAGCGGCAATCTCTCTAATCTTAGCCTCGTCACCTACCAGAATTGCGTCTGCAATTCCCTGTGCCTTTGCATGACCTATAGCCTCCAACACAGCGGAGTCCTGTGCTGCTGCCACTGCAATCTTCTTCATTCCGCAGCTCTTAACCTTTGTAATAACATCATCAAAACCTTTGATCATTTTCCTGCTTCCTTTCTGCCCCGAAGGACATTTCATCTTTTTTACTGCTATTATCAGAATGGAGCAATTCCCTGCTCCGGATACGCACGTTAAAATAATATCACGCAGAGACGCAAAATGCAAGACCGCAAGCACTATTCCGCCCCAAACGGTTACCGCCCCGACATCCCATGTCATTCAAAAACAAATTCCGAACCGACACATAGAATATATTTTTATATCTCAGTACTTTCTTCCCCCAGTACCCCCAGAATATCAAGCAGACAATCCACTCTCGCATACAGCAGCCTCTTCAGTTCCTCGTCAGGCTCCGTCTGATCCGGCACCATCACCACCTTGCACCCAGCCCGATAGGCAGACAGGACACCATTGGGCGAATCCTCCACCGCCAGACACTCCTCCGGAGAAAGCCCCAGCTGCTCACAGGCATACAGATAAATATCCGGTGACGGCTTGCCCTCCTTCACCTGAGTGGCACTGATGAGCCGTCGGAAATATCCCTCCAGCCCTGTGAGTCGCAGATATTTCGCCGTCCGCTCAAGATCCGTAGCTGTAGCGATGGCTGTGGTCACATCCTGTTCCTTCAGCTTCTGCACCAGCTCTAAGGCTCCCGGTTTACACCTGACTCCTTCTCTGTCAAGGCACTCCTCCATCAACTTTTTTCTCAAATCCCGCACCGCATAATAGTCCAACTCTTCCCCGAACCAGCTCTTTAACTGCGCCGGGGCAAAGGGCCTTCCCAGACTGCGCATGGAGAGGGCCTGTTCATCCGTCATCTGATAGCCAAACTCTGCCAGCGCCCTGGGCCAGAAAACTCTATAATACTTCTCCGTATCAATGAGGGTACCGTCCATGTCAAAAATTACCGCACGTATCATATAATCAACTTTCTCCGATCTTTTGTTTTCAGCGCCGTTTTTCCCTGTTGTTTTTCCCTGTTGTTTTTCATACTCTGCTGTTTTTCGTACTCTGCTGTTTGCCCGTTAATGAGATAATCGATACAACCTAGAAGGACTCTTTCTCTTTCAAGTAATCCATGAACGCAAGACAGCCCTCTCTCACATCGCGATAGGTGGTCTCAAAATCTCCCGTATACCAGGGGTCGGAAATATCCCGCTCGACCCCCGTAAAGGCAAGCAGTTTAAATATCTTGCATTCCTTATCCCCGCCTAACATCCGCATCATATTGCGGATATTGGCGCTATCCATGCCTATCAGATAATCATATTTATGATAATCCGCCCTGGTCAGCTGAACCGCCCGCTTCCCACTACAGTCCAGCCCATGCTCCGCCAACACCGCCCTGGCCGGCGGATAGACCGGATTCCCCACACCGTTCCAGATTTCTTCTGTGCTGGTAGCCGCCGAGGCGATACAGAAGCAGTCCTCCAATCCCTCTCGGGCTACAATATCCTTCATAACAAACTCCGCAATGGGAGAACGGCAGATGTTGCCGTGGCAGATGAATAAGACTTTAATCATAGTTTTGATTTACTCCTTTTTGCCCGGAAATGCCTTGTTTTGCGAGGGATATCGGGTATTTTGTGATTTGCTCTGAAATGACGGAATGTGGCAAATCAGAGCAGAATTTAGCAAGTTGTTACTACCTGTTAGTAGTAAAATTAGTAGTAAAACGGAAAGGGTTACTACTAAGGATTTTACTACTTACCCGGCAAATCCTTAATCAAAGGTTGTATGGTTTGATAAATATGGGACACAATGCTGCCATCAGAATATATTCTCATCAGATTATTATTAACCTGTTGCTTGGTTCTTCCCGAAAGGATTGCATCTATAATATCTTCTTTGCATTCAGTGTAAATCTTTTTCTTAAAGTATCTACCAAAGAAAGACCTTACCTGCGCCTCCCTCTTTGAGTCTTGCTTTCTATCTCCAACAAATTCACAAAGAATTTCCTTAACATCTGAATATACTTCTTCATAACAGCTAGGAAACTCTGCTCGAATATCATTGTGCAAACCACTTAACATACGCTCATCATTACAATGGGCAATTACATATTTGCAAATTCTATTTGCAACCCCAATGGTATAATCGTAATCATCTGTAAGTGCGTGTTGAACATACAGATTCAACTCACATCTATCACTTCCAGATAATGTATATGACAATCCTGTACTAATCACACTATTGATTGCTTGCGCCTGCTTGCCCTTGGTAGTAGCCGTAGTAGTTACTGTAGCCTTGTTTGTAGTTTTAGCTGTCGGTGTAGTCTTTCCCGGTAACTTCTCTTTACGAGAAATGTTAGGATAGCCTTCCTCTTTCCAAAACTTAACTATGTTATCGTAATCCTTATCCTTACTGATAATCACATAACTACATTCCTTACCATACACTCCCAACAAATGGCCTAAGTAAGAAACCAGATGCATATCCAATGACTGCTTTCGCACTGGAACTAAATGAGATTTGATATCTCCATTTAACCAAAAAATGTCCTGTCTTATATTTGTTGCATTCTGTGTTGAGAAAATATGCACATGGTCTTCCTTTGTCATACTTTCAATATTCGCAATGCCATCATTATGAACATTTTCAAAATCAATCAAATAAAAAGTTTCCATTTATCTATTCACATCCTTTTCAAGGCAAAATTTCTCCAAAATATATTATACAATCTTATTTTCGTTTTTTCTATAACAAAATAACGCCCTAGCATAAATGCCAAAGCGTTCTCTATCTTCTATTATTAAATTGCCTTGAACATCTTCTGTGATATCGGTTTCTCTTTCTTCTGTTCAATCTCTGCCTGTGCCTTCCGGAACTCTTCCATCCGTTTCAGTTCTTCCTCGGCATCATCAAAGCTGATATGCGTGTACACATTCATCGTGACTGATATATCCGAATGTCCCATAAGGTACTGCAGCGTCTTGGGGTTCATTCCCGATTTCGCCATATTGGAACAATAGGTATGTCGATATACATGAGGAGTGATGTTTGGCATCTGCACTCGGTAGATCTGTCATTTATCCATTTCCTTCTCTAACCAAAGTAATTTGCGAATTCCTTCTTTGCCTCAACCATTTCATTTGACGAAAAAGCACATAGCTTAACATCAACAATATAGCCAGGGAAATCCTGCACGAACTTATTATAAGCTCTGCAGCATTGTTTTGTAGACTCAGCAACCGGATTAGGCAAATTGCCTCCAAATATTCCTGCACTTATCAACGGAAACGAGATGCTATGATGCCCATTTTCCTTTAGTACAACTAAAGAATTGTAATATGCCTCAAATAATTCCTTGAAAGCAGAAGGCGTTCTGCCAAAATCAGGTCCAACTGCGTGTATGATTGCTTTTGCATTAATCATATTAAAAGCAGGCGTGATTACTGCTCCACCATCTTTTACCGGTGTTTGATGTTTATTACAAGCATCAGTGAGTTCTCTCATACCAGCTTTTTTAAAAATCACACCACATATTCCGCCACCAGCCCATAGACCGCCATTAGCAGCATTAACTACAACATCTACTTCCTGATCTGCACAGGAACCATTTATCAAAGTTATCTTACTATTACTCATCTGCATCTTCCCCCTCTATCTTTTGCTTCATTTCCGGAATTGATTTAAGAAAATTCATTATTGTCTCATCAATAGTTCCACCGCCAATATCACCACTGAATTTTCTCTTTCTATTATCTTTATATGTAATTGTCAATTCATAGCTGCATCCATCACAAACACGACAATCTACGATTTCTGTCCAAGGACGATATAGCCATATAACTTGATTGTAGAAATCATTTACTCTATCTGATGAAATACGAATCTCATCCTTATCCAGAACTCTACGACTCGCCCTCGGATATGCAAAATACTTGATAGTTCCATCCGGGTATACTTCGAAAGCCCATTGTTCTTCTGTTAATAATTCTGAATCCATAAATCCCCAGTTCGACCAATATCTAAATCTGACTTTAACAATGTCTTCAGCAAGAAAATGATCAACGCTCCATTCAAATTCACAATCTTTACAGAACTTATCTGGCATATCACAGCCATCAATATAGACCTCACAACCTCCAAGTTTCAATTCTCCTGCAACAGCTGCTTCCATTGCCTCCGGAGCAGGATAACCATACATAATCGGTATAATATTTTCAGATTTGCATTTTGGGCATATACATTTAGCCATATAGACTATCCCTCTCATTCATAGATCTTGCTTCATAAGTGTGCTTACAATAACTTGTTCCATCATACTTACCGATGCCACGATTCCTTATGAATCTTCCTATCAGCAATACTGCAAGCGACAATTTTCTTCAACACAAACTTTTCTTAGTAACATATTTTTATGTAT
>CALZBR010000068.1 GCA_945621435.1 uncultured Lachnospiraceae bacterium
ATTTCTCCAAGAAGCTCCCATGGCGTCAATTCTCTTGCCATCAGCCACACATTCGCCTCATCCCGCCATAGTTCATGACGTGCCAGAAGTATTCCATTAAAAATCAACCACACCGCAAATATTACCGGCGGCGCAATTTTACTTACTTTTTCTTTTGCGCTCATTTATTTTCACCTGACATTTCGCCATCCGGCCAAAAATATGCATACATCCAACAGCCGCTAGAGGCAGCATCATCACATAGTACCCCAAGATATAGCGGGATTGCGCCTCCCAGATCATATGGAACAGAAATCCTCCAAAGATATTCAATGCAAAATAAGCTCTTTCCAACTTCCAATTCTTAATCAGGGACCAACAACCTGCTGTCCCTGCAATAAACATAAATAAATGATAAAAATTCATCAGCTGATATAGGATTTTTCTCCCGCTTCCATAAATGAGGAAGTCTGCCAGTGGGGGTTTATTTTCCGTGTATCTGCTGTACCATTCGTTGGTGATCATCGCCTGAAACGTGGGTGCATTCCATTGGGAAACAAATTTTTTATAAAAGAAGTAAACTGCCTCCTTCGGATCCTGTGCAAATCTTTTCAGCGAATCCCTGATGTTTTCTACACAGGCCCGGGTAGTTGCCTCTTCATCATAACCGCTATCTTTATAGACAGCCCAGTTGTATCCATTATACCAGCCGCAGCCATTATTGTCTTCATCTGCCTCCTGCAGGCCCATGGCAATCCACGCAATCTTCGGGGTACCATCCGGTATCTGTTCTATCCCGGCACGCTTTGCATACATGGTCTCCACCCCTTTGATTCCTGCCTGAGATCCCAAAATAATGCCAAACAGCAATAGGATAAGCCACCACCTTTTATTCTGAAACATTTTGATCAGCATTGCAATCACAAAAGCAACCATCAGAACATAGATATTGGATTTGACCACAACTGCCACCATAAAAAGCAGTCCCGAAACCAGAAGATATCTGACCTTCTCCTCCTTTATATATCTGATTCCACAATAAATTGCCCAGATTCCCAATGCCACACCGATAATATCCCCATAAACAAAGGTGGCAAACAAATAGAGCGGAAGCATCCCCAGAGAAATAACCGCTTCCAGTTTACGTACCTTTTCCTCCTCAAACAATTCTTCCGTAATCCGATTTAAGGAAAGGATGATACTGACGATCGCAATTACATTTAACAACTGAAATGCCAGATAATTTTCTACCCCGAAAGCCCTGTATAGCAGCTCCAGAAGTGCGATCATCCCCAGCTGGAAAGGATAATGGTGAAGGTATTCCCCCTCTGTGAGGGCTGAATAATCACCTTTCATAAACTGTACTGCATAATCGCTTAAAAAACCACTGTCGCAAACCGCTCCGCAGCGAAACAGCAAAACAAAGAACAAGCTGAGCAGGAAAGCCCAACCGCCTGCTATGTAGGATAGTCTTTTTGCACTCAGACTCTGCCTGTCCAAAAGCCTGCTCCCCTTATACGCCAAAAGCAGAAATACTGCCAGTAACACCAGAAGTAACAACGGATGATCACTTTTATACTTCGGTATTTCGTTATATACATACAGTTCAAAATAAGTAGTCTTCAGCAGGCTGAAGACACAGCCTGCCAAAAGCACTGCCCATAAAGGTATCAGATAAAAATATGTGAGCTTTTTTGACATGATTCCCTCTTTATTGCACTTTTTCGGTTCTTATAAAAAACGCTACCACAATCGGCATGGAATAAATAATCGGGAAAGCGTATCTTGGCTGATTCTGGATCTGGGGTGAAGCTATAATGATCAAAAAAGTCAGCCACAGCGGTAACAGCATCCATAAAGCCTTCTTCTGCCTGCCTTTCAGGAAGAAACATGTGATCACAAACAATAAAATGATATAAAATGCCACATTATTTAACAATCCTATGATCGGCAGCCGTGTAAGCAACGAGTAATAGCTGACCATAATGGTACAGATTCCATGCATCATTTCCGGAACCTTGAATTCAATCAGTTCCTGCATTCCCATTTCATTCATAATCTCATATGCAACAGTACAGTCCTTATTATACACGATGTTATCAATATTGGGGGCAAAAACATAATAGTTTTGATTCCAGGTAGCTTCCACATAACACAGGGGATGCTTCAGAAACTGTGCAAACCATACCTTAAAATATGCCAGCAATTCTTCCGTACTGTGAGCATGATAGGTAGTCTTAACAGGATCCGCTGTCAATTCCATATAAACCTCAGGAATCTTTTGATAATCAAGCACTGCATCAATTGCTTCTCTTTCCTCCTGCGTCACCTCATCCCCATAATCCCGGACGTATCTTGCCGTCTGCTGAAAGGGCAGAGAGAGCATTTCCTTGGGCGTATCCTTCTGTACATGAAAACCGGCTGTAATGCCTGCATTTATGGTGCAGGAAACCAGCAGTGGAAGCAACATACCGGCAAGAACCACTCCCATATGCTTTCCTTTGTATTCTGCTCCGACTTTCCTCACGTGTTTGCATTCTGCAACTACAATAGTAATCGCCAACGGTACATATATATAGATCCCATTGTTCCTAAGCAGAATCAGAAGACTGCCCGCCAGTACCCAGCACAAAAATCTTCCGCCGGTCCTTGCAAAGCAACCGTCCAAAAACCACTCCATACTGTACAGCAAAAGCAGAACAAAAAATGCAGTATATAAATAATCCTTGATGGGGAAGGAAGCATACCCTGCATAATAGGGTGCAAAGGTATAGATTCCTATTGTCAGCAATCTCAGCCAGCGGGGTGAGCCGAACCTTCTCATCAGGGTTAATGAATAAGCCAGAACACCTGACATTATGAGAGACTGAAAAATCACAAAGAAAAATAACCCAAGATTCTCACTGCCCAGCCATATTCCTATCTGAACGAAGAAGCTGAACAATACCGTATGGAAAATCGGCTGTGCAGTGGTAAAGGTATCATACCCAAAGTAAAAGGACAGCTCTCTTGCATTATCATAAGACATCGTCCCCGGATAACGCAGAATCAGATGAACAAGCCATATCCCCATGATCACAATCCAGGCAAACAAAAATGGCTTCTTACGATACCACTCTATCAATTTATTTTCGGGAATTCTGATATCCCAATCAGATTTCAGAAAAACGTAAAACACATTGACAGCTGTCAGATAGACCGCATAAAATCCACAGACTGCGATAAACGCACGCAACAACCGGATAGAAGATGAGAATATCACTGACAGACTGTCACCATAAGCAAATCCCATGCCTGCCACATACATCACAGCAAGAAAGAAGGATAATCCCTTACTGTACCGAATTGCAACCGTCCCCTTCTTGATCCATACATACCAGTAAAGAAAAAGAAAAAGAATCGTCAATACAGAAAGCAGAAAGCCTTTCTCTTTCAGGCCAAGTCCTATGATCTCAATCAGCTTATATACCTGCTTATATAAGCCAATGGTAATTCCCGCCTCAACAGCTTCATCCACATTCATGCTTGTAGTAAGTGCAAAGGCAGTAAGCACTGCAAATAAAAATGTACCGATTTTGTTTGTAAGCAAATTGCCTTTCAATAACCTTATCCTTTTCAATCTGTTCATGATTTCCCTTCCCTCAATATCAGCCTGTCCCTGCATTCTTTCATCCTAAAACGTCACTTCTCCGTCATGCGCTACCATGGAGGCAGATGTCACTTTTTCAATCTGCATCAGTTCTCTGACCAGCTTTCCCTCCTCCTTTGTTCTCACCTCTACTGCCATATCCAGATGATCCTGAGCCAGATTTCTGGCTTTCACTTTATATAAGGAACAATACTTTCCGATCACTTCCATAATGCTGTCTTCATTCTCAAAGGTGTCAGAATTCACCAGCAGGATCTGTGGTGCCCTGGCGATCGGAATCCTGTCTGCAATCAATAGTCCCACTGTAAGTGCTGCCGATGCGATCACTGCAATCACCGCAAATCCCGCTCCGCAAATGATACCAACGCTGATCGACCAGAAAAGAAATACCAGATCCATGGGATCTTTGATCGCTGTTCGGAATCTGACAATCGACAAGGCGCCTACCATACCAAGTGAAATCACAATGTTTGACTGGATCGTCAAGATGATTGCTGCCGTAATAATTGCAATGGCAGGCAAAGACATATTAAAGTTTTTATTATAAAAGGAATTTCGATTAATCAGCCGATATACAAAAAAGATGTAGGCTGAAATAAGTATGGTAATCGCCATGCAAACCAGGATGGATTTTACGGTAAGATTAGATGATGCATAGCCCTCCAGAAAGGATTTCTTAAAAATATCAATATAATTCATACTCTGATTCCTCCATAAGTATTATATTTTCTGCACAGATAATATTTGGAAAAGCTATTCCAGTTTAAAGAATCAAGCTGCATGGTCTCTTTAATGTAATCCGGAAGGAATTCATCCCACTTTACCTCCATGATCCCCTGTCCCTTTTCCATAATCGGTCTCACTGTAATATTACGATCCAGAAAGCTTCCAATCTCATTTGAAGAACTGATTGCCTCATCAAAGGTGATCCTCACATTGCCGTTTCTTTCGATAAAAGGGTACCGGACATACTCCACGATCACTTTGGGCCGCATATTCTTTTCCTGCATTTCAAGAAGAAGCTGCTTTAAGATGTCAGGCATATCCCCCTTCCTTTCAACATTTCTTCCCGCCATCAGCCCTCTACAGCATTCCTCATCAATTTCGACTGCCGTCTTTAATGTCATTCCCCTGTTTTTACTCTTTTTCTCGAGCGTGATCCTGCTGCTGTCACTATTGTAAATACGTATCCTGTACTTGGCTCTTTCCCCTATTCCGCTTTCGTTCTCATAATAGCATTTATCGTCTGAATCGTCAAAATACAGACTGCGGATTCTATAGGCTCCATCGCTGCCTGCATGACTGTCCCTTCGCAGGATGCCCTGGGCTCTTACTTTCAGGATCGCATTCTGCGTTGCATTACAAATATATTTGTATTCATGGCGGTATTTTCCCTGGACTGCTATCCGGTTCATTTTTCACTTTCCTCTTCGATTTCCTTTGTGCCACTGCAGCGCACTGCCTCATGCACAGAATACAGATCACTGTCACAATTCCGGATGGAAACAAATTGATCTGCAAAGATCGCATTTTCTCCTGCCGTAACCTTGCAGCTTCCCCCTGAAATCACAACATATCCCTTTTCACTGTTTGTGAGAAATCCGGTCCCTCTGCTCTCCAGCCAAATTGCACTGTTTTCACATACAATCCCATCATTTCCCCGGATGCCGTCATTTTGCGACCTGACATAGAGATCGGCATCCACTATCTTCACCCGGTCCTTTGACCGGATCGCATCATGATAATACCCATATACATTCAGTCTTCCGCTGCCATTTATCGTGAGATCACTATTGCTGAATAGACAGGCTTCCGTTGCGGTCTCATATTCCGTTCCGTCGGAAAGCGTATTTTCCGTGTTCTCTTTCAGAGTAATGACCACTTTTCCTGCCTGCTCCACATAAACAGCAGGTCCCTTATCTGTATGCAGCTCCATATTATCAAAAATAAGGTGCACGATCTCATCATCAAAAACGCTGATGACCAGCCTGCAGTCCTGCGCCTTTCCCGAAATGATATAGCTCCCTCCGCGGCAAAGCGTAAGGATACCCTTTTCATAACGATAGCCGTTCTCACCGTCCTTATCTTCTATCATATTTGATAAGCTTATGGCAATGGCATCTTTCTCACTGACATTTCTGTCAATATCCGTAATTTCATACCGGATATCGTCTTCATTCCTGTTTTCATCTGCCTCAGCAATGGTCTTATCACCCACCTCAGCATTCAAAAACTGCCCACAGCCTGAAAAGTATACCATACTGCTTAAGATGATCCCTATCACAACCAGATTTTTTCTGCTAAACATGTTACCCCCATCTATTCACTCTCTTGCATTTCTTCTGACAGATAATCCATGGCAAACTCATATCTCACTTTAAAGAAGTTGTCTATATAAGAAATATATGCATCGTAATCCTCTGCGTCTATATCTGCCGAGATAAATCTCTGATGGCTTTTTACCGTCTGTGTCTGATATTGCTCCTGCCACTGCATTAATTCCTTGTGCACATGCTCATAATCAAAATTGTCGGTCGCAATTTCCTGAAAGGACTCTGCAAATCGTTGCCGAAACAGCTCATTTTTCATTAAGCCTTTGATCATCCCTTCCTCCATCAGATCAAAATTTTCCTTCCACCATACCGATGCCGTAAAGGTATTATTCTCCGGGTTATTAAGCGCCCCGTCAAGGTCATACAGCATAAACCGCCATCTGCCATCCTCATACGCTCCCTCCCCTTTTTGAATGGAACGCCACAAGGCAATATTCTTGTCAAAGCCCACATCTTCGTTATCAATATACAACTGAATGCAATAGAAATCTATCAGGCTCTGGATATCAATCAATTCAGCCGCCTTCTCATAATTCTCCGGAATGCTCATATCATTTTCCGAGATGAATCTGAGCACTGCATCATAATCGTTCCATGCATCCCACTCTCCTATCGCGGGTGCCCCGGAATCAATCATCCAAATGTTTCCTTCACTGATTCCGTAGTGGTTCCGAAAATAATCCTCCTTATACCTTTCCCTGATGTTATAAAGTCCCCAATACTCTCCGTTCAAGAATACAATGCAGGGCTTTGAGGCCTGTATGGCAACCTCCCGCCCTTTCGCCAGTGACTGTAAAAACGCATCATAAATCTTGCTCCCTGCATGGTCTGTTCCCCCATTTCGGAGCTTGACGGACGCATATTCCATTCCCTCCAAAAAGGGAAAAGTAAGTTCTGTATTTCCGTCATAGATCTCTCTGGCATACAGATTGAAGGACTTCTGAACTGCATTTCTGGTGGACTGACCGGATATGCGAATTCCCACCTTCTGCCGGGCCTGCATATCATGCGCCTCATCAAAATAGATCAGATCTGCTTCCCGTTCCCACTCTTTTCCCTGGTTATAGGCATTGGTAGAAACATCTCTTTCATGAACATTTCCCTCCTCATCCGTGTAGGAAGCAGGGATCTCTCCGTTTTGCATGCCTGCTGCCGAAATGTACTCATCCAGATTCTTCCCATTCCCATAAATGCCCTTTTCATAATCAAACAGGTTGTCCGGATCCGTTACCAGCGAAAGCACCTCCCAGTTCTCATATTCCTTCTTTTGGTCAAATCCTACAAAGTAAACTGCCGTCACGATTTCACTTACTGTCTCATCTTCCGGTGAAAACGCCATGGCACGCACCACAGTTGCCTTATCCACCTTAAAGTCGGGCACATATTCCATTACCGCAGTAAGATCTGTGCGGGCTGCATATCTATTTTCATTTAAACTGGCATCACTGATCCTGATTGGCCCTTCATATACCGATGATTCCGTGGTCGGATCACTGCTATCCAGTGTGTAATAAATGATCTCACCTTTCCCGGCCGACAGCTTCAGTTCAAAAGCATTCTCATAAAATCCACTCTCCACCGAAAATACCGGTTCTGCCAGCTCTGCGGAATAAACAGGAACAGCCTTCCCATTATTTTCATCCGCGGTAGGTGTTAGCCTTCCCCACTGACTGCCCCCATCCTCCGTCCGGGCATAAACAGTATTATAAGACAGCTCCGGCACATCTACAGAATCCGTAATTATACCGGATCGGTTACTTAAGTAAAGGCTCTCTCCCTTGCTGGACAGTTTAAAAGAAGCGTGTCCGGCCGCCGTGCCTTGAGAGTCATCCAGCCAGACTAAAATCCTTCCCTTAGGAGGAATGATCATAGAATCCAGGGTGCACTTAACCAGATCATCCCTGCTGTCAGACAGGGAATAGCCTGTCAGGGATACGGGCACCACTGCCGGATTGTATAACTCAACATAATCCGAATAATTCCCGTTTTCGTCGCAGACCACCGAAAAATTGTTAGTGCAGACCTCATTGATCACCACATGGTTTGCCGCCTCCTGGGAATAACACAAAAATGCCGTCAGGATGCACAAAAGCACAATGCCTGACAGCAAAAA
>CALZBR010000069.1 GCA_945621435.1 uncultured Lachnospiraceae bacterium
CAAATATCTTGTAAGCGTGAGTTGCAGTGTAATATCTTTAACTGTGGGAAACTCCATTCTCCCACCTGCTAATACTTTGAAAAGAAACATTCAGCCTTTCAGCAAGCGTTTCCTGGGTCATATTTTCCATCATTCTTAATTCTCTTATTTTTTCTCCGATGCCTGTATTCATTTTTTCTCTTTCTGCTATAGCGTTTTGATTTTCAGCTGATACATTAAGAATACTTCATAAATCATCTCTATGCCATATCATTTTGCGTGAATAATAATTCTCACCCCAAGGTTAAGTCAGATTATTTCCGGTGCCCAATCTATCGTTTTCATGATTACCAACCATATTTCTCCAACACACATTCACCGGATATTTTCCCATCTACCATATAGAGTATCCGGTCGCAGCAACCGGCGACCTTGCTGTCATGGGTTACAATGAGAATACTCATGCCCTCCCGGTTCAATCTGACAAACTCCTCCATAATCTCTTCCAAGGCTGCTTTGTTTAATGCTCCCGTCGGTTCGTCAGCAAACAGAAGCTGCGGATGATTCATCATTGCCCTGCAAATACATGCTCTCTGAAGCTGTCCTCCGGATACCTCTGTTATTCTCCTGTTCTCCAGTCCTGCAATACCTACTTTTTCCATCAGGGCAGTCGCCTCTTCCCTCAGCACGGCTTCACTCCTTTTGTTTCCTTTGTTTGTCTTCTGACTCTGATATGCCGGAAGTATGATATTATCCATAATACTTAAGTTTGGCAGCATATTCATCTGCTGAAATACAAATCCCATCCTATTTAACCGCATATCGGCTCTCATGTCCTCAGAATAAGTACCTATATTATCCCCCTCAAAAATCACCTCGCCCTCATCCGCCTTGTCCATTCCCGACAACTGATATCGCAGTGTGGATTCACAAAAAGCATTGCCGTGAGTAATATCATCGCCACAGATATTGCCACAAATGCAGTAAAGCTTACTGTGGAAAATTTGTCTCTTCCCCATGATTCTTTTGTCATTCTCCAATAAATACTATCCTTCATACTTATCCTTTCCTTATTTCCAAATCCTGAATACTCTTGATTTTCACCATCATTAATGCCACCACGGACAAACATACCCCGGAAATCATAATCACCATACCGGCTCCTCTTCCTATATCAGCGTCTAGCAGCTTTGCCGCCAGATCCGCCAGTACCCCTCCGGTTCCATATGCAACTACATAACCCGTCTGGGATAGGAATCCTATAAATCCCCACGCCCTTCCCTGAAGCTCATCCGGAATATTCGTTCTCACCAGATAATCCAGACAATTGTTTGCAAAGGGCAGCATGGCAAAAAACAAAAATCCAAATCCACATATAACAAATATATTCTCCCAAATTCCAAAACCGATCATAAACAGCCCGGCAAGCATCAGCGAGATTTCAAGTACTTTAACATACTTTTTCTTTATTCCCCGCATCCCTAATACCAGACTGGAAACTAACATTCCGCTTGCACATACGGTTTCTCCGATTCCCAGTGTCTTGGAATCGGCAAAGGACAAGATAAGGGGCTCCGCAAGAATCTGAAACACCCCAAGAAACAATGTCATAGCAGCTGAAACCAGAATGAGTAAAAAGATTCCCTGTCCGGAATGTACCGCATTCCAGCCCTCCTTCAGACTCTCTATAAAGGATTTCTCTTCATCCCCAGGTTTCGTCTCAATCCCTCTTTTTACAACTGCAGTGGATATTACGGTCAGAACAAAGGTGCTTATATCTATAATAAGCAAAAGCTTCACGTCGCTTACACTTAGCAAAAGCCCCGCCACCAGGGGGGATATCAGATATCTGGCGCTTCCCGCCAGGCTTACCAGACCATTTGCCTTTGAAAACTCTTCCCGGGTTAACAAATCCGAGACAGTCGCTCGATAGGAAGGTTCCAGCAGAGACGAGAAAACAGAACTCACAAATACACCGATACAAATCTGGAGAAGACTTGCTTCCCCATGCATCATACAAATCAGGATGTAAATAATTCCTAAAGCAGAGCAGCCGTCTCCCAACATCATCAGCAGCCTTCTGTCATACCGGTCTGCCAGCACTCCTGCCGGAACACTCAGAATCAGAGTCGGCAAAAACGCAAGCAGAGTTACCAGCGCCATACTCGCTGCACTTCCTGTCCGTTCAAACACATACACCCCCAAACCAAAGCTGGTAAGCCCGCCTCCTACGGAGGAAATCAGCTCCCCTATCCAGAGCAGCAGAAACTTTCCAAAATTGCTTTTCCTAACATTTTGATTCATAGCTTTCCTTCCTTTCTTTATCGACCGATTGTCTGTCGGTTTTGATTCAAAAGAAAAAGGAATATAATATTCCTTTTTCTTAAATATTATCAATTACTTTTCGAATATGGGTCTCATTGCTTCCTTCAATGCACCGGCTTTCATCCCCAGTATCCGCTCCGCATGGTAGACAAACCCCATGACCTTTCTTTGTTCCTCTTCCTCACTATACTGGTTCAGACTATCAAAAGCTGTATAAGAATAGGTCATTAGCATTTCCACCGCTTCTGCCGGATAATCCGTATGCATAATCCCCTGCCTGATCCCATCTTCCGTTATCCTGGTAATCAGTCTGTTCACCCTTCCAAGCAGCATAAGTTCCAGCTTCTGATGCATTAATGCATTCTGCGGTCTGTGAACCTGTTCCATTACCATATGACCAAGCTCGTTATCAACATTGAGAGACAGCATCGTACCTGTCAAGCGTTCCAGCACCGGTATGGATTCATCCAGTGCGATAACTGAAGCCTTTTCCACCATTTGGTTCGTCAGCCGTTCGATCATTGCATCCAATATGTCTTCCTTGGACTTGAAATGATAATAAAGTGTACCTCTGGCAATTCCAATCTCCGTCAAGATATCGTTGGTACTGGTATTGTCAAATCCCTTTGTACAAAATAATCTCTCGGCAACATCTAATATTTCATTTCTTCGCTCTTCTGCATCCTTCACAATTCTCATGATCTGCACCCCAACCGACAACTTGTCGGTAATAAATATAACACACTATTTCTCTTTATGCAAGCCCCGATATTCATTTTTGCTTTTCTTGCTTTTCTTTGGCATTTTCATGCTATCCGGTTCTGATTATTCCGGAATCACAGAGAATTCATGCTCACCCCGTAACCGCATGGCCGGACAGGGATGCGTATGTCCGGGACCAAACGCACAATTGGGACAGCTGTAGCATTTCACATAGGGTGTATTCCCCAGAATCGCCTCCGTAAAAGCCGGATCGGCCAGCAATCCGCATCCCAAGTCTACGGTATCAACAAGATCATTTTCCAGCATATACCTGACTGATTCTACACTGCGAAGACCATTTACCGCAGATACCGGTACTCTTCCCCGGAAATGTTTATGCATTTCTACGCCCAGCGCAGCAATCTTATTATAGGGTAGTGAGTCATCATGGGGAACATCGTCAAACTCCCCTATCCCACAGGATACCTGCAGATAATCACAGCCTGCCGCAACATAGAAGTCAGCCACCTCTTTCGCCTCTGCCACGGTGGGATCCGCTCCGGAAATTCTTGCTGAAATAATGAAATCTTCTCCACAGGCTTTTCTGATTCCTGCAATGATCTCACATCCGAAACGTGCCTTATTCTCAACACTACCGCCATATTCATCGGTTCTCTGATTAACATTGGAGGCAAAGTCATTGATAAGATAGGCATGACAGGCATGGAGCTGTACACCGTCATACCCGGCTCTTTTGGCACGGACTGCTGCTTCCACGAATTGATTGATGATTCTTTTTATATCCTCATGGGACAGTTCCACGGCTTCCACATCCCGATCCCCATCATTCCATTGTACCTTGGTTGGGGAGGTGAGCGGTCCGCACTCCGGATGGGTTCCCAGACCGCCATGATGTATCTGCGGAATCACCAGTGTATCATATTTATGTACCGCCTCCACCAGCTTTTTGTGACCCTCGATCTGTTCGTCACACCAAAGCCCCAACTGAGAGGGAAACAGCCGTGCTTCTTTTGCTACGCAGGTTGCTTCCACCACAATCAGTCCCACTCCATGGGCAGCTCTGGACTCGTAATGCTTTACAAACTCCTCTGTAACGATTCCGTCGTCACCGGCAGCAAACTTTACTGTGGGAGCCATGGTAATTCTGTTTTTACAGTTCCTTTTTCCGATTTGAATCGGAGAAGCTGCATTGCTCATATTTCATTCCTCCTGACTATATGTCTATTATATATTATAATTTGGCTCATAAACAAGAGATTATTAGTGATGCAGAGACACGTGATAAGGAGACACGGAATTGCAAAAGGAATATTGTATTAGAGAAAGGCATTGTGGTACAATATACACGAGTTGCGAGTTTGCGAGACAGAAAACATTCGAGAGGATATCTTATGAATATCGTTGTGATTGATGGGCAGGGAGGTCAGCTCGGTGCCCAGCTGGTAAAAGAGATAACCGCAAAATTTCAGAATATCGACTTAACTGCCATCGGCACCAATTCCGTTGCAACTGCTACCATGTTGAAGGCAGGCGCCAGAAGTGCCGCCACCGGAGAGAATCCCGTCATCGTTGCCTGTCGCAGGGCTGACATTATCATTGGTCCCATCGGCATTGTGATAGCAGATTCTCTGCTTGGTGAAGTAACTGAACAGATGGCTGTGGCGGTCGGGAAGGCAGACGCTGTCCGCATACTCATTCCCATGAACAAATGTGAAAACCTTGTTGCCGGTGTACCTACTCTGAATACTGCAACTCTTATTTCCGATGCTATAGAAAAGGTTAATCAGATCATAGCCTCGAGAAAATAAATCGCAGTACAACATAATCGAAATACTACTCCAATATGTCTTGATTATATTTATTATCTGTGGTATAAGAAATATATTGTTCTGAAGAACAATACGGAAGCAGAAGTTTCCTTTCGCTATGATATGCAAAACGACTGAAAGATACTTGGAAGGTGTCATCATCCCTGTAGGGATAGTGGCATTTTTTTGTGTTTTTATCAGGAAAGGAAATTGACTATGAAAAGAAACAAAAGATTACTCAAAATGATTCTTGCTGCCCTATTCCTTGCTTTGGCCTATATTATGCCGTTTCTGACAGGACAGATTCCCGAGATCGGCTCTAAGCTCTGTCCCTTACATATTCCGGTACTTCTTTGCGGCTTTATCTGCGGTTGGTCCTGGGGACTGGCCATTGGATTTATCGCTCCTCTGCTTCGATCCCTGCTCCTTAGTATGCCTCCACTGTTTCCCACGGCTGTCTGTATGGCATTTGAGCTTGCAACCTATGGCGCCGTAGCAGGGCTGATGCACCGAATTCTTCCCCGGAAAAAACCGTTCATTTACTGTTCCTTATTAACTGCGATGATTGCCGGCAGACTGGTCTGGGGCGGAGCAATGCTGATATGTATGGGGCTGAAAAACAATCCCTTCACCCTTAAGGCTTTTCTGGCAGGAGCATTTTTCAACGCGATTCCCGGAATTATTGTTCAGATTGTTTTAATCCCAATCCTCGTAATGATTCTGGAAAATCCCAAAATAATTGATTTGAGAGATTGATATTATGAACACAAACGTCAGCCGAGAGCGAACCCGCGAACTGCTTATAACGCACTGTCAATCATTTCCGGGTCTTCAGATACAGGATCTTTGCAAATACCTCTACCAAAGCGCCTTTGGATGTGAGCATATGATTTCTTCCCCGGAAGCAGTGACAGGGGGAATCGAAAAAGAGTTTCAGAACTGTGTTCACACAGATAATACTGAGATTATTAAACTGGACGGCCCCTATAGCAGGATTCCTCTCTCCTGCCTTGGAACGGGTCTTTCCGCTGCAACCTTCGGAAAACTGTTTTACTACTCAGCACAAAAAAGACCTGACGGGCACTGGGATTTACTCTCCAAAATCGAGATTGCAAGAGAACTTCTAGGGGAAGGTCTGCTCCCCTTTTCTCAGAATGATTTTGAATCCGAAATCGCAAGTTGGGAAGCAAAGGGCTACCCTGCGGTTCATCATTCGGCGGCTTATAAAGAGCTTTATCATCCCTCTTATCGCCTTATGGCTGATGAATACGTTTTACTTCTTCCCTTTTTGACAGAGCTTGACAAAAGAATGAAAAAGCAAAACACAATCGTTGCAATCGACGGAAGAAGCGCAAGCGGAAAAACAACACTGAGCAGGCTGTTGGAAAAAATATATGATTGCACCGTTTTCCACATGGATGACTTCTTTTTACAACCACATCAGCGTACTTCACAGCGTCTGGCAGAGGTTGGCGGTAATTTTGACAGGGAACGCTTTCTGGAAGAGGTATTACTGCCCCTGACAGCCGGGAAAACCGTCAGATACAAGCGCTTCGACTGCTCCACCATGTCACTGGAAAAGGAAAAACTGATTACACCCAAGCCCCCGGTCATCATTGAGGGGGTGTATTCCATGCACCCTGAATTATCAAAATATTACGATTTGTCTCTGTTTCTGGACATCTCGCCGGAGGTACAAAGAAAAAGAATCCTGCGGCGAAATTCTCCGCAGATGGCGGAACGTTTCTTTACCACATGGATTCCTATGGAAAATCGTTATTTTGAAGAGACCGGGGTTCCCAAACGTTGTGATATGAGGCTTACCGTTACCGAATAATGATCCCTTACTCTTGTACCTTAAACTGTTGAAGC
>CALZBR010000070.1 GCA_945621435.1 uncultured Lachnospiraceae bacterium
CCCTGATCCGCAGAATGGTTTGAAGCATGAAGTACAACGTTAAATCCTGCTTCCGTAATTGCATCACCAACCTCAGTCGGTGAATTAAAGTAGGGATATCCCGAAAATCCCAGTTCATTTCCGCCCAAAATTGTTTCCTGATTGATTATTTTTATGTCTGCCACATCCAAATATTTTGAAATTCCTTTATACAAAACAGAATAATCACGTGAGCCGTCCTGCTTTTCTCCGGTACGCACGATTCCCATATGCATCAGATTATCTCCTACCGCCATGAGCGTAATCTCCCGCTCCTCAAAAGCCGGTTTGGGCGTCGGTGTCGGCAGGCTCTCCGGTGTTGGCACGCTCTTCGCCTCTACAGCTTCTAACGCTTCTCCACTTGGGACAGGTGTCGGTTGTACCACAGGTTCCACCACCTGTTCCACCGGGGCTGCCTGTACATATTGGCATCCGGACAGCCAGCTGCCCACTAGTAAAAATCCGGCTAAAAATAATCCCAATCTCTTTCTCATACTTTTGTGCCTCTTTTCCTTCGCAGTTTACGCTAATCTATCACATTTTTCACTCCGATAATCGGAGAGTAATCTGCCGCTCCCACAATGACTCCCTTTCGGGAATTTGCCGCATGCACAATCTGACCGTCGCCAATATAGAGGGCTACATGGGTGCAACTCTTTCCGCCATTGGAGCTGTAGCAGATAATGTCTCCCGGCTGAATTTCACTGTAATCTATGCTACGTCCCGCACCGGAATACTGTCCTTTGGGGGTTCGACTGATGGAATATCCAAAGTCTGCATAAATAAAGCATGTAAATCCTGAGCAATCTGTTCCACTCGCAAGACTGGATCCGCCGCTTACGTATTTATTTCCTACATATTGCATCGCATAATTTACAATTTTCTTGCGCAGCTCTTCGTTTGAAGTGTTTGCAGCAGAGATCACCTCGGTCGTTTGCTCCGCTACTGTCTCCTGTTCCGCCTTCGTATCAGGTTCTGCCTGCTCCTCCTGCTCCTGTTCTGCAGTGTTTTCTTCCTGCGTCTCCTGCTCTCCTTCTGCGGCGATTTCGGTCTGCGTCTCCTGCTCTCCTGCAACAGCGATTTTGGCCTGCTCCTCCTGCTCCTTTTCTGCCGCAATTTGAGCCTGCTCCTCCTCAAGCGTCTTGGCATAGGTATATTCTTCCAGCACGGTTACATACTCCGCAGCCACATAGCCATCCTTCCGTTCTGTATATTGTACATGCAGCCACTCTCCACAGTCTTCAATCAGCTTCACCTTTTCACCCTGATCAAGGTGTCCGATACAGGCTTCCTCCGTCGATTGACCGGCTCTGACATTTAACCTGTCTGCCTTCACTTGGGCGAATCTTGTCACATACTGATCCATTACCTCGGTGGCTGCTTCACCGTAAAGGAAAAATTCTGCCTTGATGTATCCTTCCACATTTCCTGAAGTAATTTGGAACCATTCATCCTGCTCACCTGCTACTGCAACAATCTCAGCTACCGCGCCGTCATAAATTTTCCCCACGATCTCTCCTGTAGTGGATGGCAGGCTTCTCACATTTACATAATGATCAACATTTGCAATTGCAAAATTAACATACTCATTCTCGTCCGTCAGTTCTTCTGAAGCTTCTAAGGGCGATACCTCCTCTTCAGGATCCTCTGCCACAGCTTCATCTGCCGGAGTTTCATCTGTAGGAGCTTCAATTGTAGGGTCTCCATCTGTAGAGGCTTCCTCTGTAGGGACTTCATCTGTAGGGACTTCACCTGTCGATGCTTCCTCATCTATGATTTCCTGCACGCTTTCAGCTATCGTCTCTTCATTCCCTTTTTTCCGTTGTGTATCAAAAATGCCTACACATATGACAATTCCCAGACAACACAGTGAACCGATGATTCCGATCCGCTTTTTCATGTTGATTACTCCATTCTTTATCCGTCGTTTTCTATTACAGATCAGCTAATCAATGAAGGGCATCCGCAACCGGATGCCCCTCGTTACTACTTTTCAGCTTTTCTTCGTAAATAGTATTCAGCCGATGCAGTCATCAGAACATCAGAGGAAGAGTTAAGTGCCGTCTCCACAGAATCCTGAATCACACCGATGATGAACCCTACAGCAACTACCTGCATTGCCACATCATTGGGAATCCCGAACAGCGAGCATGCAAGCGGAATCAAAAGCAGGGAACCGCCGGCAACACCGGATGCGCCGCAGGCTGCCAGGGTTGCCACAATACTGAGAATAAGAGCAGACGGGAAATCAACTGCAATTCCCAACGTATTTGCTGCAGCCAGCGTCATAACCGTAATTGTGATTGCCGCACCGTCCATATTGATAGTTGCACCCAAAGGAATGGATACGGAATAATAATCCTCATTTAATCCAAGCTTTTTGCAAAGCGTCATGTTCATTGGAATGTTGGCAGCAGAGCTTCTGGTAAAGAATGCTGTAATACCGCTTTCCTTAAGACAAGTGAACACCAGCGGATACGGATTTTTTCTCATGCACAGGAATGCAACAAGCGGATTGGTAACAAATGAAATGAAAAGCATACATCCTACCAGTAGCGCAAGGAGCTTTCCGTAACCGGCAAAGACGTCCAGTCCGTTCTCTGACACAGTCTCAAATACCAGACCAAGAATTCCGAAGGGTGCCAGATTGATCACCCATCTTACTGCCTGGCTTACCACTTCAGACACGTCTGACAGAAGCTTCTTGGTAACATCTGAGGACTGCTTAAGCGCTGCGCCAAAAATTACCGCCCAGGTAAGTATTCCGATATAATTTGCGTTCACAATCGAAGCAATCGGATTCGAAACCATATTGACAAGCAGATTTTCAATTACTTCTCCGATTCCCTGCGGTGCAGTATTCGATACTGCCGCCTCTACAAGCTCAATAGTCTGCGGGAAAAGGAAGCTTCCCAACGTGGCAAGGAATGCCGCGATAAAAGTACTTGCCATATAAAGAATAATTACGACACGCATATTGGCTCCTGCACCACCCTTTGAATTTGCAAGGGAGCTCATAACCAGAACAAATACAAGAACCGGCGCTATTGCCCGAAGGGCTCCTACAAATATTGTTCCAAGCCACGACACAATTGTAAATTGAGGAACTGCAAGTCCCAGGATCGCGCCAATTACAAGTCCTACGACGATTCTCAAAACAAGACTGATATTACACCATTTTTCAAATACTTTTTTCATCACTATTCCACCTTATCCTTACATTTTACACGGAAGATTCTCCTTAAAGATTCATCAATACGCTCCTCCGTAAGCGTCCCGTTGTTTACCGCTTCCAGCACCCCATTGTATGCCTCTTCGTAATTCTCCGGCATCAGGATCACATCGGCTCCCGCCTGCAGCGCCTTCACAGCGGCATCAGCAGATGTATAATACTCCGTGATTGCCTTCATACCCATCGCATCCGTTATGACAATTCCCTGATACCCCAGCTGTCCTCTCAAAATTTCTGTAATCATTTTGGGAGAAAGAGATGCCGGTGTATTATCTCCTGTCACATTAGGTGCAGACAGATGACTTACCATTACAAATTCTACTCCGGCATTTATTCCTGCCTGATACACCGGAAAATCCGTAGCATTGAAATCATCCAGAGTCTTATCTGTCGTTGCCATTCCGTCATGAGAATCCGCTGTCGTATCGCCAAGACCCGGGAAATGCTTTAAGCAGGCACTGACGCCGTTGCTCTGCATTCCTTCTACTGCTGCTACCACCATAGGAGATACAAGATTTACATCTGTTCCGAATGATCTGTCTCCAATTGTTTCATTTCCTTCTGTAATAACATCCGCTACCGGAGCAAAGTTCATATTGAATCCAAAGCCGGAAAGATAACTACCGATCGCGGCTCCCGCCTCCTGAGCCATTGCAGCATCACCGCATGCCCCGATCTCCGCCATCGGTCCCACGTTATCAGCCAGACCCTTTTCTGCTACCCGGCTGACCCTGCCGCCTTCTTCATCAACGCCAAGGAAGATCGGATATTTACTCCAGCTCTTTGTGTTTTGGAGCATTTCAGTAAGCTGCCCTGCATCCTTAATATTCTTGGAAAAATAAATTAAACCGCCTACCGGATTCTCACTAAGCTTCTCGCGTGTCGTGTCCCCCGCCTTAATTACTGTGTCAGTTCCCGTCAATGCCTCGGGAGTTATCATAAACAGACCTGCCACCTTATCTTCCAGAGGCATTTCTGCAATATAGGCATCCACGATCTGCCCCAGATAATCCTGCTCCTGTACCGGCTCCGCAGACTCTACAGGTGCTTCCACAACATTAGGCTCCGCCTCCATCTCGGAAAGTTCCTGCAGCTGCTTTTGCAATTCATCTGCCTGCTTTTTATCCTTTGCTGCTGTAAGCAGATGACCTATGCCAAAAATTGCGCCCACAACCAAACCAGCTAACAGGACAAAGAATACAGTGTATGAGATGATCTGATTTCTCACTCTTCTTTTACGCCGATATTCCCTTCGGTCCATTACTTCATCAAAAGCTTCATTATTTGCCATCTTGCATTCCTCCATATGTTCTATCATAACTTATTCTTCTTCCGATTTCCACAAAAAAGTCAAACTTTTGATAAAGATAAATTTCGGCACATGTCGAAGCGGGTACCAATTCTTCTGAATCAATACCCGCTTCTAAACTATACTATCCAATGGCTTTTACCTCTCTTCTCTTTTGGATTTTATTCTTATTCAGTTTTCTTCTTCTCTTTCGTACTTTTCCATCTTCTCTTTTGTACGGGTGTACTGTAACGTTATCTTCTTCTCTTTTGTAATCCGTTACCTTTTCTTCTGTACTTGATACGAATTCGAAATCCGCTTTCTTTGGTACCTTGTTCTTTTGTACTTTAAAAGCTTCCTGCCTTCGCCACCTGATCTGATTTACTAATCAAGTGGTTGCCTTATGTTCCTTTGGGACCGTACCTTCCTTTCTTAGATTTTATCTATATGAATTTGTTGTTTGTAAGTTCATTATATCCAAGTCATCATGATTTGTCAACACATTTTTTGATTTTTTTCTTTATTTTTTCAATTTTTATTATTATGTGCCTTTTTATCTGTTATATTTCTATTTTTTGACATATTATTACAAAATTGGTTTAAATTGTCAAACAATTGTGTGCAATATCATTTTCTGGAACTTCCTTTTGACATGCTTTATAATAGAAGGTACATTGGCTGATTGCCTAAAACAGAAAACCAAACCAGAGGAGGAAGATTCATGACACCAAAACAGCTTGCTTTTCAAGCAGCGGCAGAAAGCATTATCAAAAACTTAAATCAGCGAAATATGGAGGGATATTTTTGTGAAGACAGCACAGCCTGCGTCAAGGCAATCCTTGATATGATGGAGGACGGCGCCGTGATCGGATGGGGCGGTAGCCAGTCCATAGCAGAATGCGGTCTGATGGATGCCATTCATAATGGGAGTTATACCCTGATCGACAGGATGACAGCTAAGACTCCTGAGGAAAGTCGGGAGCTTTACGCCCGGACGGTAATGGCTGATTATTATCTCATGAGTACCAACGCCATCACCATGGATGGAGAACTGATTAATATCGACGGTAACGGAAATCGCGTGGCATGTCTGATCCATGGTCCCAAGCACGTGATTATGGTAGTCGGTATGAACAAGCTGGTTTCCAATGTTGAGGACGGTTATCGCAGGGTACGGGATATTGCAACTCCTGCCAACACAAAACGTCTGAATAAAAACACTCCCTGCTTTCATACGGGCAGATGCGGCGACTGTCTTTCTCCCGACTGTATCTGTAATCAGGTTGTGATCACCAGAAGAAGCGGTCATGCCGGCAGAATCAAAATTTTCTTTGTAGCGGAAGATCTGGGCTATTAATGATTCCTCTGCGCTTATAAATAAAAATATGAGCCGTGCTTCTCTCTTACGAGAGAGTACGGCTCATGCTATAATTTCTGCTTTCCATTAGATCAGCGGATATTTATCTGTCAGCTTCTGAACGATTGCTCTCGCCTCAGGGATCTTTTCTTCTCCGCCCTTAACGATCAGCGCAATTGCTTCCGCAATCTGATCCATATCTTGCGTGTTCATGCCTCTTGATGTAACGGCAGGTGTTCCGAGACGGATACCACTGGTCACAAACGGAGACTTGGGATCGTTGGGAATGGTATTCTTGTTTGCTGTAATGTGTGCTTCATCCAGCATCTTTTCAATTGCCTTTCCGGTCAGATCAAAGGGAGTCAGATCCATTAACATCAGGTGATTGTCAGTACCACCGGATACAATCTTAATGCCTCTGCCAATCAGGCCCTTGCAAAGTGCCTGTGCATTGTCAACAATACCCTTCTGATAAGCTTTAAAGTCATCGGATAAGGCTTCCTTGAAGCAGACAGCCTTCGCCGCGATCACATGCATCAGGGGACCGCCCTGAATACCGGGGAATACTGCCTTATTGAAATTGTACTTATCGGCAGCCTCCTGATTTGCAAGAATCAGACCGCCTCTGGGTCCTCTTAAAGTCTTATGTGTCGTTGTGGTCACTACGTCTGCATACGGAATCGGGCTTGGATGAAGACCTGCTGCCACAAGTCCCGCAATGTGAGCCATATCGACCATCAATACTGCTCCGACCTCGTCTGCTACTTCTCTGAATTTCTTGAAATCAATGGTTCTTGCGTATGCGGATGC
>CALZBR010000071.1 GCA_945621435.1 uncultured Lachnospiraceae bacterium
GGAATTGATGTATGGTTTTGTATTACAGATTACTAAGAAGGGGTGAGAAATGTTATGAATGAATTTCCATGGATGATAACCATATATAAAGGAGAAAACAGATTTTTGGTTAATCCCAACGATAAACATATAGGTCATTACTATTTGGAATCAAGTCTGGGTATCAGCCTAAAGCTGGATGATTTTGACAAATTAGTGGAGAGTATCAAATCCTCGATGGAGTATATCGAAAAAAGTCCTTTATCAACAGTAACACCAAAAGAACGTGACCCGGCATGGAGGCATAATACACAATACAAAAGCTGGAATTCTTTTTGGAAGAATAACATTTATGGTGTGATTGATAAATATGCAGATGGGAGTTATAAGGTATGTTCAAAAAAGAGAGCGCCAACTCCTAGTCAGGCCTATCATGGCTGTATCAAAATCATCGACCTTCCTGCCGGTTCTACCTACGAAGAGGTAGCCGCTGCGGTGCTTGATGTATTTGCGGCAGCGGATGAGTACTATGCGACCCATGGAGCACCCGACCCCTATCCACGGAAGGAGCTTGAACTGTTGGACAATACTGTCCTTAGCTTCCGGCCACCCTGCGACAGGCATTTTGAAGATGCCGGGGATTTTGGCGTGGGAGAAATCTATCAGGGATATTCTTACCTGCCAAGAGAAGATGCAGAGCCCTCAGCTGAGTTTTTCCTGGGAATTGCCCCTGAGATAGACTGTAACCTGGAGCCGGAAAATGTAAAGGAATGCTGGGAGAGAACATACGGAGTCGCCGAGGACTTCAAGATGCAGGAGGTATCAAAGGGTATTTACACCCATTATGCGGAAATGAAAAACAAAAGTGTTTACAAGGTCTCCTATTTCCTGCAGCACGGGGACGACCTGATTCTGGAATGCGGGATGATGCTGCACATGCCCAACAGAAGGAAGAAGCTGGAGGAGAAGCTGATACCGCTTTTTGAGGAGTTTGCGGCTAACTGTAAATGTTAAGAAGTTTTAAGAGGTTTTAATAATTGTTTCATTAGCCTTTGGTTAGAAAAATAATGTGATACGATACAGGCGAATGAACTTGGAAGGAGATTATGAAAGTGAAGAAAATCATGAAAAAGGTTATGATTTCCTTGTTTGCCTGTACTTTGCTGTGTGGCTGCGGCAAGGGCGGAAAAACAACCGTAGCGGAGGAGCCGCCGGTGGAATGGAAGACGAAGGGCTTTGCAGTTACGGGTGATATCGAGGAAAAGCAGGAATTCTGGATTCAGAAATATATCCCTTGGGGGATGGACGGGATAAAATTTGATGCTGAGACGGAAAGCATATCCAGGCAATATGGTACGACCAATACCTGTGCCCATGACGGCTGCTTTTACCGGTTGTTTTCCGTGTCGAAGCTGTCTTACGGAGTGGAAAGATGGGCACTGCAATGCTACGATACCCATACCATGGAGATCAGCGTCCGTGAACTGTCCTATGAAGAACTGGGGCAGGAAAAGGAAAATAATGGTTTGCTGACAGACATGGATGTGGTAAGCGGGGACAGCTTTGTGTTCCGGTGGGCAGAGGCGGAGCAGAATCCGGATGGTATGTATCGTCAGACAGTAAACAGGATAATCTATACTGACGGAGAGGGTGGTTCTTCTGTTACGGATCTGTGGGACGCCTATCTGGAAAAGGGAATTGTCAGGGATAAAATGGAGAATGCTGTCTCAATACAGCAAAGTTTTTGCGTCTGTGACGGAGAGGGGAATACCTATGTGAGAGCCGGAGAGACACAGCGCGGATATTCCGACCTGTATGTGTTTGACCGGGAGGGAAAGTGTCTTCTGGAGTATCGTGGGAATCAGGATCAGACACTGGATGAGCCCCTTCGGACGGAGAGTGGTGAACTGGTATATCCTTCCTATGACTACAGCGAGGGGTGTTATCATTTCCTGTGGCCTGATACGGAAAAGAAGGAAATGCACACGCTGGCAAAGCTGGCGGGAGCAAAGGATATCCGGCGGATGCTTGGCATGGAGGGAAACAATATTTATTACCAAATCGCAGATGGGATCGTCAGATGGAACATCGGAACCGGAAACAGAACCCTTGTGCTGAACTTCCGGGATAACGGAATCTCTACAGCCTTCGAGACCATGCTGGTGTTCAGAAAGGAACAGCCTCCGGTACTGCGGCTCTATTGCAATACCTTCCAAAGACAGGAGGACTGGCTGGTTCCTTTGCCCGCTGAAGAATTGCCGAAGGGAGAGTCAGTATATGTGGCGGACCTGGTGAATAAGGATCCGGGCAGCCGGCAGGTGAAGGAATGTGTTTCCCTGACCATCAGGAAGGATCCGAATATGCTTTTTGAATGTGAGAGCAATGCAGCGGATCCAGATACCTTCCGGACGCAGGTCGTGGCAGAGCTTGTGGCAGGAGGAGGTCCTGACATCCTGTATGTGTCAAGGGCTGACATGAAGATTCTGCAGGAAAAAGGATTGTTGTTGGATCTGGGGGAGCTGCTTCCCGGGGAGACACTGGAGAAGCTCCTGCCCGGCGTGATAGAGATGGGAACCATTGACGGGAAACTGGTAGGACTGGCTCCGAGTGTAAGAGCGGAAGGAATGGCGGTATCCTCTGACACATGGACCGGAGATACCTGGAGTCTGGAGGATATTCTGGAGCTTATGGAAGCGGGGAAACTGGAAAATGCAGTCTATTTTACTTCGGGAATCCGTTGCGCCCCTCTGGCCACCGTCAGGTTTCTTACGGATTGGAGTCTGGAGAATTCTTTCCTGATTGACTGGGAAAAAAGGGAGAGCCATTTTGAGGATGAGAGATTTATCCGCCTTCTGGAGATTACAAACAAAATTCAGACAGCTTCTGACGTAGATGCGGAGGATGTACTGGAAGGAAGAAGAATCGTCTTGTTAACCATGAACGGAGTGAAGAGTATCTGTGAATTCTCTGCTTATGCTGACAGAAAGGATGGCCGGTTTGTGGGCTTTCCTACGGAGGGCACATGCGGTAATTATCTGAATACGGATGGAATGATTGTGGTGAATGCCAACACGAAGAGGACAGCGGAGGTGCGGAAATATCTGGAGTGTCTGCTGGATGACGAGATCCAGGAGCTGCCGGCTCTGACCTTCTCCCCCGCCTTGAGTGTGAAACGGATTCTCCCTGAGGAGATTGTGCAGACGCCGGAGGGGGGATATCTGTGGCGGGATCTGGAGCTGGAGGTGCTCCGTGACGGAACCACATCCCTGCATCATGCAGAGGCTTTTCTGGAAAGCTGTGTACCCGGATCCGGTGAGCATACCGAACTGAGCCGTATCATCTACGAGGAGCTGGAAGCAATGTATGCAGGAAACAAAAGCCCCGGACAGACGGCGGAAATCATAGACAGCAGGATACAGATGTATCTCGATGAGGGAAACTGAGTTGCGGGACGTTCCTTTTGTTCCCCGGAGGCACTAACCATGTTCCCGGCACCAGTACTTTGAAAAAACATCTTGACTTCTCGGTCTATTTGCCATAGACTATAAGTGTGGTCTGCTATGAATAGACCATATTTATAGCCTTATAATACCATTGTTTACATAACAAAGGGATAAAAGGGGGTATACCGGTGAAGAAAGTTAGGAAGAAGATGCTGACCTTATTGCTTGCCTGCACTTTGCTGTGCGGATGCGGCAGCATAAAAAATTCCGGTGAAAATCAGGATGCAGGTGGCGGTGCAGTTATCGTAACAACTGCTGATCCCGATGACAAGCGGGAGGTCATTACCTTTGGAATGTGGACGGTGAGTACAGAAATAATGATGGAGGTCAATGCCTTTAACGAGACAAATGAAAAATACAGGATTGAGGTTATTACCTATCCCTCTATGGAGTATGAGGATTATTACACCAACTGTGCCATGAGGATCATGTCCGGAAGAGGCGAGGATCTGTTTTATGGTGATATGCGTATGGAAGCCTATATTGAAAAAGGGGCACTGGTGGATCTTGCTCCCTACATCCGAAGGGATTTAAAGGAAGAGGACTATGTCAAAGAGGTACTTCATGCCTATGAAAAAGAGGGGGGCATCTATGGTGTTGCACCTTACTTTGGAATCTCCGCCCTATGTGGGAGAAAAGAAGATGTAGGTAATGGAAATATTCGGTTTGAGGATCTGACCGGTCTCATGGAGAAAGCCGGCGTTGCTACTATGATGCTTAGAACTCCGTTGGATACTCTGTGGTATCTGTATTGTTATTTTGGAATGAATCTGACAGACAGACAGGAACTCAAAGATGGGATTCTAATGGCGGAGACCTACGGATATCAGGGAGGACGGTGGAATTTCAAAGATGTAAAACTGGGAAAGGATGCACTTTTTCTGGAGTTGGCTATGAATCGACCCAATATGATAATCAGTATGGAAATGTCATATGGTTCCTTTGGTGAAAAAATAGAAGTGATGCCGGGAGTCATATTGTACTGTGGTCCTGTCTGTATCAACAACGCATCTGAGAAAAAGGAGGGGGCGTGGGAGTTTATCCGTTTCCTTCTGAGTGAGGAACGCCAGTCAAGGATGTCAGGAGAGTCCTTTCATGGTCTTCCTGTTTCCAGAAAGGCAATCGCGGACAAATTTGAAGCGAATTTTGAGAAGGAGGCAAGACACTACGAAGAGATACAGGTCGAAATACCTTTGAAGAAGGAGCGATATCTGGAGATGGTTGAAGCCTGTCTGAAGGGGAGTAAACCTCAGCAGTTGGGAATAGATTACGATGCATGGAAGATTGTCAGTGAAGAGGTGGAGGCTTATTATAGCGGGCAGAAGTCTCTGGATGCGGTGCTGGATGTGATAGAGAGCAGAATGAGAATATATCTGAGTGAATGATTAACAATACTTTACTCCTTTTGTTACGGTAATTCGGCTCAAGGCATATTGTCCGGCAGAAGCCTGTTTGACAGAATGTAAAATTAAGAGAGTCATTTCAAGGACGAGAGGTTTATCAGGCTTCTGGAACTTGAAAATTTACTGTATGTTATAATATCGGAAGAGGTATATATGGCTATGATAGATTTTCAAAAGCAAGCACAAGGTAAAGGAATTGATGTATGGTTTTGTATTACGGATTATTAAGAAAAAAGGAGTGAAAGCATGAGCGTTCAAAGGTATCCTAGGAGCATTGAAATCTATAAGGGGGAAAATCAATTCTTGATTAATCCAATAATCAATCATATAGCAGGATATTCTGTATGTTCGAATCTGTGCATTAGCTTAAGGTGTGAAGATGAAAAAGGGATTGCAAAGAGTGTCGAAGAAGCATTTACATATATTGACAAAAGCCCTTTATCCACCGTGACGCCCAATGAACATTTCCATATTTGGGAAGAATATTCGAAATACCAATCATGGGCTTCATTTTGGAAGAGTTATCTTTATGGCAGTGTTATGCAGAATACAGATGCAAGCTATAGGATACATTCGGCTATAAGGGCTGCAACACCAAGACAAGAGTATAATGGTAGTGTGAAGGTCATCGACCTTCCTGCCGGTTCTACCTACGAAGAGGTAGCCGCTGCGGTGCTTGATGTATTTGCGGCAGCGGATGAGTACTATGCGACCCATGGAGCACCCGACCCCTATCCACGGAAGGAGCTTGAACTGTTGGACAATACTGTCCTTAGCTTCCGGCCACCCTGCGACAGGCATTTTGAAGATGCCGGGGATTTTGGCGTGGGAGAAATCTATCAGGGATATTCTTACCTGCCAAGAGAAGATGCAGAGCCCTCAGCTGAGTTTTTCCTGGGAATTGCCCCTGAGATAGACTGTAACCTGGAGCCGGAAAATGTAAAGGAATGCTGGGAGAGAACATACGGAGTCGCCGAGGACTTCAAGATGCAGGAGGTATCAAAGGGTATTTACACCCATTATGCGGAAATGAAAAACAAAAGTGTTTACAAGGTCTCCTATTTCCTGCAGCACGGGGACGACCTGATTCTGGAATGCGGGATGATGCTGCACATGCCAAACAGAAGGAAGAAGCTGGAGGAGAAGCTGATACCGCTTTTTGAGGAGTTTGCAGCTAACTGTGAAAAGAAATAAGCTGCGGGGACGTTCTTTTTGTCCAAGGAGCGTCCCTATGTCTTTGTCTTCAGAGATTGAAGGGACGTTAAAATAGAGCATTAGACCAGTAGGATAATATTAGAGGACTTGTTTGATGCGGAAGGTACACTCATAAGAGCAGGAGGAAAGCTTAAATT
>CALZBR010000072.1 GCA_945621435.1 uncultured Lachnospiraceae bacterium
TCATGTGTGCATACACAAAGTTCTGTCCGGGAACAGTTCCCCAGTGACCTACAATTTTCTTCTTAATCTGTTCCCTGGTCAAGGGCTCCTTCAACAAAGGATTGTCCAATAAATACAACTGGGTTGCTGCCAGATAGTTAGCTGCACGCCAGTATGCATTTAAATCTGATAAATACTCTTCTGATAAGAATTTATCATCTGCCATTCTTTCTTCCTCCTATATTATGTTTTAAATTTTAACCACTGTATATTCTATCTCACATTTCTCTTTGTGACAATGTGAATGATTTAACGAAAAAAATGCAATTTTTTTCATTTTTATGGTAAATTGCACAGAAAGATGGCAGATGCCACCTCAGAAAAGCCATTTATCCGTTCGCTGCTATCTCATTGAGGAAAACATAATAGACATCTCCGTACAGCTCCGTATGTACAAACCTTCCATAATCGCGGACAAACTTCTCTTTACCGTTCTTACATACTATGCGATACTCCACATAATCCAGGTCATTTTCTTTTTCGATTTGTTCGGAAATCGCCTTTTCAACGCATTTCAGATCCTCCGGATGCACCATACCACGGAAGGAGTTGCCGGTAAGTTCTGCAAACTCTTCCTTTGTGCTGCACTCATACAGCTTCAGAATCTCGGAATTGAAGGTAATAATCTCTTCCCCTTCGTCCGCCTTGTAGATAAAGAATCCGCCCGGCAGATACTCGGACACCTCATCAACCTTCTGAAGCATCTCACCGGATACACAGTCCTGCACATTTCTGTTGACATGATTCTTCTCCCTGTAATACCGGCTCTTGTTGCTATACATGGAATGATCGGCCTTTGCCACGCTCTCTTCCAGCTGTTCCGCTCTTTCCAGCCAGATACTTCCCAAAGCTGCAGACAACCCCTGATTCCATTTTTTCTCCAGCGCAAGCAGTTTATCCTCAAACGCTTTCTGAGTCTTATCGAAGGAAAAGATAACAAACTCATCGCCTCCCAGACGATATTTGTCCGCCTCCGGGAAGATTTCCCTGATTGCCATGGCAATCTCTGACAGCATTTGGTCCCCGGCACGGTGTCCTTCCCTGTCATTGACCAACTTCAATCCATTGACATCCGCAAAAACAATTCCCAAGGGGTTCTTGCTTCTCTCAGAATCCTTTTCAATCGTCACGATATCGTCATAGAATACTTTACGGTTCTTAAATCCCGTCAGGGCATCCGTCTGTAATCCGGATATCATCGTTACGTACTCCTTCAGATGCACAAGGTTATTGATTCTCATCAGAATCTTTCCGGCATTATAGGGTTTCTCAATGAAGTCAGCAGCGCCCAGCTTCAGACATTTCTCCTCCTCATCCTCACCGGATAGCATCGTCGTCACAATCACGGGTATCTCCTGAAACAGAGAGTATCTCTTCAGGTATTCCAAAAACTCGTATCCGTTCATGACCGGCATCTGAATATCGAGTAAAACGGCTGAAATATTAAGTCCGGGACGATTCAGAAGTTCCAGCGCCTCTTTTCCGTTTTTTGCCGTGATCACAATATATTCATCGGACAGTATTTCCCCCAGAAGCTCACGTTCAATCTCATCATCTTCCACTACCAGAATACTCTTTTTGGCTTCTGCGATCTCCCTCTGCCTTTGTCCGGCTTCCAGCTCCTGTTCTTTGATCTCCCTGTAACTCTTTTTCATCAGCTCTTCAAACGAAACATCCGTCATCGGTTTGGCATAAAAATATCCCTGGACGCAATCACAGCCCAATTCCTTCAGTCGCGCATTCTGTTCACTGTTTTCGATTCCCTCTGCCACCACGCTTAAGTGCATTCTGTGTGCCATATTGATGATATCATTCAGAATGCTCTGCTCCAGGGGCTTTTCCAGTTCACAACGTATGAAATCCATATCAAGCTTCAGCACGTCGATGGAAATCTTGCTCAACATATTCAGCGATGAATACCCGCTTCCAAAATCATCCATCTCAATTACAAATCCGCGTTTACGCAATTCTTCAACCGTATTGATGATCTGCTTCGGATTCTCCGTATAAGCGCTCTCCGTGATCTCCAGATGGAATTCTGACGGTGCAATCTGATAGGTGTCCGTCAGGCTGCTGAAATAGTCTGCCAGATTGTTATTATTATAAATATCCGCCCTTGATACATTGACGGAGATGGGCACAACGGAATATCCCTTGTCCTTCCACTCCCTGAGTTTCTCGCAGGTACGCTTCCAGACATATTCGTCCAGCTTACAGATAAAGCCGTTCCGTTCAAACAAAGGGATGAAATCATTGGGTGTTATCAGTCCGTATTCGGGATGCTTCCAGCGTACCAGTGCTTCCGCACCCATTATGTTTCCGCTATGCAGGTTATATTTTGGCTGGAAATAAATCAGGAACTGATTGTCCGTCAGGGCTTTCTCCATGGCATCCGTGATAGACTGCTCATAAAGCAGACGATTCCTGAGTGCGTCATCATAGACCGCAAGGTATTGATTATAATAACCCTTGATACTGTCTACCGCCAGATTGGCTCTGTCGCACATCTGTTCCACGGAAATGGTTCGGTCGGTAATCTCATACACACCAAGCTTAACGGACAGATTGGCTCTAAGCTCGGAGCGATTGATTTTTCTCGCATTCAGGAAATGCTCTCGCGCTATCCTCTCTGTTTCTTTCTCAAGAAGGCAAAGAAAACGATCGGCGCTGTACCGGCCGCAAATAGAGTTGTCCCCGGTTCTTTTCTGCAGTATCTGCGAGGTCTCTATCAGTAATGCATCGCCTGCTTCCCGCCCGAAGGTGTCATTATAGAGCTTGAAATTCTCCAGATTGGAACAAAGAATCGTATATTCCTTATCGGGATTCTCCTGAAGACATTTTCTGACAAACTTATAAAAATATTCTTTGGTATACAATCCGGTGAGCGGATCAAAACGAAGCCGGTTTGCCGTAGCTGCCGTCTTGATCAGCCTCATAAAATTCGCAACACGATTCTTGATAATCTGAGGTCTGTATGGCTTGGAAATGAAGTCATTGGCACCGTGTTCCAAAGCTTTCACCTCATCCTCCTCACAATTACTCTGTGTTAAAACAATCACAGGAATGACTGCCAGTTCAGAATTCTGCTTAATGGTATCCAGAAAAGTATAACCATTCACAACCGGCATCACCAAATCCAACAGGATCAGACCGATTCTTTCTTTATTCTCTTCCAGTACCTCGATTGCCATCTGTCCGTTCTCGGCTTCCAAACAGAATAATCGCTCTGCAGAATATCACATAGTACCGTGCGTTCCAGTTTGCTGTCGTCCACTATCAATATCAAATCTTTACTCATTGCCCGACGCCTCCTCCGGGAGATGTTTTTCAGTCTCAGTAATCCGCCTCGTTATGCTCAATCAAATATAGTATATATTTATTATACTATACTGCTGTCAAAAAGCAACAAAGACCGCGTTTTTTGAACACATAATGCTCAGTCCAGAGCATCATAAACATCCGCAAGCGACACAATCTGTGCAAAAACGGGGATTTCCTCTCCCTTTAATCCGTCGGGATACCCTTTCCCATCATACCGCTCATGATGTCCGCGACAGATTTCATAACTTGAGTTGCTGTATTCTTCATCCCATGCATCCTTGATGTTTTTTAACATCCTAGCTCCTCTGGTAGTGTGGGATTTCATATATTCATATTCATTGGGAGACAGTTTTCCCGGTTTCATTAAGATGGAATCCTTCATGAGCCTTTCAGCCAGGATCCTCGTATAACCCTTTACCCGTTTGATATGTTCACCACTCTCCAAGTTACGGTATTCCACCACCGTGCCAAGGTCATACTCCTCGCTCAGCATATCAGACACCTTCTGTAAATAGTCGTAGCAATATCCCCTCTTAACCTGTTCATCGGAGATGCCTTCCTGAAACATATCACTTTGGTACCAGCCGACACGCACTGTATTTTGTTTACCTTCCTGCCCCTGTGCGTGTACTTCTTTCCCTCCGAAAAAGCAAAGCATCAATATGATTGCAGAAAAGACAGTTATGATTCTTTTGTATGGTATCTCATTCATTAGTCATCCTCACATTCAGGGAATAGGGCACTCTGATACTGCTTTGACAGTAGCATTTCTTCCAGAATTTATCTGTATCATTTACCACTATCCTTCAAGAAAAATCAAATACAATCCGCTCACCAATGATTTATTTCTTCATCCCTTCATGACTTCCAAGCATGTTTCTATGGGAATCCCCTTGTAATTGTCTGCATTGTCAGAATTGATCCTTATCATTTTGCTTACTACCTGCGTTGCCTGTCTGGCTGCTTCGCGCAGATTTTTGCCATCCATAATACCCCCAATAAGAACAGCCGAAAAAATATCCCCGGTTCCCGGGAATCTTACCGGTACCTCCTCATAATCAATTCGAAAGAAAGACTGTTCCTTATGGTCATAACCGATCACACTTTTGCCCCCGGAATCCTTAATCCCGGCACTGGTAATCACAACCGATTTTGCCCCCATGTCTCTCAGGGTATCAATGATTGTACGGAATTCCTCTTCGGTTGCTCCTTCTTCTTTGTATGTAGCGTTCGCCAGGTACGCCGCTTCGGTATAATTGGGGGTGATATAATCGGCAGTCGAAATCAACTCTCTCATAAGTGTAACCGTCTCCTGCGTTCTGCCATTATACAATTTTCCATTATCTCCCATTATCGGATCCGTAAAAATCACTGTACCGCTACCTGATTTCTCCCTGCAAAACTCCGAAATCAGCTCCGTCTGTTCTTTTGACACGATAAAGCCGGTTGAAATTGCATCAAATCGAAATTCCAGCTGTTCCCATACCTTTAGTGTATTTTTCATATATTCCGTTGTATCCAGAAGATTGAATTTACCATAATCAAGTGTATTCGATACAATTGCCGTAGGCAGGTTATAAATATCATATTTCATATGCGATAGCACGGGAATCATCGCTGATAATGCCACTTTCCCATATCCGGGCAGATCATTTATTAACAATATTTTTTTACTCATAGCCACCTCCACGGATATCGTATTATTTTTTTATATTTGTTGTCAATATTAAATCTGCCGGTGCCTTTCTATATACATTTCTATGCCACAAAACCTTTTCCATATGGACGAAACATGTTAGAATAGTCCATGTATCTATATCAACAAACTCACAATTTTTCATTTTACAAGGAGGGCTTATATGCTATACGAACGAGCAAAAAAAGAAGTGGAAGCAATCTCAGAGCAAATCAGTTCAATCAAATGTCAACTGGAAGCATTTCCACCGGGAAAGCTGATCTGCTGTAATCACAAAACCCACACAAAATGGTACCATAAGAACCAAGAGCAAAAATCATACATTCCAAAAGCAAATCGGCAACTGGCTGAGCAACTTGCTCAAAAGAAATATTTATCGTCTCTATTACAAGACTTGGAAAAGGAACAAAAAGCCTTGACCATGTATATAAATCATCACCCCGATCTATTGCAATCTGAATCTCTTCTGACAAAACATCCGGAATACCAGGAATTACTCCCCAAGAATCATATTTCATTATCAAAGGAATTATCCGATTGGATGACCAGTCCATACAATAAAAATACCTCACACCCGGAAGCACTGATTCACAAAGGGGGAGCAGATACTTATTTGCGTTCAAAATCTGAAGTATTGATTGATTTAACTCTTAGGAAATATAATATTCCCTTTCGCTATGAATGCGAATTAGTATTGAATGATACCATCATCTTTCCGGATTTCACCATTCGTCATCCTCACACCGGTGAGTACTATTACTGGGAACATTTCGGATTAATGGATAGCCTTTCCTACACCGATAGAACTGTTTCCAAACTGCGCCTGTATACATCTAATGGAATCGTACCGGGCAACAATCTGATAACTACCTACGAAACAAAAAACATCCCTTTGACCATACAGACTATCGAAAAAACAATAGAGTTTTATTTTCTGTGAAATCTATTCTGGTATGCTTTCTCCTTGTGTTTTCTCTTTTGTGTTTTCTTATTTCTGTAAACTACCTTAGTTTAGGTCTATAATCATTTTTTCCCGCATTAGATTCCATTTCCCTGACAACAGCTTCTTTCTTTAGGTCTATGTTCTCTTTTCTTTCTCTATAAACTCCATTTT
>CALZBR010000073.1 GCA_945621435.1 uncultured Lachnospiraceae bacterium
CCTTGAAAGCCGCATAAATACGGCATTCTTAGGACTTCGTTAATTATTCAAACTCCACAGTGCCGGTGGGCTTAGGGGTGAAATCATAAAGTACGCGGTTGATTCCGGGAACCTCATGGGTAATACGGTCAGTGATGTGGCACATGAGATCGTAGGAAATATTCTCTACGGTTGCTGTCATAACATCGGTGGTGTTAATGGCACGAACGATACAGCACCACTCAAATGCTCTCTTATCATCCTTGATACCGGTGGATTTGAAATCAGGTACTACAGTAAAGTACTGCCACACCTTGCCGGCGAGTCCGTTCTTCTCAAACTCTTCTCTGAGAATAGCATCAGACTCACGAACTGCCTCCAAACGGTCACGGGTAATGGCACCGGGACAGCGAACGCCGAGGCCGGGGCCGGGGAAGGGCTGGCGATATACCATGCTGTGAGGAAGGCCCAGAGCCTCTCCAACCACACGCACCTCGTCCTTAAACAGGATACGAACCGGCTCTACCAGCTCAAATTTCATATCCTCAGGAAGTCCTCCCGCATTGTGATGGGCTTTGATTCCATTCTCGGACTCTAAAATATCGGGCCAGATGGTTCCCTGTGCCAGGAACTCGATACCGTCCTGCTTACGGGCTTCCTCAGCAAATACCTCGATGAACTCGCCACCGATTATCTTTCTCTTGGTCTCCGGATCATCCACACCTGCCAGCTTGTCCAGGAAACGGTCGGTTGCATCCACATAAACGAGATTTGCCTTCATCTGATTGCGGAATACCTCAATCACCTGCTCAGGTTCGCCCTTGCGCAGAAGTCCATGATTTACATGAACGCATACCAGCTGTTGTCCGATTGCCTTAATCAGCAGAGCAGCCACCACAGAGGAATCCACACCTCCGGACAGCGCTAACAGCACCTTCTTGTCTCCTACCTGCCCGCGAATCTCAGCGACCTGCTCCTCGATAAACGCCTCTGCCTGCGCCGGGGTTACAATTCTCTCCATGTTTTCGGGTCTTCTGTCTGTTGCCATTCTCAATCCTCCATCTCTGATTTATTTGTTTATTAAATCATACAATCCTCTATTCAGTAGTTGTGTTCCCGACAGGTCATGGGAGCGCGATTACTAAACATTAATCTGTGTAGTTGTCAAAATATCCCTGTACCAGCACCACAGGAGTTCCCTTATCGCCGGAACCGCTGGTCAGGTCACAGAGAGAACCAATCAGGTCTGTCAGCTGTCTGGGAGTGGTTCCCTGGGAAGCCATGTTTCCCACCAGGCTGCCGCTTTTCGCCTTGATGCTCTTCTCGATCGCTGCCTTCAGCTCTGCGCCCTTGAGGTTCTTGAAGTCATTGTCTGCAAGATATTTCAGCTTCAACTCATTGGGAGTACCTATCAGACCGGAAGTAAATGCGGGAGATACAACAGGATCTGCCAGCTCCCAGATTTTGCCCTGCGGATCCTTGAAGGCTCCGTCGCCGTATACCATTACCTCAACATGCTTACCGGTCTTCTTAAGAATCTCTGCCTGAATCTGTTCAACCAGTCCCTGGCACTCTCTTGGGAAGAGCTTAATCTTGTCCTCTGTTGCCTTATTGGAGCCCAGCAGACCATACTTCTCATTGCAACCGCTGCCGTTGACCGGAGCATTCAGAATCTCATCCAGGGAGCAAACCTTCTTTGCACCTGCTGCCAACAGAAGTCTCTTGGTTCTGACTCTGGTATGAATATCACAGTTCAGCACGCAGTCTGTATAGTCCAGAATCGCCTTGGCATGATTTGCAAAGATAACCTCCACCTCTGCTCCTGCTTCTTTGATCAGATTCGCATAATACTCCACATAGTCAACACCGGTGAACTCGTGCTTGTTCTCACCGAAGAGTTCACGGTATTTCTCAAGGGTAAGCACATCGCTGTAAGGATTGATGCCCTTCTCATCCAACTGATCATAAGTCAGCAGGGCATTTCCCACTTCATCACTGGGGTAGCTGAGCATCAGCACCACCTTCTTTGCTCCCATAGCGATACCTTTCAGGCAGATTGCAAAACGGTTTCTGGACAGGATCGGGAAAATCACACCGATAGTCTCTCCGCCAAGCTTTGCCCTGACATCGTCCGCAATATCCTGAACTGTTGCATAATTACCCTGCGCTCTTGCAACAATAGACTCGGTGACGGAGATTACATCCCTGTCACGCAGTTCAAAATTCTCATACTCTGCCGCCTCCAGCACGCTGTCTGTCACAATTTTCGCCAGGTCATCTCCTTCTCTGATGATGGGACAACGAATTCCTCTTGATACGGTTCCTACTCTTCTTTCCATAAATACTTCCTTTCTCTTTATCTCTATAAATTGATTACTATTTCTAAATACAGGAGTTCTCGCACCATTGGAGCTTACGCCCTGAATTTTTGAAGGATATTACGCATTTGCTCAACCTGTTCAAAAAGCTCCTGACTCAGTGCCACACATTCCTCTGAGGTTGCCGCTGTATTCGCCGATATCACTTTTCCTGCCTTCCGTCATCTCGAGGGATTCCAGCTTTTCTACCAGCAAATCCACAACAACTATCTGATTGTTGCACCAGGAGTAAAACACACTTTCTATTTTAGCTCATTTCCACCAAAAAATCCAGACCAAATCCGTCAAAAACAGACGAAAACACCAGCGGACTACAGTACCATAATCATAAAAAACTGCCAGAGGACTCTTTTGACCAATCCATCAAAAGCTTCCACTGGCAGTTCCATATTTTCCCCATATTGCTACTCGACCGCTTCCACTCCGTCACACTTCGATATGGTATCAATAGAGCCGTCGGAATTGTATTTGAACTCTGCGACGCAAACGGAACGATGGAAGAGATTTCCGCCCTCCAGCTGGTCGGTGTGGTAAAACAGATAAGAATGCCCTTTAAAATCTGCAATTCCGGGATGATTTGTAAAGGTACCTCCCTCCTCGGTCATCAGTACCCCGCCGTAATTCCATGGACCGGTTGGAGAGGTTGAAGTGGAATATGCCAGATGTTCATTCTTCCGGTCAAGACCAAAAGCAGCATAAACCATGTAATACAGGTTATTTCTTTTATAGAACCAAGGTCCCTCTGCATATGTGGTACCTGTTGTATGACCTCCCTTTGCAAAGGCTTTTTCCGTCATGGGAATCTTTACGACGCCTACATTTTTATCGTAAGAAATCATATCCTCATTCAATAAAACGTAGCGCAGCTCAGGGTTTCCAAAGTAGAGGTAAGCCTGTCCGTCATCGTCGATGAACACAGTGGGATCAATATCATTCCAGTCCCCTTCATCTACAAGAGGATATCCCAAGTCCGTAAAGGGACCCGTGGGACTGTCTGAAATACCGACCGCAATCGCCATGCCTCCATTCTTCTTGTGTACAGGGCAATATAGATAATACTTTCCGTTCCTCTCCACGGCCTGAGGCGCCCATGCTCTGTCATCTGCCCATGAGATATCATCCAAAGAGAAAACAACGCCATGGTCAGTCCAGTTCACCATATCCTTGGTTGAAAAGCAACGCCAGTCGTACATCGTGTAGAAATTGTTGATCAGCACATCCTCGTCGTGTGTGGTATAGAGATACAGGGTATCTCCCAAAACCATAGGGGCAGGATCTGCGGTGTAAATTGAAGTAATGATAGGATTCTTCTTCATTTGGCTCATCTCTTCTGTCTCCTTATTCTGTAACATACCTTTTCACAGCTGACATTCATAGCTGCTTTTCTGCTTTCACATTTGCTCTCATAGCCCACCCTTTGGCAGACTACACCTTATTTTACAAAGACAAGTTCACTAAATCAATGTACTATATTGTTCAATTACCGTCAAATACCATTCATCGGTACCGATAAATACTGAAAGACCGATTATTCTGTGCTGGGGACTTGCCATCCTCGGTGTCAACGTGTCTACCATCGCTGCATCCGTTGGAAAATTAACACTGATTGTGGGCTTTGGTGCCGAGAGCCTGATTGAGGATGTCATTACCGGCTTCTTCATGCTCTTCGAAAACCAGTATAATGTGGGGGACATTGTGGAAATCTCCGGATTCCGCGGCACTGTATCCGACATAGGCATCCGTACCACCAGTATCACAGACAACGGCGGCAACGTAAAAATCATCAACAACTCCAATATGAAGGACATTCTGAACCGCTCAGATCATGTTTCCCGCTCCGTCGCAGATATCCAGATTCCGTACGAGACTGATCTGGAAGCACTTGAAGCAAAGCTCCCCGGCATGATGGATGCCATCTATGCCCTGCATACCGACCAAATGCAATCCGCACCCAGGTACCTTGGCGTACAGGAATTGGGAGAATCCGGCATTACCCTTCGCTTTGTGGCAGATGTGGACGAAAGCAATATCTATACTGTCCAGCGCATATTGAATCATGATCTGCTTATCTTCTTCCGCAAGGAAAAGGTTGAATGTCCTTACCCTCAGGTTGATATCCATCAAAAGTAAACAGCTACCCGGGCGCAAAACAATTACCCTCCACAATTTTACCGGTCCCCTGCTGGATATCAACCTGATGGGCAACGGCTTTACCATTAAACTGGAAGGTGAGAATCACCTCGAAATGCTTCGGGTCTGGGGCTTTGGCTATGGCGGAAGCGTAACCCTTACAGGGAACGGAAGCCTAACCATCAATGCTGACCGTACCAATCCCATCGGCATCGTGCTTCAGGCGGAAATCAGTCAGTCCTGCCTTATGATTGACAAAGAGGTAACACTGGATGTATACGGCACTGAAATGGCTATCTGCGTCATTGACACCACCCTGGAAAAAGCGATCTATTACAAAAACGAATTAACCTTGACCGGTGGAATCTGCAGCATCGGCGATTTCTATCCCAGCTACTATGATGCTTATGATTATAGCCATGATTACAGTGTCGTGGATACAGAAACCGGCATACCTGCTACCCATGTTACATGCAAACCATAAAAAGCGACCATGTTGCAAATCAGTAGCTCAGCTTATGCGCGTATTTCTCTTTGGTCGCCATGCCTCCCCTGATGTGACGTTCTGACTTATTCACATCCAATACCTGCCTGGCCTGTTTGGCCAGTGCGGGGTTAATCTGCATGAGTCTGTCCGTAACGTCCTTATGTACCGTGCTCTTTGACACCCCAAATGCCTTGGCTGTCTGACGCACGGTAGCATTGGATTCAATGATATAGTTGGCAATGCTGACTGCACGCTCCTCAATATAATCCTTCAAAAGAATACCCCTTAAGAATCTTTTTTACAGTGTATGACAGATTCTTAGGGGGTATGCATTATTCTTTAGGGGTCAATTAAAGCGCTTCTGTACTTCCTCCGGCAAATACTTCGCCAGTTCCTTTACCAACTCATACACCTTAGTTCCCGGTGCAATCTCTGTCGGTGTTTTACCTGTTCCATCCTTTAAAATTCGCTTTGCATATCGAATCGCCAGTTTCGGATTCCCATACTCCATTAGGATCTCAAAGATATTGTTCATATTCTTCTGATATTTTCCGATTCCTAATTCCTTGAACTTATCATTCAAAAATGCAATATACTCCGTTCTATGGTTATTAGCGGTGTAATATGCAAAATGAAGCAGAAACCAAAACTCAATACACTCGTTACTCCATGCAGTATGATACTGTAATTCCGGATTTTCTTTGTTTAAACTCTCCGCACGCTCTACAACACCATTAAATCGTTCTGGTGGGAAGCTGTCCTTATCGTAAACGCACCAGATTTGCCCCTTTTTGATTTTATTCTTCTTTACATAGTCCTCTGCCATTCCGATTACTCGCATGGTTTCTGCCTGGCAAGGTTCAATCTCTATTAAGACCATCTCCTTATAAATTGGATTTTCCTCAATCAGTTTCTTAAAGGCTGCAAAATATAATGGCTCCGTCTGTTGTCCTTCACAGAAGATATAGTACCGATACTGTTTCATCTCCAAGTACTCTTGGCGACGTTTCTTTTTCCACTTCTCCATTCCAGCTTTTTTAGGCATTGACTTTCCCCCAATCTATAATTCTTCTGAGGTACGGATCAGCACCGTACTTACCTTCAAGATACTGCTTATCGAACTTGGCATCCTTTCTGACAGACTCACCCTTTTCATTCTTGAACTCTACCAA
>CALZBR010000074.1 GCA_945621435.1 uncultured Lachnospiraceae bacterium
TACGGACGATGAGAACGACGCGGATATTGTGGTGGTCAATACCTGCTGCTTTATCGGTGATGCCAAGGAGGAGAGTATCAATACTCTTCTGGAGATGGCAGAGTTGAAAAAAACAGGGCAGATAAAGGCTCTGATTGCCGCCGGCTGTCTGGCACAGCGCTACCGGGAGGAGATTCAAAAGGAAATTCCCGAGGTGGATGCCGTAATCGGCACCATGGCTCTTGAGGATATTTCAGAGGCAATAGAGGAAACACTTGCTGGACGCGGGCAGAACCATTACCGTGACTTGAACAGCAGACCGCCCTTTACCCGGGACAGAGTTCTGACTACAGGAGGGCATTTTACTTATCTGAAGATAGCGGAAGGCTGTAATAAGCGTTGTACTTACTGTATCATTCCAAAAGTCAGAGGCGATTACCGAAGTATTCCCATGGAGGAATTGATTGCACAGGCGAAGAACTTAGGCGAAAAAGGCGTCCGGGAGCTGATTCTGGTAGCACAGGAAACTACGCTGTACGGAGTTGATTTATATGGAGAAAAGTATCTCCCCAGGCTGCTTCACGAGCTGGCAAAAATCAGTGATATCTACTGGATTCGGATTCTTTATTGTTATCCTGAAGAAATTACGGAAGAACTGATTGAAACCATTGCCACGGAGCCCAAGGTATGTCATTATCTGGATATTCCCATCCAGCATGCGTCGGACAGTGTACTAAAACGCATGGGACGGCGTACCAATCAAGAGGAGCACCGGCAGTGGATTGGAAAGCTGCGGCAGCGGATTCCGGATATTTGCCTGCGGACCACACTAATCAGTGGATTCCCCGGAGAAACCCAGGAGGATTTCGAGGAGCTTTATCGGTTTGTCAATGAGATGGAATTTGACAGGCTGGGCGTGTTCCCGTACTCTCAGGAGGAGGATACGAAAGCGGCAGAAATGCCGGACCAGATACCGGAGGAAGTCAAGGAAGCCCGAAGGGATGAACTGATGGAGCTACAGCAGGCTATCGCCTTTGAAAAGGCGGAAAGTATGGTAGGACGAGTGCTGGAGGTTATGGTGGAGGGGAAAGTAGCGGACGAGGATGTATACGTTACCAGAACCTATCGGGATGCGCCGAATGTGGACGGTTATCTTTTCCTGGACGCTACCGCCACATTGATGACCGGGGATTTTGTGAAGGTGCTTGTGACGGATTCCAACGAATATGATTTAAGAGGAGAAATCTATCATGAATAAAATGAATTTACCCAACAAACTAACCATTTTCCGAATGATTCTGATTGTTCCGTTCGTGGTGATTTTGCTGGGTGGCGAAGCCGGATGGTTCGGAGCAAATCTGTTGATACCCGATATGATGGCACTGGCAATTTTCATTGTGGCAAGTCTGACTGATTTGATAGACGGAAAAATTGCCCGCAAACACAATCTTGTGACAAATTTCGGTAAATTTATGGATCCTTTGGCGGATAAGCTTCTGGTTTGTGCCGCACTGATTGCCCTGGTGGAAATGGGTCGTATTCCGGCGTGGGCGGTCATTATTATTATCAGCCGGGAGTTTATTATCAGCGGATTCCGCCTGATTGCGTCGGACAATGATGTAGTCATTGCCGCAAGCTACTGGGGAAAGTTTAAGACCACCTTCCAGATGGTAATGGTTTGTCTGATGATTGCTAATCTGGGAGCTATGTTTTTGTGGATGCGGATTCTCACGGATGTTGTGATGTGGATTGCGCTGGCGCTGACCGTGATTTCCCTGGTGGACTATCTTGTGAAGAACAGGGACGTAATGAAAGAGCAGAAGTGAGTTTTGGATGCGTGATGGCAGAATAGGATGTGGAGAGAAGCTTTGCGCATAAGCAGTGCGAAAAATGAGGAGCGATACATATGACAGTGGAATTAATCTGTGTGGGAACTGAGATTTTGCTTGGGAATATTGTAAATACAAACGCTGCATATCTGGCTGAAAAATGTGCCGAACTGGGCCTTGCCTGCTATTTTCAGACAGCAGTGGGTGACAATGAGGAGCGGCTGACCCTGGTGTTGCGGACAGCTATGGAGCGTTCGGATATCATTATCCTGTCGGGAGGACTGGGCCCTACGGAGGATGATTTGACCAAGGAAGTGGCAACAAAGATTTGTGGGAAACAACTGGTGATGCATGAGCCCAGTAAAAAGGCAATCAAAAAATATTTCGAGGAAAAGGGCATAGAACCTACGGACAACAACTGGAAGCAGGCAATGCTGCCGGAAGGGTGCATTGTCATGGAGAATCACAACGGCACGGCACCCGGTGTTATCCTGGAGACGGAAAAGAACAAAGTAATTCTCCTGCCGGGGCCTCCCGGAGAGCTGTGTCCTATGTTTGAGGAGAGCGTGGTGCCTTATCTGATGAAGCTGACTTCCCAGGTTATCTGCTCTCAGACTGTTAAAATCTGTGGTGTGGGCGAGAGCAAAGTTGAGACGATGGTGAAGGATTTGATAGATGCTCAGACCAATCCAACCATTGCCACCTACGCCAAGACCGGCGAAGTACATATTCGTGTCACTGCAGCAGCAGAGGACAAAAAGTCGGCAATGAAGCTGATTAAGCCGGTAGTCAAGGAACTGAAAAACCGTTTTGGTAACGATATTTACTCTACGGAGCAGGATGTGACGCTGGAAAAGGCGGTGGTTGATTTGCTGCGTGCCAACGACCTGACAGTTACCTGTGTGGAATCCTGTACCGGAGGAATGCTTTCTGCAAGGCTCATCAACGTGCCGGGTGTGTCAGACATATATAAATCCGGCGTGATAACCTATTCCAACAAAGCAAAACGCAGAATTCTGGGCGTTAAAAAGGCAACCCTGCAAAGGTATGGCGCGGTCAGCGAACAGACGGCAGAGGAGATGGCAAAGGGTGTGGTACTGCTGACAAAAGCAGATGTCTCCGTTGCGATTACCGGTATTGCAGGACCCGATGGCGGCACAGAGGAGAAGCCCGTGGGATTGGTATATATTGCATGTGATGTAAAGGGGAAGGTTACGGTGAAAAAATATCGTTTCTTTGGGAATCGTACCAGAGTGAGAGAGTCTGCCGTTTCTGCGGCGTTGACCCTGATGCGTGGATGTATTCTGGAATATTTCAGCAAGGTAACCTTTGGAAAGAATAATTAGAGAACGTAAAATTATGTTAAAAATTTTTTTGGTGGAAGATGAATTTGTCGTCAGAGAAGGTATCAAAAACAATATTGACTGGAAAGCCCACGGTTATGAGTTCTGCGGGGAAGCCAGCGATGGTGAGCTGGCTTTTCCCATGATTCAGAAGCTGAAACCGGATATTGTGATAACAGATATCAGAATGCCCTTTATGGATGGGCTTGCATTGAGCAGACTAATCAAAAAAGAACTTCCTTGGATAGAGATTATTATACTGACCGGTTTTCGGGAGTTTGATTATGCGAAGGAAGCAATTAATATTGGAATAGCAGAATTCCTTTCCAAGCCCATTAACGGGGAAGAACTGTTGCGTGAGGTTGACGCACTGGCAGTGAAGGTAGAGGAAAAAAGAAAGTAACGTGAGATTAAGGAAAAGTATCTGCGGGAGATGGAGGAAAATTTCCTGGAGGAGCGCAAGAAGCTGTTTCAATATCTGGTCACCGGCGGGAAGTCTGTTCCGGAGCTTTTTGAACTTGCAGAACGGCTGAGTATAGATCTTTCTGCATTATGGTACAACATTGTCCTGATAGAGATAAAGTCTGTCAATCATCCTTACGAAGAGTATTCCGACATCCTTGTGAAAATTGAACAGAAGCTGAAGGAGCTTGGCGATGAACTGCATATACGGTAGTTTGACAGTTGAATAAGTGAAAAATCCTTGCAGGCCTCGAAAAGCCTGTATTTTTTTGTCAAATTTTTTTCATTTTTATGTGCCTATTTGTACTTATTTGTGTTATAATAGACTTATGGAGGTGCGTATTATGAATCTAACTAAAGCCGGTTCTAAAAATTGTCCAACTTATTACATACAAAAATCCATTCGTGTTGGAAATAAAACATCCACTAAAACTATTGAGCGACTTGGTAGTATTGAAGAAATAAAAGCAAGATGCGGTGATCAGGACCCCATCGAATGGGCAAAGGAATACGCCAAAAAACTAACCATTGCCGAAAAGGAATCGAAACAAGGAATTCTATTGAAGTATTCTTCATCCAAACTCATTGATAAAAATGTCCGTCATTCCTGCAATGCTGGCTATCTCTTTTTACAGGATATTTATTACTCACTTGGGATTGATAAGATTTGCTCTGCGATATCTGACAAGTATAAGTTTGATTATGATTTGAACGACATTCTTTCTATGCTCGTATATTCCAGAATCCTGGCCCCAGGTTCAAAAATGTCTTCCCTCGAAAGCTCCAAAGAGTTTCTTGAGCAGCCAAAGTGCGAGCTCCATCAGATATACAGAGCACTTGAAGTTATTGCAAAAGAGAATGATTTCTTCCAGTCAGAACTCTATAAGAATTCCCAGAGTGTAATCAACCGCAAGAAAGATGTCCTTTACTATGACTGTACCAACTACTATTTCGAAATTGAGGAAGAAGATGATTTCAGAAAATATGGTGTGTCAAAAGAGCACAGACCTAATCCCATTGTTCAGATGGGTATGTTTATGGATGCTGATGGTATTCCACTTGCATTCTCTCTCTTTGATGGCAATCAGAATGAGCAGCCTTCCCTGTCTCCTCTGGAACGGAAAATCATAAAAGATTTTGATACATCAGACTTTATTGTTTGTACCGATGCGGGGCTGTCTTCTACTGCAAACAGAAAGTTTAACAGCATTCAGGGAAGAGGATTTGTAACTACTCAGTCCGTAAAAAAACTCAAAGGGTTCCTACAGGATTTTTGTCTTGATGATGATGGCTGGTATCTCTCGGGAAGCAAGAAAATATATAAATTGAGTGAACTTGATGACGAAGCCGATTACGACAAGGTATTCTACAAAGACAGATGGATTAATGAAGATGGTCTTGAACAGCATCTGATTGTTACCTATTCCATCAAATATCGTAATTATCAGAGAACCATAAGAGATCGACAGATTGAAAGAGCGCGAAAGCTGGTAGAATCACCATCTAAACTTTCTAAAAAGAAAGCTAACGATCCGAAACGTTTTATTGACCAGGGGCACTGTACTCCAGACGGCGAAATTGCAAGTAAAACAATTACTGCCCTCAACCAGGAACAGATTGAAAACGAAGCCAAATACGATGGTTTATATGCCGTATGTACAAATCTTGAATGCGACGTATCAAATATCATTAAAATCAATCAGAAAAGGTGGGAAATCGAAGAATGCTTCAGAATAATGAAAACAGAGTTTAAGGCAAGACCTGTCTACCTTTCCAGAAAAGATAGAATTACTGCTCATTTCACCACCTGCTTTACAGCACTTATCATATATAGAATCTTAGAGAAGAAGCTAAATGGCAAATACACATGTGAAGAAATCATAAATACAATAAGATCCATGAATATGATGATAGCTTCAGGCGAGGGATATATTCCAACTTACACAAGAACGGACTTGACGGACGCCTTACATGAAGCATTTGGCTTCAGGACAGACTATCAGATTACCTCTCAAAAAAATATGCGAAAAATTTTAAATCAGACGAAAAAAGGGCAAAAATAACCACATTTTTTTCAAACAACAAAACCTCACAAATGGCGTATTTACGCGGTCTGCGAGGTTTTTACCTTTTCTCAACTGTCAAAGATGGGA
>CALZBR010000075.1 GCA_945621435.1 uncultured Lachnospiraceae bacterium
CCCTGGACACCCTGATTAAGAGTCAGGTGCTCTACCAACTGAGCTAGCGGTGCATATTCATTTCTTTCACAACGCAAGTGTTATTATATTATAAGAGTTTTAAAAATGCAAGCCCCTTTTTAAATATTTTTTAAAAAATTTTTATTATTCTAAAAAATCCCGCATTTCAAAGGAAACTACACTTTCTATTCCTGCTCTTCCTTCATTTTCCCCGCTTCCTTGCAATCTTTACAATACCCATACAATTCCAGCTTATGATTTGTAATAGTAAACTCATCGGTATCTTTTTCCAGTTGCATATGAGCAAAGGGACAATGCTGCAAGGGGATACGTCTGTGACACTCGAGACATACTGCGTAGTGCGTGTGTTCTCCCCTGCTCAGGGCGTACACGGCAGTGCCATCCTCCAGGAAAACTTCCTTCTCCACCAGACCCTTTTCTTCGAAGGCAGTCAGAATCCGATAGATTGTGGAGAGGGCGTATTCCTCCCCGGAAGCCGCCTCCTGGGCCAGATGATAGATTCCTGCAGCCGTCATGGGCTCTGAGGCCTGTCTGAGAATCTCATATACTGCCTTCCTCTGCTTCGTCCATTTTAAGCCGGCTGGATATGCTTCCCCGTGAACCTGCTGCCCATGCGCATGATTATTATTATCCTTTAACATCAGTCGTTCCATCGATTTTCTTCTCCATCACAGTATCAATCACACTTCCGTATCAGATGCACATCATTACAAACTCAGTCACAATACCTGTGACGACACCAATGCCGTACAGCATACCCAATATCGCAAGGTTCTCTTTTTTATGATGATTCACGCGGAACAGTACCAGCAGACCCACTCCGCTGCCGGTGAGAAGACCTGCCAGCATGGAACCTAAGCTGATTATATGCATCCCATCATTCCAATACAACTCTGTCAGGGCGACAGACCCCGCACAGTTGGGGATCAGCCCAACCAGGCTTGCCAGCATAGGTCCCAGAACCGGACGATTCAAAACGATATTTGACAGGGCCTCCTCTCCCGCAAAAAAGAAGAGAAAATTCAAGGCAAGACCCATAACCAGAATAAAAAACGCAATCTGAAGGGTATGAATGATTGCGGATTTCACAATCCCCTCCTCGCAGTGACAGTGGTCATGTTCACACAGGGAATGAATGTGTTCATGCTCCTCCTTGTGTCTGCTTCGAAGCAAAAAATCAATCACCAGACCTGCCAGGATACCAATCAAAGCCTTCGCAGCCAGGATTGCCAGAATCTCTGCCGCAGACGCCTCCTGTGAAGAGATTAGGATTGGCAGCATCTCATCAGAGGTGGACAGATATACCGCCATCAAAGTTCCCATCGTAATCACCCGGCCCGCATACAGGTTGGACGCCGCCGTAGAAAAGCCGCACTGGGGTACAACACCCAACAGGCTGCCGATTACCGGGCCAAACCATCCCGCCTTCCTTACAAGGGTCTCTGCCTTCTTTCCTGCCCTGTGCTCAAGATATTCCATGACCAGATAAGTCAGGAATAAAAAAGGCAATATTTTTGCTGTGTCAATAAGCGCGTCTATCAAAGCATCCAGCATGATTTCTCTCCCTATTCTCCGCTAAATATTCGGTTACTGAACATTCCGGTACAAACCTTTTCTGTAACAGAAAAGCCCCAGATGCAAATGAGTTGCATTTGCATCCAGAGCCCTATCATACTTTCCTTTTATGAAAATGTCAAGAACTTCTTGCAATTATCTTCCCGTATATTCCCTGATCAGGGATCTGACACCGACTACGGCCTCCAAATCCCTCTGACTGATCGTTTCCTTCGGCATTTTCAGCTTCTTGCCATCTTTGAAGGTAACTTCAAGGGAAACCTCTTTTATCACATTCAGATTATCAGCCTTTATACTGATATCGAATATGGACATCTTATCGTTAAGATCCTCAATCACTTTATTGAGCCGGTCCGTCGACGCCTGAACCGTTACCTCACCCTCTTTCACCTTCACCCCGGCCTTCAGATTGTCAATGAGCTTTAATGTATAGCTGCTTTTTTCCTTTTTCATAACGGCCAGAGCAATAAGATATTGTGTCTTGGAGAGCTTAAGCTTCTCTGTCTTAAATGAAAAACGGGAAATATCCTTGAGATTGGCCTCCAGCATCAGACCCAGCTGGTCTGCAGTCATATATTCAGCCCCTTCCCACTCCGGAAGCAGTTCCTCCAACCGGTCGTCGCCCTCCACGAACTCTTTCCGCATGGCATTGTATATAGTTGCACCATTTATGACATTACCGTTTTTCCCCAGATAAATATCGGTGATTGGCGCCTTGGAGGAGTAAGGATAAATCTCTGCATGGATCACTTCACCGTAAACACTACCCTTAATCTTCAGATGGTAAACATCTTTTTCCTCCAGCCCGGTAATCTCAGCAATCGCATCTAATGTGCCTGTCAGCGATGAAGACAGTTTTTTCTTGTCCAGCTCTAGCTCCACCTCATATGAAAAATGCTGCAGGTCTACGGTCTCTTCCAGGTATCCTGCATCCTTCCATACCTTGTACAGTCGGATTCCCACAATAGCAAGAAATATCAACAATATCAAAAGGATTGTCAAAAAAATTATAAGTCCTATGTGTTTCTTCTTTTTCATCTTACTCTAACCGGCTTTCTTATTTTTTATATGATTGCAAATATAAGGTTGGAAATAATCATAACAAATGTATCACATATTGAATCTTGAATTCAAGAAAACAGGCTCAATTGCTGATACCCCTTATTTTCCGGGAACTCTCTCAGATATCTGAAAACATCATCGGGGCGGTACAAAATGCTGTGGGCGCGACAGGTTTCCCGGAAAATCCTCATCAGCTCCTCATTCCTGCTGCTGCAGATTTCGTAGGCATAGCCGTAGGTCTGCTGATATTTCTGTTTCAGACCGGGGAAATGTCTGTCCAGGGCGGCATAGAAGTATTCCCGGTCCCCCTCTCTCAGAGTAACTCCCATGTTCCAGAGAATAATTCCCTTCACATGAGCCTTCACGCAATAGTCCAAAAGTCCCCGAATGTTTTCCTCTGTGTCATTGATGAAGGGTAAAATAGGCGACATCCATACCACCGTAGGAATCCCTTCCTCCTCCATCCGCTTCAGCACCTCAAACCTTCTGCCGGTAACGCACACCTTCGGTTCCAGAATCCGGCAAAGCTCGTCATCGTAGGTTGTCAGCGTCATCTGTACCACTGCTTTGGCTGTTCTGTTAATCTCGGAAATGAGCTGAATATCCCGCAGGATTCTGTCCGATTTTGTCTGAATGGTCACACCGAATTCGTATTGGCGGATGAGCTCCAGACACTTTCTGGTCAGCTGTAGCTGCTCCTCACAGTGCATATAGGGGTCACACATGGCGCCGGTGCCAATCATACACTTATTTCTCTTGGAACGAAGCTTCTGCTCCAGAAGCTCCGGCGCGTTCTGCTTCACCTCAATATCCTCAAAATCATGATGCATCTGATAACATTTGCTGCGACTGTCGCAATAGATACACCCATGGGTACAGCCCCGATAGATATTCATTCCGTTTTCCGGGGACAAAATTCCCTTAGCCTTCACAAAATGCAATGTTATCACCTACCTTCGAATCACAGCAGCCATACTGCCCCTCTCACCCTTGGTAAAGCGGTGAGACCAGTATCTGTCCGGATGACACATGGTACACCCTCCGACTTTCTCAATGTTTTCCGGCAAAACTCCCAACTGAATCAGGCGCTCCCTGACTACGCCCCGCAGGTCCAGCATATATTGGGCACCCCTTGGTTCATAAAACCGGGAGCAGCCACTCCCCAGCAGTGAATCCACCGCCTCAACCACCTCCGGTCCCACCTCAAAGCAACACTGATCTATGGCCGGACCGATTGCCACATGAATATCCTCCGGCGTTGCTCCCAGTGCAATCATTTTCTTCACGGCTTCGCCCTCGATATCCGCCACGGTACTGCGCCAGCCGGAATGTACCGCGCCAATCACCCCATGCCTTGCATCCTCCAACAGAACCGGCACACAGTCCGCAGTAAACACGGCCAGAGTCACACCGGGCTGATTGGTCACATAACCATCTGCTTCCATAGGAGCAGCTTCCTCGTTGAGAACCCTTGCATCCTCAGCGGTTGCAATGTGCACATAGTTTTTATGAACCTGTTTTCCCCATACCACAGCCCGATCCGTGATACCGCATTTTCCTAAAAACCGGCGCCAGTTTTCATTGACTCTCTCCGGCACATCTCCCCGATTTCTGCCCAGATTCATGGTTCGGAAGATTCCCTCGCTTACACCCCCCGGACGGGTAGAGAATCCATGAGCCGCCTGAAGCAAAGAAGAAATCTCTACCTCGGGTTCCCCGGAACGATCCTTCACCTCCACGAGTTTATCCCCTTCATATCTGACAGTAATGTCAATATTTGTTCTGCCCTGCAGGAGAGCATCAAGGAAATAGCGATCCCCCTCCCAGGTGGGAAGTCCCAAAACCTCCTCTGCCGGCACCCATTCCAGCTGTCCCTCCGGACATTCCTTCACCTGTTCTCCCGTGAAGGCAGTCCCCTGAAAGAGATACATATCCTCGTCTTCCGCCACATCGGAAATAAACTTGACCAGACCAATCTGCTTATATTCTGTCAGCGTATATCCTGTTTCTTCCCGTACCTCCCGAACCAGACATTCCTCTGCAGTCTCTCCGGGCTCAAACTTTCCGCCTACGCCGATCCATTTTCCGGCACTAATGTCATTTTCTTTCCTGATACGGTGAAGCATCAGATATTTTCCATCCTTTTCGATATAACACAACGTTGTATTCAACATACCCTATTCCTCCCGAATCGTTATGAAATCACCTTATGCCTCAGCCATTTTCTGCTGTGGAATCTGCCGAAGAAAAAGATACCTCTCACTCCCCAGTCCACAAACATTCCGATCCACACCGCCATGGGACCCATTCCAAAATATCTTGCCAGAAAAATACAGAGACTGACACGGCAAATCCACATGGATACAGTGGACACCACCATGACGTATTTCACATCGCCAGCGGCTCTGATACCCTGTACCACCGTAAAACTGCCCACCCAGACGATCGGCTTGAAAACAGTAATCCAAAAAATCATTTGGAAGCAAAGCGCCGCACTCTCCGGCTCCCATACATTGACCTACCACGGTTACCAGTCCGGTTCCCACAGCGGAAGCAGCAACGCCGCTCAGTCCCTCCAGGATACCGGTCATTGCCTGTGCCGCAATGGCCACACCTGCCACTCCCATGCGGATACCCCAGATCAGAATCGCATTTCCTGCATAACCCGTCTGTTCCTCTTTTCCTTACGGAATTTCATCCATGAATCATTCTACGTAGACATCATAGCACGAGTTGCACAAATTGCCTACCCTTACACTGACTAAATCAAGCAATTCTTTTACTTGACAAGCCGCAGGTTTTTATATATTATTTTAATGTTACCAAACGGCGCGTGGCTCAGCTTGGTAGAGCGCTGCGTTCGGGACGCAGAGGTCGCGTGT
>CALZBR010000076.1 GCA_945621435.1 uncultured Lachnospiraceae bacterium
AAATCATGGATTACAGGATTAGTCATCCATTTATCTCGACTTTTTTGAGAGATAGGATAGGAAAGGAGAGCAGTATGGCATACAAAGAAAAAGACACGAAGAAATGGACAGCCCAATGGTTTGAAACAAATGCCAGGGGTGAAAAGAAAAAGCGAAGAAAAAGAGGTTTTGAGACAAAGCGAGAGGCTCTTGAGTATGAGCGACAGAAGAAATTGAATAACAGCAGAAGTATGCTGGATAAAATGTATGACATGAACCGGGAATATTTCCGGGATCTGACCGTGTATATTATGGCCGGAAAGGAAAAGCTGGAAACGGAGCGGGAGGTTACCCTGCTGAGGCTTAAGGAGAAGGCAGAGGTGTCAGGGCAGGCAGAGGACGCCCAGAGGCTGAATGGATTTTCGGCGCTGTTGCTTGTTCTTTTTGTGGGATTTATACTGTTTTTTTTCCCTTTACAAACCCAAAGCGATGGTGCTAGAATATAAATAGTACAAGTTGAACGTGAACTATTCTTAACATAGATGTATAATGATGAACATATGGAGGAATGGATCATGGCAACATAGTACACAGAAGAATTTAAGAAAGATGCAGTAAGATACTGGAAAGAGCATCCTGAGCTAGGTATAGGTAAATGTGCCAAGAATCTGGGAATTAGCAAGAGTGCTCTGTCAACATGGGGCAAAGCGTATGATGAAAACGAAGGTTCTGTACCCACTAGAGGGCATGGCAATTATGAAAGTGACGAAGCAAAGAAAATTGCCCGATTAAAGAAAGAATTACGAGATACCTAGGATGCATTAGAAATATAAAAAAAAGCAATCGGCATACTGGGAAAATGACAGAAGCTTTGTTCCTTGAGACGGCTGAATGTGAAGAGCAACTTAAGGAACAGGGAGAACGCCGGTTGAATGTCTCTGATGTGCTGAAAATATTAGGCGTTTCAAGAAGCGGATATATTAACTGGAAGAAAAGGCTCCCCTCCCAAAGAGAGCTTAAAAAGCAAGCCATAAAAGAGCGTATTCTTGAAATATATCACGACTCCCATCAGAATTATGGTGCTCCCAAGATTACAGAGTGCCTGAAAAAGGAAAGTGAAACAATTGCCGAAAAGACTGTTGGAAACTATATGAGAGAATTGGGGATTAAAGCCCAGTATGTAAGCAACGATTATATAAGTATCACAGCTGATATGCAGCGAAGCTATTCGAAAAAAGCTTATCCATGGGACAATGCGTGCATAGAAGCCTTCCATGCATTAATCAAAAGGGAATGGTTAAATAGATTTAAAATATTTGATTATAACCATGCGTATAAGCTGGTATTTCAATATATTGAAACATTTTACAATACGGTTAGGATACATAGTCACTGTGGCTATCTCTCGCCAAATGAGTATGAGGAGATTTAGAGTTAATTGCAGGTTAAAAATGGTGTTATGAAAAAAGTTCACGTTTAATTTGTACTTTTTCTTGACAGAGTACCACGACACCGGAAATGAAGAAGGCGAAAAAACAGAAAGCAGTCTATTCTCAAAGCAGGTTGGATCTGATGGAGCTGCGCAGACTTATCATGGAGACGAAGGATACCAAGGTTGAGAACCTGAGCATGGAAATCTGCGAGATAGCGGATCGTATTTTAAAGACCTGGAAGGGAAAGGCGGAAGATCCCTCTGCGATATGCCAGTTTTTAAATTATTATCTCCCTACTTTTCGAAACGTCCTGACAAAATACAGAAGGATGGATGCAGGAGGCGCTTACACTGGCCTGCAAAAGAGACGGACTGTTGGATGCGGAGGCAGCGGACGCAGCGGAAAATTTTGAGAGGGGAGCGCCCACATGAAAAAATGGAATTGGAACGGAGCTATGGCTGAGAAGTTTAGCGGGGAGAACCGGAAGCTATGATTGAGACAACGAAAAAATGGGAGGATACAATGAAAAGATGGATCGCGCTGTGCTTGTCGCTCCTGCTGCTAGCTGCACTGTCCGCCTGCAAGAAGGAGTCGGAGATGGAACAGAAAGCAATAGAACAGCAAACAGTGGAGCAGAAAGCAGAAGAAGATTTAGGAATTGCTGAGATTGAAAGCAGCTCGAAAGAAAATCTGGATACGGTCACAGTGTACACTGTTGCCGAACTGCTTAAGGCCATTGCTCCGGATTCTTATATCATTTTAGCTCCAGGAACTTACAACTTCTCAACGATTACTGAGGAGGAAATCGCGGGCTGCAGTGACTATGTTGACAAGGAATATCTGCAAACCTACGAGAACCTCGTGATTTCTGATGTTACGGATCTTACTCTAGAGGCCGCAGAAGACGGGAAGGTCGAACTTGTGACTGAAAACGGCGGTGCATCAGTACTGGAAATTTGGAAAAGCGACAATGTGACGCTGCGCGGTTTGACCTGCGGTCATGAAGTGGAGAAGGGAAAATGCAGCGGTAGCGTTCTGTACGCTGAAGACTGTAAAAATCTGACAGTAGAAGATTGCCGGTTCTACGGTTGCGGGACAGAAGGAATCTGGACACAGCGGGTGGATGGTCTTAATGTTAAAGGCACTGAAATATTTGAGTGCTCTGAGTCTGCATTCACGCTTGATGAAACAGGCGCAATATTTGATAACTGCCGTTTCCACGACAACTATGGCGACTATCTGTTCTATTTCTCAGATGGGACAGATATTTTGATCATGGACACGGAAATCTACGACAACCAGGGATACATGATGCGGGACTATACCGAATCTGGTGAGGACACAGACAACAGGCATATTACTTTTCGTAACTGCATCTTTATGAATAACAGTCGGATAAACAGAGCCCCTGTCTTTCCTTACGCCACCTTTGTGAACTGTGAATTCCCTGACGTTTCTGTTCCTTCTGCTGCTGGGACAGCCTATGAAGAGCTCGTAGAGCGTTTTTATACATTGGTAGCCGATCCCTACAGCATTGTAGACATTGCTGAATATGGGGAGTTTGGTGTCATTGAGTCGGCCAGAGCCATGGAGGATAATGCGCTTGCTGGGATGGGGTATACCATTGAGGACTTAAGTGGCGACGGCATCCCGGAACTGGTGGTAGGTACCTTGTCGGAGTATGGCGGACAAATCAATGCGGTCTACACCTCGGTGGATGGTCAGCCCCAATTTGTGTTTGAGGGTTGGTACCGTAGCAGTTACTCTTATCTGGGGGATGGCCGTTTTTACTACTATGGTTCCGGCGGCGCATCAGAGACTGGCCAAGGTTCCTTTAGTCTTAGCAAAGATGGAGCAACTTTGAATTGTGAAGAGTTTTACTTCACTCATGCTACAGAGGAGGATTATTCGGAACTCAAGGTCTACTATAACACGACTGGCAGTTGGGATATTGCGGCATCTCAGGAGTCAGATATGACCTTAGATATGTTTTGGGAATGGGAGCCATCCTATGAAGAACTACCGCTTAAATCCTTTGCTGATTATGCGGTGGAGCAAGGACCTGAAGCACCGGTGCAAGTCCATTGGGAAGAGCTGTGGCTGAATGGAAACGACGATTATGAGAAGTTTGTGGCTGATGATGGAACTGTTTCCTATGACTCCAAGCCGATTTATTCTCTGGACCGCCTGACGCCGGAGCGGCCTTTAGTGGTACGCATGACCTTCCCAGGTGATACACCAACTTACGGCATTTCCTATGTGGACGAATCCGGGGATGGAATGAAGCACAACCTCACAGTCGAGGTCAGCGGCGAAGATGGTACCCTTCTGCTTCGGGAAACTGACTAAAATGAGACATTTTCCAAAGTTGTTCAACGGGGGATATATGAAAATGTACTGGAAATCATTAAGGTAAGAGAGTGTGCTTTTCTTTTGGGAGGACCTAATAAAAAGGAATATACATAATAGATTATAATGAGGAACCGATGTCACAGAAGATGGTTATGGTTGTGTAATAAAGAACATTGGTAACGCTCCGGTTTTTGATTGCTGGGGCGATATTTTTGTAGAAAACGTTATCGTTTTTTGCAATTCTTAAAGTGTATGCCGATTCGGTTACCAACAATAAAATGTCAGGCTACCAAAGGTAGGAATAAAAAATGTATATGAACAAACAAAATTGGCAAATGACAGATGATGATGAAAAAATCAAAAAGCATTGTGAGAGAATAATACTTTTTGTTATTGGAGGGTTATTGATGTTTGGACTATTTGGTTGTAGTAATAATCCCAACGCTAAGAATAAGGAACTTATATCATACGCATATTCAAGCGGCGGTGATATGACCGGAGGCGGGAATTCCACAGAGATAAGTATTATTGACGGTGATGTTATTCTGACATACTCCGACACAGAATGGTGGTATGATGACGCTGACATCACTGAATACAAGCTGGATAAGGCTGTCCTTACCGATATCGAGAATGTGTTCAGAAAATATAAGATGCAGAAGTGGAATGACAAGAAGTTCACCGATATGTTCGTGGCTGATGGCTCTAGTTACAGCTATTCATTCAAATTTGATGATGGTACCAGAGTATCATTCTCATCACAGGTATATCCTGTGTTTTATAGCGAGAAACTGGGTGAAATTGATAAGGTGATAGAACAATATGAGAAGAGAGGAACCTTAGAGCCGGGGCTTGTTACAAGGGAGAAAACCGAAGAGGAGCTTATGGGTAAGGACAGACCTGACAATGGACTGATAGAGATAGAGGTCTATGAATATAGCAAGGACAGAATTTATTTTCGTATATTAAATGGTACAAATGAGAGCGTGGCAGTACGTGATTCCGTGAAGCTTATACGAAATAGCGACGGGGAAGTGCTGTATAACGAGAGTAGCGAATATCCCATGGAGGTAGATGCTACATCTGTAAATGAAGAGTCTCTTCTATCCGGCAGATTAGAGGAAGGCATTTATACTATATATGTAGGAGACTGTTCTGCTGAGTTCGAGATCAGATTTCCAAGCGATAATTAAAGAGCATATTTTTCAATGGATAAAAAAATAAGATATAATACCGAAAAATGATTGATGCAAGGTGGATTGAAATGAAAAAGAAAATAATCAGTACATCGTTGGTGCTTACAATAGCACTTTTGGTAGCGGCTTGTGGAAATACGGCGGAAGAAAATGAAAACGCTTTATCGCAAAACGAACAGCAGACAGAGGCTGCCTGGCAAGAGAGCGAACAACAGGAAACGGAGAAACAGACTGCCGAAAAGGAGAATGCTGCTGACAGTGGGGAAGAACAGGTTCCTTTGGAAGAAGATCAGGATGAAAATGCTCCTTTAGGCATTTATAAAACGGAGCTTTCGAATTCCTACTTTGAAATGTTGAACGATAATTACT
>CALZBR010000077.1 GCA_945621435.1 uncultured Lachnospiraceae bacterium
GTAAATGATTAACGGTTATCACTTTCCCGAAGCCTCCTTTCCAATTTGCCCATGAGCCAGGTAAAGAACATAACTATAATCAGATAAATCGCCGCAACCACCAGAAGCGGCAACAGCGCATCAAAGGTAATTCCGCGGATGATGTCTCCTCCTCTGGTCAGCTCATTCAGACCGATGTATCCGCAGATAGAGGTCTCCTTCAAGAGAGTAATCATCTCATTTACCAGCGCCGGCAACACGTTTTTGATTGCCTGGGGCAGAATAATCTTCTGCATGGTCTTGGCGTAGCCCAGACCCAGGGAACGTCCTGCTTCCATCTGTCCCTTATCGATGGACATGATACCGGAACGGAAAATCTCCGCAACATAAGCACCGGAATTGATGCCGAAGCTGAGTACTGCAACCAGTACTTTGTTTGTGCTGCTTGCCAGAAATACAAAGTACATCAGCAGCAGCTGCACCATGGCAGGGGTTCCTCGTATCACGGTCAGATACACACGACAAATGGTATTCATAAATGCCAGCAGAAATCTGGGAAAACCCCCCATTTTCTTTTTGTCCACCTGGTCATGGGCTGTACGAATCACAGCCACCAGAATACCGAGAATCAATCCCAGAATCAACGCCAGAAAAGTCACAAGGAGCGTGGTACGAAGTCCTTTGACAATATACATATAACGTTGGTCCCGGACAAAGTCCAGGATCAACAGTTCCTTGAGTCTCTCTAAAGCACCCATAATATTTCCCTCTCCTTACAAAAAAGGAGGCAGGTTTCCATCCATACCCGCCTCCTTCAGCATCGCTGGTAATTAATTTGCCGGAATGTACTTATCAATAATCTTCTGCAAAGTACCGTCTGCCTTCAGCTCAGCAAGAGCCTTGTTGACCTCAGTCAGCAGTTCCTCATTCTGCTTATTGATACATGCAGCATAGTCTTCCACTGCATACTCCGTCTCGAGAATTCTCAATCCTTCATTTGCTGCCACAAAGTTCTTTGCAGGCTCGTTGTCTATGATAACAGCCTGTACCTTGTCATTCTTCAGCGCCATAACGGCATCAGCACCCTTGTTGTATTTCTCCACATTCTCCTCGCCGTAACCACCCTTCTCAGGAGAAGCGGAAGCATAGATATCACCTGTGGTAGCCAGCTGAACGCCAATTTTCTTGCCCTGCAGGTCATCCAGGCTCTTAATATCGGAATCTTCTTTCACGATAACAACCTGAATTCCGGTTGCGTAGGTATCTGAGAAGTTAACGGTTACCTTTCTCTCATCGGTAACAGTCATTCCTGCCAGACCAATGTCAACTTTGCCGGTCTGTACTGCGGTGATGATGGAATCGAATTCCATATCCTCAATCTTCAGCTCCAGCCCCAGCTTGTCAGCCACGGCCTTTGCAATCTCTGCATCGATTCCTACAATCTGCTCTCCCTCATAGTACTCATAAGGGGGAAAGTACGCATTGGTCGCCATGGTAAGCACGCCCTTGGTTACTGTCATGCCTTCCTGTTTTCCGCAGGAACACAGCAGGGCAACAGTCATCACTGCTACCAAAGCGATAGAAAACAATCTCTTTTTCATAATAATCACTCCTTCTTTACGTTTATTCGTATGTACTATACGCTTAACGCCTGTATTATACAGTAGACCTGTCAAAATTACAATGGGCGAAATGCAGGAAATTACAATAATTTGCCGGGTAAATTTAGTCTGTTTGACACCCTTTTTTATAAATGCCATTTGATTGACGGGTAATTGTCCGGGCTCTTTAGAGCGAGGGATGCTTCTTGTCCGAAGGGCAAGAAGAGGGATTATAGAAAGAGTTTAACGACTCAGAATTTGTGGATTTGATAAAACTGATTTCTGAAGGATAGTTATGATTATTAGGTCTATAGGAGAAATTGTGAAAAAAGGGATTCCAATTCCAAAGGATAAAAACCTTCACTCCAAAATTTGAATTTCATTCAGTTCACACAGTCCATTCATATTGTGTTATAATGAGTATTGCAACGGAGTATGGATCAGGCAAGGCTTTGCAATTTATCAAAGTCCTCAAAGGGTTGAAGAACAACCAGATTACATTGTAGATAATCTTTCAGAATTAAAAGGTATACAATTTTTATCGACGCGAAAGTCTCTGTTTTGGGTACTGTTTCAGGAAAGTAGTGACTATAATAACAAATAATCAAGAAATAGGAGGAACTAACATGTCAACTGCAAAAGATCTGGACCGATTACTGCAAAGCTTCATTGACCGGGGAATCCCCGGCTGCTCTCTCCATGTGATGCAACGCGGGAAAACTCTTTACGAGGGGTATTTTGGTGTGACCGATATCCATAGTCCCACACCCGTCAACGAACGCACCCTTTTCCGTCAGGCATCCCTATCTAAAATACCTCTCTATACCGTCATGATGATGCTGTATGAGCAGGGACTCTTCCTGATGGAGGAGCCCATTGGCAACTATCTGCCGGAGTGGAGTCATTCCACAAAATATGTCAGACAGTCCGACGGCACGATGACTGTTGTGCCCACGGAACGTCCCATTACAATCCGCGATGTCTGCACCATGAAATGCGGACTGCCTTACTGTAATTCTGACAGTCCTACGGAGGATCCGGTGCTGAAGGGTATGCAGGAGTGTATGCGTCCTCTCTGGAGCGTTGGTCACTATACCCTCCGGGAGCATTTGAAGGCCATGTCCAAAGCCCCCCTTGCCTGCGAGCCCGGCGAGCAGTGGATATACGGCTTTTCCAGCGAACTGGCTGCGGGTATCGTAGAGGCGGTATGTGACCGCCCCATCAATGAGGTAATGCGTCAAATGCTCTATGAGCCTCTCGGCATGACAGACACAGATGCCATTTTCTTCGGAGATGCCGAAAAGCGTCTGGTGACTCTTTATGCAAAAAATACAGAAGGACAGCTTGTCCCCGGACCGGACTTTTTTGACAAAAAGCACCTCCCCGGATCGGAACATGAAGAAGGCTGGGGGCGTATCTTCTCAACCGGCAGGGACTATTCCAAGCTGATGCAGATGTTAGCCTGCGGCGGTGTTTACGACGGTGTCCGGCTCATGAGCAGAAAAACCATAGATCTGATGCGCTCCAACACCCTGGGCGGAACCTTCGGCGACAGCTACAACGGAGGCTACGGCTACGGCTACGGAGTCCGCACTCTGGTTGACAAGGCAGCCGGAAACAACAACGGCTCCTTCGGTGCTTTTGGTTGGACCGGCGGCTTCGGCTCCTGGTGTGAAGCGGATCCGGAAGAAGAACTGTCCATTGTTTACATGCACAATCTCATGCCAAACGATGAGCAATACTGCCACCCCAGGGTACGCACAGCCGCCTACGGGCTTATAGAATAGTCCTGTGGGCGCTGGTTGTGACAAAAGCCCGTCCCTTCGCACTATTTGTTTTTATCATAAATCCTCTTTAGACCCTTGAGCAAGAGTGCGTCATCGATGATGATTTTGTGTTTGCAAAGAGGAATCACCACCCGTGCCAGTCCTCCGGTAGCAACCACTGTGGTGGTATACCCCAGTTCCTCTTCCATACGGTCAATCATTCCATCGATGCACACTGCATTGCCCAGTACAATTCCACTTTTCATACAATCCGTGGTATTCTTGCCAATGGCACATCCGGGAACCTCCAGACTTACATTGAACAGCTGGGCAGTTCTGCTGGATAATGATTCCATGGAAAGACGGAGTCCGGGTAGAATGGCACCTCCAATATAATTTTTCCCTTTGTCTACCACAGACATGGTCGTCGCCGTTCCCATATCAATTAATATCAGGGGAGCGCCATACTCTGCAATTCCGGCTACCGCATCTACGATGAGATCGCTTCCTACCGATTTGGGATTATCCATATGCAGATTCAGCCCCGTCTTGATTCCGGGTCCTACCACCAGTGGGGTTTTTCCGATTATTTTTTCTACCGCTGACTTCAACACGTTGGTCAGGGGCGGTACAACGGAAGAGATAATGGCTCCCTCTATCTCTGCAACGTCAATATTGTAAAGTTCCAGAACAGTCTTGAATCCAATCGCATATTCCAAGGCTGTTTTGGATTTATCCGTGGAGAGCCGTTCCTCAAAGTAACTCTTCTTGTCGTCTATACATCCAATGACAATATTACTGTTTCCCATATCAATCGCCAGTATCATATCTTTCCCCCTTCTCAAATGAATATGGTTACGCTAAGCACTGTTTTCCGCAATCCCGATTCCTCACTTACATTACAGCCAAGCAGCGCAAACAAATCCGAAGCACAGATACCTTTTTGAATCTCTATGATTAAGTCATAATAATCACGATATTGGAAGTTATGAGTCACCTTGGGGTGAAACAAAACCAAATCCTGCCTGCGCACATCCGCCTTGATCTTGAGGAACTGTCCGTCTTCCCTAACCTCCTTGATGTCAGTTAATTCATATATGGTTCGAAAAGGAATCTGAGCCCCCGGCAGAAGCGGCTCCTGCGCCAAAGGATTTTGTCCGTCAAAGTTCTGACAGGTAATGATATGCCATTTCCCATCTGTCGTTCTTCTCATTTCATAAAACATAAAGGTTTCATTATCAATCCTTATGTTAAGCTTTTCCTCCAGCAACTGAGCAGGATTCCTCAGACGATTTTTCTGCTGTAATCTGACACTAAACTGTTCCGGTGTCTCCATTGCCCCGGAAAACCTAAAAACATGTGTCGTCTGTGTCTGCAGATACTCTATTTCTTCCTGATAGGTTCTCTCACAAGGACGGAAACGCTTGTGCACAATATTTTCAATGCGCATACTCTCTCTACCTCCGAATGAAAATAGGATTCATAAATTCAACTTCACCGAATGAATCAAGACCGCATGAGAATAATATAACACAACGTATTGGAATTTGCACCTACCACACCGACAAATAACAGAAATATCTTGCTGCCTGTTTTATGCCTGTTTTTTTATGATTGCCTCCAATTCACGCACCTTTGCTTCCAAAGCATCTGCCCTGGCCTTCTCTCGCTCCGTATTCGCCCTTTCTTCTGCTCTTCCCTCTTCTCTTCCTTCTGCTCTTCCCTCTTCTCT
>CALZBR010000078.1 GCA_945621435.1 uncultured Lachnospiraceae bacterium
ATCTTTTCTTTTGCACCTTTTGGTGCGTCTTAAGCCAATCAGTTTATCTAAAAGGAATCCGTACTTTTCGCAACAAAAATCACATTTGCCAAGAATCCCCTGGAAGAAATCATGACTTTTACAGGTGTTTTCATTGAAAAGCTGAAGGAATTGGAAACTGAAATTACGGGGGAATAGCTCTCGCTGTGTCAGGTATTGTAAATGATGAATCAAATGATAAAAATATAATAATAACTGGAAAAAATAGGGACAATTATGTATAATGGGTACAAATAGAGGATTCCGGAAAGGAAAGTGGCAGAATGAAGATAGTATTGCAGAATTTGACAAAGAGATTTCCTAATCGCAACAGAAAAGAAAAAGGGGACGTAATCGCAGTCAACGATTTTGATTTTGAGATTCCGGATGGAAAGCTGGTTGGCCTGCTGGGACCTTCCGGCTGTGGTAAAAGTACCCTTCTTTTTATGATTTGCGGACTGCAGAGACCTTCTGAGGGCAAGATATTTTTCGGGGAGGATGAGGTGACAAATGTACCGCCGGAGAACAGGGGAGTGGGAGTTGTATTCCAGAATTACGCCCTTTATCCTCATTTGACGGTAAAACAGAATATTATTTTTCCTCTGCAGAATCTGAAGGGGGCTGACAAGCTTACCAAGGCAGAGATGGAAGAAAAGGCTCTGGAGGCTGCGAGGCTGGTTCAGATAGAGAATCTGATGGATCGAAAGCCCAATGAGCTTTCCGGTGGACAGCAACAGCGTGTGGCCATTGCCAGGGCGCTGGTAAAGCGTCCCAGGGTATTGCTCCTGGATGAGCCTCTGTCTAATCTGGATGCAAGACTGCGTCTGCAGACCAGAGAGGAAATCAGAAGAATCCAGCGCGAGACAGGAATCACTACCGTATTTGTCACGCATGACCAGGAGGAGGCCATGAGCATTTGTGATGTCATCGTAGTGATGAAGGAGGGGGTGCTGCAGCAGATAGGCAGACCTCAGGAGGTATATGATAATCCGGTCAATCTGTTTGTGGCTAAGTTTCTCGGCACACCTCCCATTAACATTTTTGATGGCGTTGTGAAGGAAAATAAGCTGTTTATCGGGGAAGAAGCGGTGTTGGAGGCTCCCGGTGTCAGTGAGGGTGAAGTGGTAGTGGGGATCAGGCCTGAGGGCTTTGTGTTGAAGGAGGATGGTCCCATGAGTTGTAACCTGTCGGGAGTGGAGGTTATGGGAAGAGATATCAGTGTGGTTTCCACTCATCCCTGCGCTCAGAATGCAAATGTGCGCTCCATCATCAATGCGGAGAATAAGGTGGACACAGAGAAGGATCGGGTGCGTTTCGCCCTGAAGCCCGGGAAGGTGCTCTTATTTGGCAAAGAGAAGGGAGAGCGACTGCTGTGATGGAAAGGGTTACCTCCTATCAGGAATATATGGATGTGTTGAACGGAAGAGGAGATGTGATTGTATTCCGGGGGCAGGCCAACAGTGATTTTGTGCTGATTCCGTCAGGGCTTCGGGGAGACCATATTGAGACCGCAGACAGTCAGATGTTTCGCTTTGTGGACGAGATGAAGAAATTATTTAACTTCGACGAGCTGACCTGCATTGAAATCGCACAGCACTTTGCTTTGCCCACGCGAATGCTGGATTTTTCCTATTCCTTTGATGTGGCATTGTTTTTTGCCTGCCATGATGAAAAGGGGCGCTACACGGAGAATGACGGCAAGGTTTTCATCTTCAACAAGAGCAGATATGAGCAGGTGCTGAGGGAACGAAAGATGCGTTCCAGCGAGGTCATCAGGAACAATAAGTTTCTGTATGAATGGCTGCAGAAATACATTGATAAGGAATCGACTCTGGTGGGAAACGAAGAGGTGGATATGCCTATCTTTATCGATGCCACACAGCAGTTTGACAGGCTGTATATGCAGAAAGGACTGTTTCTTCTCTGGGGAAGGGAAGAGGGACCGCTGGAGAAGATACTGGAGCGAGAGGGAATCGATAGTTCCTATCTGATAGATACCATTGTCATTGATGCCGCTGCCAAGCCGGGGATCTTAAAGAAGCTGGCAGAGAAGCATATCTGTGAGGATACGCTTTATATGAATGTGGGAATCATTAAAGACATGGTACGGAATATTAAGTACGGCGGAAAACGGGAGCAAGACAGGAGATTGGATGATGGAAAAGAATAATTTGAAGGGCTGGCTGTATCTGCTGCCGGCAGTTCTCTTTCTGGGATTTTTTATGGTATATCCGTTGATTGATGTATTTATCTATTCCTTTGAAGAGGGATATAATTTTGCGTCGGGAACCTATTACGGAACGGGTACCTATAATTTTTCCTATGTGCTGCATGACCCCTATTTTCTGCAGGCAGTGAAGAACACTTTTCTGATGGTAATCATAACAGTGCCTTTGTCCACGGGGCTTGCGCTGCTGATTGCCCTGGGATTAAGCTCCATAAAGCCATTGAGGAATCTGTTTCAGACGGTATATTTTCTGCCCTATGTGACAAATACCCTGGCGGTGGGCCTGGTATTCATGATTTTGTTCAAGAAGACCGAATATACGGACGGACTGGTCAATCTGTTGATTACCCAGTTTGGCGGAAATACGGTAGATTTCATCGATGGTCCTTATTGGGCGAAGATGTTTGTGCTTTGCTTCTATATTATCTGGGTGGTGCTCCCTTTTAAGATTCTGCTTCTTACCAGTGCGTTGGCTTCGGTGAATCAGAACTATTACAACGCAGCCAGAGTGGATGGCACCTCCCGGGGCAGAATTTTCCTTAAGATTACCCTTCCCATGATTTCCCCCACCGTTTTTTATCTGGTCATTACGGGATTCATCGGAGCCTTTAAGGCTTATAGTGATGCGGTAGCGCTTTTTGGCACCGACCTGAATGCGGCGGAGATGAATACCATCGTGGGTTATGTCTATGATATGCTCTACGGAGACAGCGGTGGCTATCCCTCCTATGCTTCCGCAGCGGCGATTATTCTGTTTTCCATCGTGCTGACGGTCACCTGTATTAATCTGCTGGTGAGCAGGAAACATGTTTACTATTAACTCGGAGGCTATCAAAATGGATCAGACTATGGATTATGAAAAAATCAGAAAATCCGCTGCCAAGCGGCAAAGAGCGAGAAATGTTATCGTTTATGTGTTGCTCACAGTCTGGGCGCTGGTGGTGCTGTTCCCCTTCTACTGGATGCTTCTCACCTCAGTCAAGGGTTACGGAGAATATAATGCAGAGTACATCCCGAAGTTTTACACGTTATCACCTACGCTGCAGAACTATGCGGACGCATTTCGGACGGTACCTCTGGGGAGATACCTGCTGAATACTTTGATTTTCACGGTGGTAACAACGGCGATTATGATGGTAGTGATTACCCTGGCAGCCTATGGCTTTGCAAGACTGGAATTTCGGGGGAAGAATCTGGTGTTTACCCTGTTCCTCTCGCTGATGATGATTCCCAACGAGCTGGTCATCATTACCAATTATGCAACCATTACTTCCATGAATATGAGAAATACTTATCTGGGACTTATTCTGCCTTCTGTTACTTCGGTATTTTATATCTATCTGTTGAAGGAAAACTTTGCACAGGTGCCGGATTCGTTATACTATGCTGCAAAGATGGATGGTACTTCGGATTTGAAGTATCTGTTTAAGGTAATGGTGCCTATCTGCAAGCCGACCATGGTCACGGTGTGTATTCTAAAGGTGATTGAATGCTGGAATTCCTATGTCTGGCCCAGACTGATTACGGATGATGAGAATTATTTTCTGGTGTCCAATGGTATTCAGGAGATCAGAGAGAACGGCTTCGGAAGAGAGAATATTCCGGCGATGATGGCGGCTGTGGTCATTATTTCGGTTCCGTTGATTGTGCTTTTCTTAATTTTCCGTGAAAAAATCATGACCGGTGTGTCAAGAGGAGGAACCAAGGGCTGATGAAGAAGAGTAGTAGATTGAGACTGTTCCTGGCAATGTTTACCGTATCTGCTGCCATACTGCTTACGGGCTGCCATGGTACCGGGGATACGGCTGCCTTTGATGTGCCGGAGGAATTCGATACCTCCGGGAATTATGAGATAACCTTCTGGGCCAAAAATGACACCAATATCAGGCAGACGGAGATTTATAACAAGGCGGTAGCGGACTTTGAGGCACTTTATCCGAACATCAAGGTAAATGTCAGATTTTATACGAACTATGGAGATATCTATAATGATGTTATAACCAATATCTCCACTGATACAACGCCGAACGTCTGTATTTCCTATCCGGACCACATCGCAACCTATATGACGGGAGAGAATATTGTGGTGCCCCTGGACAGTCTGTTTGAGGACAAGGATTACGGACTGGGGGGAAATAAGCTGAACTACGATTCGGTGACCCGGCAGGAGATGATTCCCAAGTTCCTGGAAGAGTGCGTTATAGATGGTCAGCATTATGCCATTCCCTATATGCGTTCTACGGAAGCCTGTTATGTGAACAAGACCTATGTGGAGAAACTGGGTTATACTCTGCCGGAAGTGCTTACCTGGGA
>CALZBR010000079.1 GCA_945621435.1 uncultured Lachnospiraceae bacterium
ATCCTTCACCAGCGCACGTGCTATGGCAATTCTTTGTGCCTGTCCTCCCGATACCCTGCTTCCCCTTTCACCGACATAGGTATCCAGCCCATCTTCCAGACTGTGAAGCCATTCTGTCAACTGAGCGGCTCTACACGCTTTCATGAGCTTTTCCTCCTCCACCTGGTGCCCACAGGTAATATTATCCCTGATAGAGGTCGGAAACAGATATCCCGTTTGCATCACCATCGCAACGTTTTTTCTTATCTCAGCAGGTTCACTTTCCCCGGCCACCTTCAGAATACCGGTTTGTTTCTCATAAAGACCGGATATCAATTTCAACAAAGTAGTTTTCCCGCATCCGCTCTCCCCGATAATTCCGATATTTTCTCCTTTCTTAACCTGCATACTTACCTTTGAAAGTATCACATGCTCTCCATAGGAAAAGGTAATATCCTCCAGATAAACTCCCATTTTCTTTCCCTCATATTGCTTTCATTGACTTAATGTTGCTCAAAAAGCGGCGAAACGTACCTATGTTACCCGGCATATTCATAAAGAAGCCGGTAACATTTGCAGACATATTGATAAACAGATACAGAGTACCCAGTTTCATTTCTCCGTTTATTATCTGGATTCCTCCCACCAACATCAGCATCAGTGTCGGAAGACAGGACAAAATCGCAGACAAAGACATTAGCAGGGAACGCCTTCTCTCTTCTTTTGAAGCTACCTCGACCCACTTGTTTGTCATCTGCGTATAACTATTCAGCATCACACCTTCTGCTGCATACAGCTTCATCACCGGAAACAACTCCAAAATGGTATCTGCGATACCATTCGTCTTCTGTCGTGCCCTTTGACTCTGCAGCGCCAGTGTTCCCAATATCCTGCTTGCCAAAAAAGAGTATATCAACACGATAAATACAGGTAGCATGGTGATCAGTATCACTGTTGCATTTAAGGTAGTCAGCCAGATAAAGGTAATAACACATTTGATAAAATCTGCTATCAAGGGAAACATATTTTCCGTGATAGCGTCTGCAATTTCCTCCACCTCGTTCAGGAGCTTTGACACCTGTCCGCCCACACTCATTCCGGTCAATTCCGAACTTTTTTTACTCTGAATTTCACACGCAAATGCATCTCTCAATTCCTCACTTATCTTCTCACCTGTTAATCCTGAGACAAAAGTGAATGCTGCTTCTGTCAGGGCAACAAGAAGAATCAACAAACACATTTTCCATACCATTGTTATGGTTGCCTGATGCCCCTCACAGACAAAATCTATCAGGTCAGCAAGCCTTCTGTTCCACGCAAAGGAAACAGTCACTGCCAGAATACTGATGCTGATGGTTAATAGTACCAGCTCTGTCTTTGATTTCATAAGATGACACAAATCTTTCACAGGACTTCCCTTCCTTTCTCACATCAAAGCACTTGTATTACGACTCTTGCATCGTAACCTTCATCTCAACTTCTAATAGATAGCATAAGCCTTGCCCCAAGGGCAAAGTCAATAGCACAGAAAATAAACAGACACAAAAAACAGGCATTCCATAAAAAAACCTGCATGGAAACTGCCTGTTCCATGCAGGAATTGTAATCCTCTACTTCAATTCTATCCTCTGTTTTAATTCTATCTTCCAATTACTTCATTTACAGGAACGTGAATCGGTCAAACTCCGCAATCGCACCGGTCTCCTCCGAAAGGAACTCAAAATAGACTGCATGCTTTCCGATTACCGCAGAAGTCAGCTCAGCAGTTTTTTCCTGTTCCTTCTCGGAAAACTCCATTGCAGCTACGATACGTCCCTGATAAGAGTCTATTCTGACATTGACCTTCAGCTTTCTATGTGACCCAAGTACCACCTGCACCTGTTTAGGCGAATTATTGCCAAACTGCAGATACCGGAAGCCCACAGTGGTTCCCGAAGAGAGATTCACCACCGGTGTGGAAATATCATCCCGTTTCTCGTATCCCGGTCGGATATATGCCCTGGTACTGCTGCCATGGATATGGCAGGCATAGCCTGCTGAAATCCACTGATAAGCATCCAGCCCATTAATATGCGGTCCCTGGGAGGTCATCTCCACAGGTCCGGAGGACACCGGCTCCCCATTTAGGAATCTGACATTGCCGATGTAGAGCAGTCCATCCTTCCCCAGGGCAACATCGATGGGCTCCAGCATAGCCTGTCTGGAATACTCATTCACTCCGGTCTGACGATGATAAAATACATACCACTTTCCGTTGATTTCCATGATGGAGCCATGATTATTGCCCCACTGGTAGGTCATAGTCCCACAGCCCGCAGCATCCTTCAGTATCTCACCGCCATTGAAACTGATATCCCCACCGTCATGGAAGGGACCAAAGGGTGAATCGCTGAAGCGATAGGATAAAAATCCGTTATTCGCCGTGTATACTCCAAGCTTCGGAATCGGCTTCTCATAACGCTTGGAATAGATATACACGTACTTTCCCATCACTTTTCTGGGACTGGAAGCCTCAAAAAATCCATCAATCAGGGAAATATGTCCGTCATCCACGGGGTTCCAGGGACAGGTGGAATGTCCCAGGGGATTGGAGACAAGCGTATCCTCCCTGATGGTTGCCATGTCCTCTTCCAATTCTGCGATATAACAGGGCGCTGCACAGCCGCCCCAATAGGCATATACCCTTCCGTCGTCATCCACCAGAACCCCGGGGTCAAAGCCAAGCTTGGTTTCCACCGGATTTTCGAAGGGGCCCCATGGAGTTTTAGAGCTGGCCACCACGACAAGTCCACCACATCGTTCTGCCGCATACATATAATAGGTATCGCCCCTCTTTACTACATCCGGCGCATACAATACGGAATCATAATGAGTCTCATAGGCAACCCCATGACAGGTCCAGTCCGTAAGATCCTCCACCGGCGCAGACCAGACCACATAATTGCGTCCGCAATACTGCGTCACCTCAATATCGTGAGAACCATACACATACACCCGTTTTTCTCCATTATGCTCGAAAACTCTGGGCTCCCCGTCCGGTACGTGCTCCCACAAAGGCATATACGGATTTGCTCCTTTGATAAATTTTTTCATTAAAATATCCTCCTTTTATCACATTTGCTCACTTTTTCTTCCACCACATATCTCGATGGGATTTCCGTCCGGATCCATAAATGAAAAGTACCAGTATGGCGAGAATACATTCATATATCGTATCGGTGTCAAATCGGTTCCTATCCCCAGATCCCGAATGCGTTGATATTCTTCGTCCAGATCATCAACTCCCAGATTAATGAAAATCTTTTTGTTGTTTGCTTCTCCGGCAATACGCCCTGTATCATCATATTCAGGGAAAGCCGGTCCCTTTGTCTCAATTTGTTCCGGATGCTGTTCATCATAAAAGGCATTCATTAAACACAAATTCAGTCCGGGTGTATTGAACATTGCAAACCTGTTCCCATTTGTTGCATTTACCTTACTATCAAATAACTTTTCATAAAAATCCAATGATTTCTGATAATCACTTACAACCAAATATATCGAAAAATAATTGAAAGCCATCAGCGATATTTCCTTTCTTTAATATAAACCTGCCACAACGCATTTCTCAGCCATCTCATCTTGGTTCGCATATATGACTAATAAGATTCTATCATATATTTTTCTTTGAATTCCTTCATAACATTTTTGAATCCAATATCAATAAAGCTAAGTCCTCTGTTTATAATATCCTGCGGAATCTCTCTATAATACGCTTCCGCTACTCCCCCAGCTATACAAGCAATTGTATCACTATCTCCGCCAATAGATATTGCCTTTCTAATGGCATCTTCATAGGAACAGGATTCAAAAAATGCCTCTAAAGCCGGGGGAACACTATAGGAAGTTCTACAATCAAATACATAACTGTCTCTAATAGTATCTAACTCTGCGAATATGTATTTATACTTTTTTTCAAGATATTTCCTGATTGATTCCTTATCTTCCTGTTTCCTTGCCAGAAATACAGCTGTAGCAACTGCTTCAGCTCCTTTGATAGCCTCGTTGTTATGATGCGTATAATAGCAACTGGATTTTACTTCATTAAGCATAGGCTTTATATCTTCAAACGCGTATCCAATGGGGGTCACTCTCATAGCTGCTCCATTTCCATAACTCCGCTGTATTCTATAGTCTTCACCTCTGGCCCATTCAGAGAACATCTGCCCAAATCCGGCATTGGGATATCTCTTATAATATTGCCTATACCACATTGCATAGGCTTTATTGCCGGAAACATCTGAAGCATTCTGAAGAAGCTTTTCTGCAACAGAAATGGTCATCACCGAATCATCTGTGAAACGGCTGCCTTGAGGAAATAACTCGAACTCTTCGCTCTTAACATTATGCCATTCTCTGGTTGAACCAATAATATCCCCTAATATAGCTCCAATCAAAATATATGTCCCCCTTTGGAAAAAAACGAACTTTA
>CALZBR010000080.1 GCA_945621435.1 uncultured Lachnospiraceae bacterium
AATACTATGAATTCTGCATCTTCCGGAAAAACATACATTAAGATGCAGAGTCAGTTGCTTGATGACGATGATTGTGCTTGCTTCTTGGTGGAGGCCATTGCACAAAAAAGTCAGAACATTAAATGGGAAACGACCGTAGATCAGAAGAGGGTTTCTCATAGAAGGATTCGTCGAGTTAGTTTAGACCGGTTCTATGCATTGGTTACCGGAGAGCAGGACGCATTTTATCAAATGTGTATGATTCTTCCGGAAGTTATCAGTGATGTGGTAACGAATAGTGAAACTAAGGTGCCGCATGATACTGTTTTAGACGAATTGAAAAATATAGCAAATTCGATAGATGAAAATGATGAAGATGTTGCGATGGCGATTGCAGTATATCTGCTGGGGTTTAACTCTTATTATGGATTTGCGAAGCTGCTCCAAGGTAAAGATGAGGTTGATGAAAATATGTTGAAGCGGATTTATTCGTATGCTAAAGGGATTTATGGTAATGAAGTTTGATTGTAATGGATATGTTACGATATATATTTGTGTTACCTAAGTTTGAAATAAAAATAAGGATTGGAAAACCATGTATCCTGAGGCTTTTTTGACAAGAATGCAGCAAATGCTTGGAAATGAATATGAGACCTTTCTGAAAGCTTTTGAGGGGGAACGCAGCCAGGCGCTGCGTCTGAATGCGCTGAAGCAGAATGGGGAAGGAAAAACTGCAGGAGAGGTGTATTCACCGGAGAAATATGAGCAGGGCCGGGTGCCCTTTGCGCATTTATCTCCTGTTCCCTGGGCTGAGAACGGATATTATTATGAAGCCTGTGATCAGCCGGGAAAGCATCCCCTGCACGAGGCGGGGGTGTATTATATCCAGGAGCCCAGTGCCATGGCGCCGGTGGGGCTTCTGGAGGTAAAGACCGGAGAAAGGATTCTGGATCTGTGTGCAGCACCGGGAGGAAAAAGTAGCCAGATTGCCGCAAAAATGCAGGGGCAGGGTTTTCTGCTCTGCAATGAGATACATCCTGCCAGAGCAAAGATTCTGTCAGAGAACGTGGAGCGCATGGGACTTCGGAATGCCTGTGTCACCAATGAGACTCCGGCTCGTCTGGCAGAGCTCTTTCCGTCCTATTTTGATAAAATCCTGGTAGATGCGCCCTGTTCCGGAGAGGGAATGTTTCGGAAAAACGAGGCAGCCTGTGAGGAGTGGAGTCCGGAGAATGTGACTCTTTGCGCAAATCGCCAGGACGAGATTCTGGATTGTGCCGTGAGTATGCTTCGTCCGGGAGGCAGGCTGGTCTATTCTACCTGTACCTTTGCACCTGCGGAGAATGAGGGAAGCATTGCAAGGCTCCTCGGTCGCAACAATCAGCTCAGACTCCTTCCCGTAGAGAAGGTTAGCAGAGGCTTGGAGGGCTGTGACGGCGTCCCCGAATCTGTGGAAGGTGCCGGAGAGGAGCTGACAGGTACATTGCGACTCTGGCCTCACAAAATCAAAGGAGAAGGGCATTTCGCTGCCGTGCTGGAAAAGGCGGGAGAGCGGCAGGCTGTTTATCAGAGTATTCCCGCAGGCGGGCTGGAGAAAGGGCTTTCCCCGAAAGACCCTGCAGTGCAGGAATTCAGGAAATTCTGTGAGGAGACTCTTCGAACTGTTGTAAACACAGAATATGAAACAGATATTAAGAGTATCCATGAACTTACGAATGACGGTATCTTTCTGCGATTTGGAGACAACCTTTACCTTGCGCCGGAGGAGCTTCCTTCGCTCAAGGGTATGAAGGTATTGCGTCCGGGACTTCATCTGGGGGAACTGAAAAAGAATCGCTTTGAGCCTTCACATGCGCTGGCACTGGCTCTCTCCCCGGCTGATGCGCAGAGAGTATGTGATTTGAGTTCTGAGGAAATGACGGTAATGTCATATATTAATGGCCAGACCTTTACCGCAGAGGGAGAGAAGGGCTGGTATCTGATATGTGTGGATGGATTTTCCCTGGGCTGGGGAAAGCTGGCTGGTGGCATTATGAAAAACCATTATCCCAAGGGACTACGGAAATCTTAGATAACGGGTTGGAGGAATATGAAAACACAGATAGTCTACGAAGATAATGACATAGTTGTCATAAATAAACCTGCAGGGCTTGCAACCCAGACCGCAAGGGTGGGACAGCCGGATGTGGTCAGTGAGTTAAAGAACTATCTTCGGTCGCCCTATCTCGGCATTATCCACCGCCTGGATCAGCCGGTGGAAGGACTCCTGGTCTTTGCAAAAAATAAGCGTGCGGCAGCCGCCCTGAGTACACAGCTGCAAAGTACGGAGGGTGTGTTGAACAAACAATACTACGCCGTGTTTTGTGGAAAACCGGCTGCGGAAAAGGGAAGGCTTGTGGATTACCTGAGGAAGGATGCTTCAGGGAAGGCAGCGGTGGTACCGGCAGACACCCCGGGAGCGGGGAAGGCGTTGTTAAGCTACCATGTATTGCAGACACTGACTGTGGGTGACGACGAGATTTCCCTGGCGGATATTCAGATTGACACCGGACGTTTTCACCAGATTCGCGCCCAGATGTCCCACAGCGGAATGGCGCTCCTTGGAGATGTGAAGTACGGGGATGGTACCACCCTGGAGTGTTCCCGTCGGCTTGGGGTGAAAGCAGTGGCGCTTTGTGCTTATAAGCTGGAGTTTTGCCATCCGGTCACCGGCAAGGATTTGAGCTTCCATATTTGCCCCCATGGCGGCATTTTTTCCCGGTTTTCTCTCTCGTTCAAAGAGTAAGAGACACCTTCGCAAAAATGCCTTTCCGAGAGTTTTCTTTTTTCCGATGCATGGATTTTTACAAATGGTTTCATACTAACCCTTAGAAATTAGTTTTGATGTCGGGAGGGGTTGTATGATACGGAAAATAGTAGAGAACAAAATTGTTTTACTGCTTCTGCTGACAGGAGCAGTTTATTTTTTTCTGAAAATTCTCGTACCTCTTTCGGCTCCGGTTCTGATGGCTATGTTGTTTGTCACTATCTTCGGTTCTTTTCTGCAAAAACTGGAAGCAAAGTGCAGGATTCATCGGCAGGTGGGGGCGGTGTTGCTGCTTTTTGTGGCAGTACTGGTATTAGGGCTGTTGGTCTGGGTGCTTTTTTCGTGGATTGTGGGGAGTCTGCCGGAATGGATCAGAGGGCTGGATTCTCTGGAAGAAAATATCATAAGCATTGTGAATCGTGTCTGCGACATTGTCGGCAGTGCGGTACGGATCGATACGGATTATTTGGAGGAAATCCTGCTGATGAATCTGCAGGAGGGAATTGATTGGTTTCAGGACAGACTGGTGCCGAGTGTCCTTTCCCAGTCCATAAGGTATGTCAGGATTCTGATAACCTTCGGTGGATTTTTAATCTGCTTTCTCATTGCAACTGTGCTGCTTGCCAAGGATTATGACAATATCATGAACCGTATGCTGGATAAGGAAGAGTGCCATCTGATTCTGGAAATCATCTGCGGTGTGATTCGGTACATTGCGACTTATATTCGGGCGCAGATGATAATTATGAGTTGTGTCGGTCTGTTGGCGGCAGTGGTTCTCACCCTGTGCGGAATCAGGCAGGGTGTGCTCTGGGGACTGCTTGCCGGGGTGCTGGATGCACTGCCCTTTATCGGTACCGGAATTGTGCTGGTTCCCCTCGGCATACAGCAGTTTTTTGCAGGGCGGTATGTAAAAACGGTATTTTGTCTGCTGTTGTATGTAGGATGCATCTTTGTCCGGGAGCTTCTGGAGCCGAAGCTGATAGGAAAGCGCGTGGGTGTTTCCCCCGTTGCAATCCTGCTTTCCATCTATGCGGGAGTTAAGCTGTTCGGTATCTGGGGCATTGTGGGAGGCCCCCTGGGGTTTGTCATGATATATCAGGCGTATCGGAGTATCGAGAGGCGAAAC
>CALZBR010000081.1 GCA_945621435.1 uncultured Lachnospiraceae bacterium
TTGGATGGTATAAAAAAGTTGTTTGGGAAAGCGCAATTTACTGTTGTATACAAGCATGAGTGCCAGGGGGACTCCTAAAGTGACAAACGGGTAGGTCAGAAAATCAAAATAACTGGTTGCAATACCCAAAGCCAAGAAGAGAAGGTACATTCTCTCTGCTTTGATTTTGTCATGCTTCCAAATAATCAACAGGCAACCGAGCATAAAAATATAGTATACATCATGGTACTGCAGGCATCTGGAGATCGCCGTCGGCATAATTGATAAAACAGCAACCAGGAAGGGAAGGATGATATGCTTTTTCCCGGTTTGATAGAGGCCGATGATGACGGCAGCCAGGAGAAGAGACTGCACAATGGTACTGATCACCAGTATGTCGGAATAATCAAAGAACAGTAGCAAAGGTTTCAGAACAACCTGATGACCATTCCAATAATGAGGATATGCCTGATATTGATATCCGCTTTCACCATTCAGATATCTTAAGAGGTTTTCCTGCTGCGTATATTGCTTGAAATAGTTTACCTGGTAACCGTACATTACCTTTTCGATCAATGGAGCGTCAACCGGACAGATGGCTTCGTTAAGCATAATACTGTCCGTGTAATTGTCAATTGTTGTACTTTCATATCCCGGTATGAGCTCTGCCTGTGAGTTAATGGTATCCCGGGAATGCTGAACATTCCGGTACATGCTGTCAACCGGGAGCATGTAAACCAGGCATAATGCCAAAAATCCTAACAGGATGCCCAAACCTAAAACGAAAATGGCTGCTATGGATTTTCTAAAGAAAATTTTTTTCATTGACTGTTTGGCCATGGTGGTCTCCTTCTCTATGAAAAATATAAAATGTATACATATGGTGTTTCGTATTTCACTTCGTAGTTCAATTCGGGTAACGTTTCACCCAGGTAAGTAGTCATTTCTTCTAAATTAAGGGCTTTATCAACAAAGACAACCAATTGATCCCGGCTTAGCAGCTTTTCATCTGTGATGGGAGTTTTTTTAAGACCATCAATGAAGAAGAGTCCTTTAAACTTGGGATAAATTACATAATCCTCCCACATTTTCCAGTTGTATTCATCACCGGTTATGTAGGCACAATATTCACTTGTCTCTGCCAATTCGTCAATCACCTCCGTGCGCTCTGCAAAGTAGGGTTCCTTCACTGATTTGAGAGGATAATAAAATATGATAAGCCCCATGACAAAACAGATCACATAATAGCCGGTTTTTTTATTACTTATACTGTCCCATAGCAGCATCATCCACAGAATGATAAAGGTGTAAATAAGTGCGGCAACAGGACTTACGTAGCGAAGGGAAAGAAAAGGTGAAGCTTTTGAAATTCCCCAGAAATAAATAATGGATGGAATAATCAACAAAATGTATACGCCCAGCTTTTTGAGTGAAAAACGCTTTAACAAGGTCAGAATGACGGTGGCAATCAGCATAACAGCTAAAAGGGGAAACAACATTCCTTTAAACACATTTTCGTGAAAGGATTGGAGCATTTTGATACCTTCTCCGAATAAGGAGGTGGTCTTCAGGAATTTATGGACTGCATCCCTGCCTTCATATTTAAAAAAGATATGCGTAAACACTGCAGGGTACATGAGGCAGTAGCAAATGCCGCTGACTGCCATTGTGATCAAATAATCGATAAGCTGGCGAATATTTTTCCTTCTCCACAGAAGAACAACATAAAGCGCAGAGATCATTGCCTGATATACCAGAAAATAGTAATGAGTCAGGGCCCCGGCAATTGTCAGTATTCCCAGGATCAGGTATTTTCCCCAATTATTCTTCAAGGTAAAATTGCTATCAGTTTCTGTCCATCGGTAGAGCATAAGATGATACCATGAGGAAAAAAGGAAGCATACCATCAGCAGAATATACATGCGGATAAACAGCGTCATGCTGATGGAAAGATAAGAGCAGCAAAATACCGTACTGAAAAAGAGAGAGAGGTATTTCTGCTTAATAAAGTATTCCAGTAAAAGGAAAAGTCCTACACCTACCAGCAGTAAAAAGAAAATATTCAGTCCGATACCGAACCATTTGGAAAACTGGCCGGGAAAGAAGGAGCATACAATATTTAAGAACGTATAGTAAAGTGGCGGGTGGGTATCCATTGTCTGGTTTTCAAAAACCATTGGGATATTAAAGCGCTCAGAACCGGTTGCAACGGTTGCCTGATAGAAGTAGTCCCCGTCATACCAGGTCTGGTCATCCAGAAAACAGATTCCCTTCCAACCACCCTGGGAGGTGGCTGAAATATAGCAGAATAATTCGTCACCCTCAAGACCATAGCTCTTTAAGCCTACAGTGATGCTCATGAAGATGATCAGAACTCCGGCCAGCATTGCAAGAAGCCGGAAAGAAAGGGTGTTTTTATTGATTTTTGCAGACATAATGAAATCTCCTTTACTACATGCTTATCCTAGAGTATTTTGATAAGAAATGCATTATCATTATGTTATCCTATATTTTCTGTTTTCACAAGTCTTTAGATTTGATACAATAAAAGAAATTCATGATGGAGAATATTGGATTTAGGAGACAGATACATTGAAAAAGATATTGCAGATGCTCTATATTCTTGCCTCACTCACGCTGTTAGGCTGTGTTGTTTCTTGGGCACAGAACCGCAATGTGCAATTTGAGACGGATGAAAACGGCACATTGGTGCTTGCATTGACAGCAGATGGTAGCGAAGAACTGCTTTATCCATGGGTTGATGCAAATACCGGGATAACCTATTTCTTTCTACCTTCCTTCGTGCGGGACAATCAAATTTACAGTGATAATATGGAGAAGGATTCAATTTGGGTGGATGGTGAATGTCTCTCCCAATGGAGAAGCTTTAAGTGGGAGGAACAGACAAGCTATTCTGTTTCCTGCAATGGGCAGGATTATCAGGTTTGTTTCATGAGGTCAGGGAACCTGCCGACTCTATTCTTGGAAACAGACAGCGGTGACATGAATTATCTGAATGCGGATAAGAAGAATGAGGAAGCCGGAGAGATTCATCTGATTAAGCCATCCGGTAATGTAGAATATCAGGGACGATTAAAGAAGATATCGGCGAGGGGAAATTCAACCTTTGCTGAGGATAAAAAGCCGTATACCTTTACCCTGGATAAGGCATATCCCCTATGCGGTTTGGACTCGGGGAAAAAATGGAACTTGCTGGCCATGCACTACGAGGATAACAAAATACAGTCTAAAATAGTTTATGACATGGCTGAGTACCTGGGAATGGAATATACACCCGGAAGTACATGGGTGGATTTGTACTGTAATGGAAGCTACCAGGGGCTGTATCTTCTCACCGAAGCGATTACGGTAGGAGAAGGAAGGGTTGAGATCAGTGACGGCGGATATTTGATCGAACGTGATCTGGTGGAATATCTGGAACCGGATGAGGTGGCTTTTACAACAGATGTTTGCGACTATAACTTTGTCATCAACACGCCCAAGGACCCCACAGAGGAGGAATATGGGGAGATTAAGGCATTTGTGCAGAACATTGAGAACCTGCTGGTGAGCGGGGATACAGATTACAAGAATTATATCGATTTGGACTCTTTTGCAAAGCAGTTTTTGATTGATAAGCTGGTGCTTAATCCTGATGCAATGCGATCAAGCACCTTCTATTACAAAGACAGGGATAGTGATGTATTGAAGGTGGGACCGCTTTGGGATTATGACAGGGCAATGGGAGTTTCCATGCCTGATTATAAAACTGCAGTAGGGGACTACCCGAATAACATGAATGAGTGGTATATGCCTTTGTATGCGGATGAGGAGTTCTATCAAAAACTGCTGCTATATTATAAACAGCTTCTTCCGTATTTGCAGGAGCTTTTGGAGACAAGAATAGATGCTTATGCAGAA
>CALZBR010000082.1 GCA_945621435.1 uncultured Lachnospiraceae bacterium
TTTTCCGAGTTATGGTAGCACATGTGAATTTTAAATAACATTTTCCAATCCATTTAAGATATTCCCTTGATGATACTTTTTACTGTCTTATACAACCGAATTCCATCCTTCAGTCCCAACCGATAAAAGAACTGCTCAGCATCCGCACCGCTGTCAAAAATAGCATCACAGTATGCCCTGACTGCCTGTTGCTTATCCTCTGGCAGCAATGCCACCGCTTCCTCATACTTTTGTTCCACATCATCCTCGTCATCTGGTTTTTTCCCGGCTTTCATCTGGCTGAATGCGCTCTGCATCCGTTCCTGAATGACATTGTCCACAAATTCCTTTAATGCTTCCTCTTTCATCTTTATACATCCCTTTCTATCTCACACACCAGACGTTCATAATCCAAAAATCCTCGGATATACATTTCCCGGCTAATATAGGCTTCTACTGCGTGTCTTGCCGATACGATCCGATCAATGATCGTCCAAAACTCATGACCATATTTTTCAATGTATGGCTTCAATTCATCCATTGTTGCCTCACATTCTCTTTCCAACTCGATCAGCTCCGGGTCAATCCGTAAATATGCCTCCAGCCTGATCTCATTCCAGTCGAAGTAGCTTTCCACTAATTCTCTTTTCATAATCGTGTCCCTTTCTTCCCTCTTCCTATGTTATAGAGCGAATCCATTCTTCTAAAAAGACGATTCCCGCAATCACGATTTCAACCGTACATGGCAGGAGATAAAACAGGAAGCCAGCCAATACCATTTTCAGGCATTCCCCGGAACTTTCCAGCCCCAAGCCATAGCTTAGCAGGGCGGTCAGAAGAAAGATTCCTGCAATTACCCGGAAGATGACTGCTGATATTCCTGCAAGGAACTCCGCAAACAGTCTTATGACTCCCAGAGCAACCATCACAGGCAGGAACATGATTTTAAAAATAAAATGTATGGCTTTCATCCTGTCTTCTCCTTCCTATCCGGCATTTCTGTTCACATAGTTTCGATACTTCTCAAGTACGGAATCTGTCACACCGTTTTTGTAGATTTTCCGAATATCTATGATCTCTTCGTCCTTTAAGAGTTTCAGCCATTCCAGAAGGTCTTTCCGGCTGTTGGCGAAATTACAGCACCGACCATCTGCATATTCAATCCGGTATCTCATAAGCATCCCCCTACACATAAACCAGTTCATTCAAAATAACTTCATCCACTCTGTTGCGGATGTTATTTACCCTGCGGAGCCATTCCATCTGGTCTTTTCCCTTTAATTCCTCTGTGACACCCTCTGCTTCCATCATCTGATCCATCATGTTATCCCTGCGTTCCACACAGATTTCATTCAAATCAGCAAGATACGACCAGAGCTTCCCAGTCAGCATCAGCTGGGAATACAAAGCTTGCCGGTAGTCTTTCAGAAAATTCCTTCGGAGGCTTCCATAAAAACCAATATCCCGGGGTTCTTCCGCCACACGGATCAGCGGGATATAATAATCTCCCACAAGGATATAATCCAGTCCGTTCTTTTCATCATGTATCATCGGTTTCAATTCTTTCATGCATTTGCCACCCCTTTCTTTGGTTCTGCAGCCGGAAGCATCGACACTGGAACAAACACACCTTTCGCAATATCTTCCTGCCGGATTGCTTCCTTCTTCGCCTCGATCTCGGCTTTTCTTTTTTCTTTTACTTTGTCTTCGTATTCTTTCTGTTTTCCATTTGCCTTCCGCCTCAGATAATTCTGGTGCAGCCTGTCCTTCCTGGCTTCTCGCTTTCGTAATTCTTCTTCCTCTTCCGTTGTCAGCTGGACTTCTCCAAAATGCGGTGGAAGATACCTTCCCACAAAATTAAAATAAATCTCAATCTCCTGTGTGGTCTGCTGGCTTCCTTTCCTGTCCCTCTCATGCACCAGAATCTTTTCCACGAACTCATTCAGCATATATGTGGTCAGTTCATCAAAATTCTGATATTTGTCCACCAGTGCAATAAATCTTTCCGCAGACCGTCTGCCATTTTCATATCCGGCTACCTCTGCTTCCAATTCTGAAATTTCCGCTGTCAGTTCTTTCTGTTCTTTGGAATACTGCCCATCAAGGACTGCGTAACGTTCGTCCGGCAGCTTACCGAGGATATTATCCTCATATATTCGGCAGATCAGTTTTTCCAGTTCCTGCAGACGCTTTTTCGCTTCTGCTATCCTGTTTTTCAGTCTCACGATTTCACTGGACTGCTGGGAATTCTGTGTTGTCTTCACTGTCTCAATGAACTCTTCCCGGTTCAGATGGGAATATTCTGCGATAGCTTTCAGCAGGTCTTTTATCAGCTCCATCACAATATCCGCATTAATCCTGTGCTGTGTCGGGCAGAGTGTTCCAACCGGAACCTTGCTATATGCAGAACAGGTATATTGTGGGATTCTTTTCCCATTATTTACCCGGTGCACATACATTTTTGCCCCGCAATCGGCACAATACATCAGCCCTGTCAGTGGATGTGCTTCTCCCCATCCGTCCGGGTATCTGCGGACATTCTTCCGGATTCTCTGGACATTATCAAAGGTTTCCTGATCAATGATCGCTTCCTGCGTGTCCTCAAATACTGTCCAGTTATCTTCTGACACATAATGGCTCTTTTTGTCCTTAAAATGCTTTCTGGTCTTGAAATTAACAGTGTGACCAAGATATTCCCGCTTTTTCAGGATCCCTGCCACCGTCGACGAACCCCACGCATAGGGGTCTTTGATCTCGTCCACTCTTCCCTGCCATAATCCTGCCCCATGCCTTGCCATGTGTACTGCCGGGATCTCCACCTGATCTTCTTTCAGCTTCTTTGCGATCTGGTAAGGACCATATCCGTCCATTGTCATCTGAAAAATCCTGCGGACAACCTGTGCAGCCTCTTCATCCACGATCCAGTGTTCCTTATTTTCCGGGTCTTTCAGATATCCGTATGGTGTGGTGCTTGCAACGTGCTTCCCGGAATTGCCTTTTGCCTTAAAGGTAGACCGGATCTTTTTGCTCGTGTCTTTCGCATACCACTCATTCATAATGTTTCGGAAAGGAAGAAAATCATCATCCCCATTCAGACTGTCATGACCATCATTGATAGCGATCAGCCTAACCTGCTTCTGGCGCAGCATTTCCTGAATCTGACCGACCATCAGATAATCACGTCCCAACCGGCTCATATCCTTTATGATCACCGTCCCGATCTGCCCGGCTTTGATGGCATCCATCATGCTGACAAATCCCGGGCGGTCAAACCTTGTGCCGGATATTCCATCATCCGTAAAATGGATATATGGGGTAAGTCCATGGGATTCTGCATATTCTGAAAGCATCTGCTTCTGGTTCGATATACTGTTGCTCTCGCCCATAAGGTCATCATCATGGCTGAGACGCTCATACAATGCGGTAAGTTTTTCCTGCATCCGTTTTCCTCCTTCCTTTCATTTTTCATTGCCTGTTTTCATTCCATATCCGTTCCTGTACCGGGTTCCGATGTTTCCGGGACGTATTTGCCAGAAAAGACATGCTGGATGCACATTCAAATCTGGTATCACTATGGACAGGCTGCTCCGTTGTCAAGGTTCGTGTAAGGATCTTCAAAAAAGTTCCTCTCACTTAACCCATCTTTCGGACGCTGTTTTACAAGGTAGTAACGTAACTTTTTTAAATTTCTCTGGATTTTTGTGTCGGTTTGAAAAACTCCTTACACTATATCCAGACTGGCGAGGCAAAATGTTGCCATCCTTTGAGAATGTTTTTAAAAAAGTACAATTTTGTATTTTGGGCAAAAAATAAGCCTCAAGAGACTTTTTAATCAT
>CALZBR010000083.1 GCA_945621435.1 uncultured Lachnospiraceae bacterium
GCGGCGCATTATGAATCCATGAATTACGGTGACGATAGGATTAACGGTCTTCAGGTTATCATGAAAAATGTGCTGGTTCTTGTGAAGTGGCCGGTTCTGTTTGGCGGGGGTGGATTATGTATTTATTATGCAATGCAGCTTCGGAAGAATACAGCCGGAAGGGGAAAGCTTCATTTTAATTGTCTGATCGCATTCGGAATGATTGCGGTGATACCGTTTGTGTGGTATTTACTGACAGGCAGTCATTCCTATATCCATTATTGGTATACGTATCGGGAACTGAGCATTACGATTTTTGCCGGAATGGCGGGAATCACAAGGCTGACTACATCATGCGGAGAGGAAACCAATGAGGAAAAGAACACTTCTCATTAATATCATAGTGTTGACGGGAATTTTGCTGTTGTTTATTTGGCTGCAGAATTCGCAATTTGGAGTCATATCGGTGGGAAATATGGAAATGCCGGCTGTGGATGTCTATTCCCAAAGCGGCAGGGAAGAAATCCATCCGTGGTATAATGAGTCGGATGGTTGCTTTTACTATTTTTTACCGGCTTTTGCAAAGGGAAGCGAGTATTACGCAGAGCAGATGCCGGAATTTGATGTGAAATTCCTGAAATCCGAAAATATACCCGCAGTTTTTATCACAACAGAAAGCGGAAGCATGGAATATCTGGTGGCAGATAAGGAAAATGAGGAGCCCGGAGAAATCAGAATCATTAATGCAGGGGGAGAGCATGAATATAGCGGTGCCCTGGAAAAGATAACAGGAAGAGGAAACACTTCCTGGGAGAAATACAACAAAAAACCTTACACCATAAGCTTGAAGGAATCAGCTCCGCTTCTTCAGATGGGAAACGGAAAAAGATGGTATCTGCTTCCGGTCTGGAGAGAAGGGAACCGGATGAATACCAAGGTGGTATTTGACATTGCAGAAGCCTTGGGACTGGAATATACACCACAGTGCACCTGGATTGACCTGTATTTCAACGGGGAGTATGCAGGAAATTATCTTCTATGCGAAGCTGTTTCTGTAGGAAAAGGCAGGGTGGATGTCTTTGATCTGGAGAAGGAAAATCAGACCATAAACGGAAATCTGCAGGAGTCAGATACCTTCGATGAGGGTGGCAGAAAGGGCTATGAAATTCAAAACGGTCCGGATGTGACAGGCGGATATCTGATTGAAAAGGATCTTGCCGCTTATTTTGCAGAAGAAAAATGTGGCTTTATCACGGAATCAGGGAAACAGTTTACAATAGGGGCACCGAAGCATGCTTCACGGCAGCAGGTCTCCTACATTGCCGACTATGTTCAAATGATAGAAAATTTGATTTTGTCCCATAATACGGAATATGCAAACTATATCGACCTGGATTCCTTTGCCGCGCGTTTCCTTGTGGATGAGATTTCCCTTAACTGTGATGCCAATATTACCAGTATGTTCTTTTATAAGGACAGAAATGATGATCTTCTCTATGCAGGTCCGGTTTGGGATTATGACAGTGCCATGGGAGATCTGAACAGTGGCTGGATGGCCGGAGGAGCCGTAAATTATCGGAACACCACTTTGAGCGATTTCAGGAACAGTGAGGACACATTGGGATGGTATGATTCCATGTATGAGGACGAAATCTTTTATGAAGAGATATGCCGGATTTACGAACAGGCACTGCCCCAAATAGAAACAATTCTGGAGACTCAGATTGATCAGTATGCGGATCTGATTCGTGCATCTGCACAGATGGACCTGATTCGCTGGCAGAATGAAGATAAGCGGGATGATTATCCGGGACATTATCAGAGCTTTGACAATAATGTGCGGTATTTGAAATACTTTCTGGCAAACCGGCTAAATTACCTGAATGAGCGTTGGGAAATTGCCTATACGCAATTTGAAGCGCCCGGTAACGGAGAAACACATCAGGTAACCTTCCGGAATGGGGAAGATATTGTGGAGGTCAGACAGGTACAGGATGGTGAAGTCATTATAGACCCACCTTATCTGGACGGGGAGGTTTACTGGGGATGGTATTACGAGCACAGTGTAGAAAAGCTGCGTGACCAAATACCGGTTTATGAGGATGTTGTTTTGTTTGCAAGAGAGAAATAAGGATGGATATGAAGGAAAAGAAAATAGTCAGAATAATAACATATTTTTACTTAGTCCCCTTTCTGGTGATTGTGGTTTTTAATGCAGGAAACAGTCTCTTCAGAACGGGTTACTTTGATTTATATCAGTATGTGGAAATTATTCAGTATGATTGGAATAATCCCATTCTGACAGTTCTCTTTTCGGTAGCGGTTGTGCTGCTTGTCAGGTTTGTTTTAAGCAGGAAGCAGCTTACTACGGAGCTTTTATGCAGAGCGTCTTTATTGTGGGCGGGGGGGATCAGTCTTATGGCGGTACTCCTATTCAGGGCGATTGCCAAGTGTGACAGTGAGGCCCTTAGCGATGCGGCTGTTCAGTTTGCCCAAAATAATTTTGAGGCATTCAAGGCGGGGGAGTATTTTTATATGTATCCGTTCCAACTCGGATATACGGCATTTATGGAGCTGATCTACCGGCTGTTCGGGCTGGAAAACTATATTGTCTTTCAGCTGATCAATATGGTATGTATTGTGGATATCGTTTATGTATTGGGACGCATCAGCCTTGAACTGTTCGAGGATGAGAGGGTCTATCAAACGGAAATTCTGCTGTCCATGGGCATGCTGCCGCTGTTTTTGCTCTGTACATTCATTTATGGTGATATTCCCGGATGGTGCATGGGCGTAAATGCCATCCTCATGGTGATCCGTTATCTTAAGACAGATAAATGGAGCTGTATTTTGAAGGCATCAGGCTGGCTGGCGGTGGGAGTTCTGATGAAGAATAACATGAATATTCTGGTGGTTGCCGCAGTTATTGCAGTTCTCCTTCATGCCCTGGAGAAGAAGAGGCTTCAGGGGCTTTTGTGGATCGCAGAGCTTCTGATCGTATCACAGCTTGGAATGCTCCTGGTTAACGGTATCTATGCTTATCGTATAGGACAGGCGGTACCGGAGGGAATCCCCAAGATTGCCTGGGTTGCTATGAGTATGCAGGAGCCTTATGAGGACGGCTCTGCTTCCGGCTGGTATAACGGTTATAATTGGAATGTCTATGCGGAAAATAACTTTGATTCGGAGGCAACTACACAGGCCTGTATAGAGAATTTGAAGCAGAGCGTAGGGAAGATGGTGGATTCTCCCCGCTACGCACTGCATTTTATCTACGATAAGTTCACATCTCAATGGAATGAGCCGACCTTCATGTCCCTGATTACGAATGAGTGGTACAGCAGGAACGAGGAGCCACAGTCACAACTTGCACTGTTCTTCTTGTATGGAACAGGAAGGAAGCTGCTATATGGCTTTATGAAGGGGTACCATTTCCTGATTTTCCTTTGCGCAGCAATAGGTTGCATGGCAGTTCTGCGGGAGTGGAAACCGGAGAGGGCATATTTTGTTCTGAATATTTTTGGTGGAATATTGTTCCATATGCTGTGGGAAGCTAAAAGCCGCTATGTGATGGGATATTTTGTGTTGCTGCTCCCATTGGCGGCTTATGGGATTGAAAAATTATTCTGCAGATTGGCTCCCCAGCTCCGCAAGCATGCATAATCCGGCAAATGTGGTGATTGCAAGCTCCCGATAGGTCATAAAAGTATGCTCATAGGAATGGTTCTTGGAAATCATATACCATACGATCGGGTACAGACAGATAATCATGTAGCTAATACAGGGCATCAGTGCTTTAGG
>CALZBR010000084.1 GCA_945621435.1 uncultured Lachnospiraceae bacterium
ATATTCTGAAGAACGAGAAGTCATATAGGTTACTTATATCATTGTTAACTGATACATTTGCGATGTAAACACTTTCTCCCGGGGTTAGAAACATTTCAGAAGAGACAATTGGCGCTTTAGTCTCCTCATCCGTGTAATAAACACAAGTAAGAAACGAGTTACTTGCGACTGTTACTTTTACCGAACGTTCGTCATTCGCATTTCCTGTCGCGCCTGTAGACGGCATAGGAAAGAGCCCATTCTCGTCAAGCATTCCATCTGACGAGTACTGGGTATATTTCTGGTATTCGTCGCTGTTTTGTATTGCTTGCTCGGAAGATTCTTTTACAGAATTGCTGACATAATCATTCAGCTTACCACAGCCAGTTAAAGAGAACATGACAATGAGAAATCCTACAATAGCGATTGTCCTTCGGATGTGTTTCATTCCAACTTCCTCCGTTTTTGACTCATTCATGCAGACACACTTCCCAACTATGAGCCTCATAATGGGAGCTGTAAAAATTGCGATCCTAATAGAGCGATCTAGGTGAGAAAACCCTCATCTTAGCTACGTGAACAGTGCTAAAGATAGTCATAGTTATAATAGCACAAACCCGCCATATCTTCCAGCCCTAATACAAGAAAAAAAGCGCCCCACCGACACGGTGAGACGCTTCTCCCGCAACGTATTTATCCTTCTATCTCCATCACGCTCTAATTATACTGCTGAACCTCTTAGAACTGGACACTTAGCGCTGTCCCATCCAAGAACCTGATTTCAAAGCACGTTTTTCCCTTCACAGTAATGCTTTCTAACACCGACATAACCATCTCTGGGATGATTTTCCTAATCGGACCGTTTTTAACCAATGCCTGCATTTGCCGTGCCCTGACTGCTTCTAATTCCGTGCCTGTTTTTTCCTTCTCCTCCCACCGTTTGCTAAGTGTCTCCTGATTTGCCACTACGGTGTTCCAAGCCTCGATAAACACCCTGTGAATGATGGCTTCAGGGATATTCACACCACGGCAGCTTTTCGGTCCGTTGTAGCACCGCGTGTTGCATTGCCAGTAGGTCTCCTTCTCCCTTCCGGCATGAGCCTTCCGGCCATAAACACCACAACACTCACCACAGATGATTTTCGAGGCAAACGGCCTGATCTCCCCACCGTAGCCATAGCGTGTCAGATGATGGTCCTTCATAAACCGCTCGATACGTTCAAACTCCTGCTGTACAGCGTTCCATTCTTCTCTGGAAATGATACCGGCGTGGCTGTCTTTAACGTAATACTGAGTGACTTCGCCATCGTTTTTGACCTGTTTCTTGGTTAAGAAGTCTGCCGTATAGGTCTTCTGCAGCAGGCTGTCGCCCATGTATTTTTCATTCTTGAGCATCGACTCAATGGTCACCCGCAGCCATTTCGGTTCCCCGCTGACGCCTGGTATTCCTTCTGCATTTAGCCTTGCTGCTATGGCGCTACAGGTAAAGCCCTCAAGGAACTCCCGATAAATCCTGCGAACCAACTTAGCTTCTTCCTCATTTACGACCAGCCTGCCGTCTTCAGCCTTATCGAAGCCCATGAACTTGCAGGTATTGATATGCGGAATCCCTTTCTGGAATTTGCTTCTGATGCCCCATTTGGTATTTTCCGAGATATTTCTGGATTCATCCTGCGCCAGCGAGGATAGGATCGTCAGAAGCAACTCACCGGTTGTATCTGCTGAGCTTATATTCTCCTTTTCAAACACCACAGTAATCCCGAGATTCTTCAGCTTCCGGTAATTCTCAAGGCAATCCTGGGTGTTCCGGGCAAAACGGCTGATCGACTTTGTGATCACCATGTCGATTTTATGGGCCTCGCAGTCTGCAATCATGCGCTTGAAATGCTCACGCTTCTTTGTGTTTGTACCACTTATCCCCTCGTCCGCGTAGATATCCACGAGCTCATATTCAGGATGGGTTTGTACGAAACGGGGGTAGTAATCCACCTGATTCCGAAAGGAATTCTCCTGCTCTTCCTGCTCTGTAGATACCCTGCAGTATGCTGCAAGGCGGACTTTGCTCTTATGCGCCGGAGCTTTTCCAGCAGCCCTATGCGTCTTTGTGGCGGGAATAACTGTAACTTCTCTGGCCATGTTTATCTTCCTTTCTGCTGATGAAAATATCATGTTTTATCTCTCCCCAACCCCGGATCTCATCGTCCGGGATGCGGATGCCCTCACAGAAGGCCCTGCCCTTGTGCTTCCTTCCGTTGCAGGTCCATAGCGTGTCGCCATGCTTTCCAATGCTTCTGGTCAGCTTTGAACCGCACCCGGCACAGAAAATATGATCCTTGTAAGGATAATTTTCAGTCGTAAGCTCCGGAGCGGAGACCACCGGCTCTTTCCGTTTATGATCCCGTGCCCATGTCTTCTCCCGGATGTATCGGAATGTTGTCCTGCCGATCTGGTCCTTTTCACTCCGAATATAAATATTGCCGGGCAGCTCACCCCAACCACGGATGATGCTGTCCGGCACACTAATGCCTGCACAGAACTTTTTCAGATATCGCATTTCTCCGCTGCAGATCCAGCTCACCCGGTTCCCATTGGAGTACACTCGCCGATATAGCGGGAAGCCGCATTCTGCACAGAAAAGCTGATTTTTGTAAGGGTAGGTCTCTTCATCCAGCGACCCGACCACAGAGCCTGTCGCCAGGTATTCCCGCATCTCCGACAGTCTCTCCTGTGCTCGGTCCCACAGCTTTCTGCTGACCAGTGCCGGGTGATCATCCTGGATATACCAGGCGTCCACTTCTCCCCTGTTCCTGACTTCCTTACGCTCAGCGTTCACGTAGTACTTGTGCATGATGTAGTCGCCCTTATAAATCTCGTTCTCCAGAATTCGGATCACCGTGCTGGAAGTGAACTCCGCACCGGCTTTTGTGCGTATCCCCTGTTCATTCAGAAACCGCGCAATCTGCATCGGCCTGTAACCGTCCGCGCAGAGCTCGTAGATTTTCTTTACCCACGGCGATTCTTTAGGATCAGGGAGATATTCTCCGCTTGGACCATGATCGTAGCCAAATGACCGCTCCAAGTACTGCACCGGAATCCCGGCCTCATACTTCCGGGTATAGACCATTTTTCCCAATGCGCTGTAGTTTTCGCTTTCTGCCTGCGCAAACGCAGCCAGCACTGTGAGAAGGATTTCCCCGGATGTGGCAAGTGTATTGATATGCTGCAATTCAAAAATGACACCGACACCCAGATCCTTGAGCTCTCGAACGGCTTTCAGGAGAGTGTCGGTGTTTCTGCAGAATCTCGAAACAGACTTTGTTATGATGAGATCGATCTCATGATCTCTGGCGGCCTGCAGCATTTTTTGAAAACCCGGTCGATTCTCTTTGAACCCAGAGATACCAAAATCGTGGTAAATACCCGCAAACTCATACGAAGGATTGGATCGGATTTCTTCTTCGTAATGCTCCATCTGGTTTTCCAGAGAGTTTGCCTGTTCCTCTTCTTCCGTTGAGACACGGCAGTAAGCGCAAACTCGAAGCTTATTGAAAGTGTTCATTTTCGGCTCAATTACATGTATTTCCATGGTTTTCGCCTCCTTGTAGTGTCGTATATTAACTCTACCTGCCGAAGATAGCAAGTCAATTCTGCCCAACCCTTCAACTAATAATCTTCGGCAATATGGGTATAAAAAATAGCCAGGTCAAAGCAACCTGGCTACACCGACGGCGTTGACGATGTTCTCTGCAAGGTGCTTTCAGCCAAGAAAAGAA
>CALZBR010000085.1 GCA_945621435.1 uncultured Lachnospiraceae bacterium
TCCTTGTCCGCATCCAGAATCGCCACCAGGGAAATCTCGGGAATATCCAGACCCTCTCGCAAAAGGTTAATTCCTACCAGGACATCAAACACATCGAGACGCATATCCCTGATAATCTCCGCGCGTTCCAGGGTATCAATATCCGAGTGCAGGTATTTGACACGGATGCCCACTTCCTTCATGTAATCGGTCAGATCCTCAGCCATACGCTTCGTCAGTGTTGTGATCAGTATCTTATTATGCTTCTCGATCTCTTTATTAACCTCGCCGATGAGGTCATCTATCTGACCCTCAACGGGACGGACGTCAATCTCCGGATCCAGCAGCCCGGTGGGACGGATAATCTGCTCTGTGCGCAGTAATTCATGGGTCTCCTCATACTCTGAAGGAGTTGCGGACACGAACAGCATCTGATCAATATGCGTCTCAAATTCACTGAAATTCAAGGGTCTGTTGTCCAGTGCCGAGGGTAAGCGAAATCCATAATCCACCAGCGTCTGTTTCCTGGAACGGTCTCCCGCGAACATTCCCCGAATCTGGGGAATGGTCATATGAGACTCATCAATGATAATCAGAAAATCCTCCGGGAAGAAGTCCATCAGGGTCATGGGCGGTGCCCCGGGCGGCATAAAGCTCAGATGCCTGGAATAATTCTCGATTCCGGAGCAGAAGCCGGTCTCCCGCATCATCTCTATGTCAAAATTGGTCCGCTCCGAGATTCTCTGCGCTTCAATCAGCTTGTCCTCGCCCTTGAAATACCGCACCCGCTCCTCCAGCTCCGCCTCTATATTCTCGCAGGCTGCGCGGATCTTTTCCATGGGTACGACATAATGGGACGCAGGATAGATAATGATATGATTCAGTGTCGCATGTACCCTTCCGGTCATCGGCTCCACCTGGCAGATTCTGTCTATCTCATCTCCGAAAAATTCTATCCGGATAAAGTAATCGCTGCCCTGGGCGGGATTCACCTCCACCACATCTCCGTGTACCCGAAAGCATCCTCTCTGCAGATCCATGTCATTGCGGGTATACTGGATATCCACCAGCTCCCGCAGCACCTGATCCCGATCCTTGGTCATACCCGGCCGCAGGGATACGGACATCCCCTGGAATTCCTCGGGGCTGCCCAGGCCATAGATGCAGGACACGCTGGCAACCACCACCACATCCCTTCTCTCAGCAAGGGAAGCAGTGGCAGACAGACGCAGCTTATCAATCTCATCATTGATGGCAGAGTCCTTGGCAATATAGGTGTCCGAAGAGGGCACATAAGCCTCGGGCTGGTAATAGTCATAATAGGACACAAAGTACTCCACCGCGTTCTCCGGGAAAAACTCCTTGAACTCACCATAGAGCTGACCTGCAAGGGTCTTATTGTGTGCTATCACCAACGTGGGTTTATTTAAGGCAGCAATCACATTTGCCATGGTAAAGGTCTTGCCGGAACCGGTCACGCCCAGCAGAGTCTGGAACTGATTTCCTTGCTTAAAGCCTTCTACCAGTTCTTTAATCGCCTGTGGCTGGTCGCCGGTGGGCTGATATTCACTGTGTAATCTGAACTCCATTCTACCACTTCTTTCTCAAAGATTTATAGTACAAGCTCACCATAAGCCAAGCTCTATTGTCAACTGTAGGAACCATAAAAAATATGGACAAATCGTCGTAATTTATTCGTGATGTAGCTTTTACAGCATATCACAGAAAGACAATTTTGTCCATATATATTCAGAACATTTGTTCGTTTTGTGAAATCATAATAGTTCAATCACATATTCTTTGTTGAAGGAATGTCCTCTCTCCAGACGATTGGAGTACTCCCTCTCTTCCAGTGTCCCTGCATATCCCGCCCTGTCACATCTGCCATACCAGGGCTCGATGCAGACAAAAGGGGCATGTGCCTTTGCCGGCGACCAGATGCCCAGCTGAGGGGTATCGAATCTGAGCTGCAGGAACGGTGTGTCCTGCTGATCCCGGAGCGTTACGGTATGAATTCCCTGCCCATCCATAATCAATGCATCCTCGTCAAAAAGTTCATCGTGCAATTTCAGAATTCCCTTTTCAATCTTCTGTACCGCCACCTTCTCCCCCAGAACTCCGGTGCTCTCAAGGACTCCGCAGAGGATCTCGGTCCTGTTCGTATGCAGGTCCAGGGAATAGCCCTCAAGTCCGCCTTCGCAGGCAAACGCCGGGTGGGCACCAATGGAGAAATGAAGCACATCCTCCCCTTCATTGATCACCGTCCACATAACATGTACGCTCTTTCCTTCCAACCGGTAACCGATTCTGAGTGTAAATGCAAAGGGATAGCTCTCTGCCCATTTTTCATCCTTTACCAATGCAAACCAAAGAGTGTCCTCGGTCTGCTCCACAAGTTCAAATTCACTGTCTCTGGCAAAACCGTGCTGGGGAATGTTCTCATAAGCAACGCCCATGTGAACATATCTCTGCTTTTCCAGTTTGCCCACAAACGGGAACAGGACCGGCGATACTCTTCCCCAGTATTTCGCGTCTCCGCACCACATATATTCCCTGTCAGTCTCATTCGCCACCAGGCTCACAAGCTCTGCCCCATGGGTATTTACTCCGATACTGATTTCGTTGTTTCCTAATCTCACAATCCCCATTATCGTTTCCTCTTTCTCTATAAAAATGCTTCACAGTTATTTGCGATAGATTACTTTCTTGATCCGATTATACCCCCCGGAAAACACCTTGTTATTCGCCACAAAGGTGCGCAGGGGCTGTAAGGTCAGCAGCATAATCGCCCGGTACCGAAACAGCTGCCCACGGGTAAGGTATTTCCCGGTAATCTCCCTGTGCTCTGCCTTGGAGAGCTTCAGATGCTCCTTCGTCTCCGAAAATCCCCCGCCCTCGTAGGAGCTGACAATCACCGGCATATAAATCATTTTTGCCTTCTTTTCAAAATAACAGTACAAAAAGTGCTCATAGTCCGCCCGCACCTTGTACTTCAGGTCATAAGCCCGCTCCTCAAAGAGGCTTCTGTGATAAAAACAGGTCTGATGGCAGGGCACATTACGATAACAGGTAAAAGGGGTAATCTCCCGATAAGAATAGACCTCAGTTCCCAGTCTTCTCTGATAGAGGTTGCCGTAATATACCGCAGGCTCCTCC
>CALZBR010000086.1 GCA_945621435.1 uncultured Lachnospiraceae bacterium
TTTCCGTAGGAATGGGAGTTTACCTGATTATTGATGCCTTTAACGGACAGAAGCTGGTGGAAGGCTGGCTTTCGACCATGGGCTTTCTGGCGCTTGGCTTTTTCGGGGTGTTTGCCCTGCTTACAATTATCTTAAAATATTTATCTGTTATCTTAAACTTGATTTTTAAGCAGCAACGATATTTGATTGCAGATATAGAAAAGGTGGTAAAGCGTTGAGAGGAAAAGTAGTACGTATCTGGGTGCTGGGGAGTGCATGTCTGCTACTTATGCTCATTCTCTATGTGTCGTGGCGGGAAATAGAGCATGAAGAATTGTTTCTTGCTAACCTTAAGCTGACGTATACTGATGAAGGACAAAAGATTGATTTTTCACTATGGAAGGATGAGGAAGAGGAGAAGTACTATTTGTTTCTACCTTCATGGTTTTATCAGAATGAGAGCGAATTTCAGATATGTTTAAATGATTTTAGCGGTGAAGTTTATATTGACGGGATAAAATATTCAGACGGTAGTTATTTTAGGGATGATGGATGTGAAGCGATACATAGACTGGAAATTCATGGGATTCTGGATAGTTTTTATATGGATACGACTCTGCAAGTGCTTGCATCTGAACAATTGCCTACCATTTTTGTTACTGTAGAGGATCAGGAAAAACTTTTGAATTCAGAGGAATTTGAAAATAAAAAGTATTTAGAAAAGGGTTTTATGACTATGCTTGATCAGAAGGGGAATCTCTTGTGTCAAAGCAACTTAAGTGTTTTTAAGGTTCGAGGAAATCTTACGTCAGAGTTAGGAAAAAAACCCTTTACCTTCACTCTGGAGCAACCAATCGGCCTTCTCGGTATGGAATCTGCGGTCAAATGGAATCTTTTGGCAAATGCCACAGACGGTTCTCATATACGAAACAAGATTATCCGTGATCTTGCCTATAAGAGTATAAATGCCTATGAACCTCAGGGAGAGTTTGCAGAACTTTATTTGAATGGGGTTTACCAGGGGCTATATCTTTTGACCGAAGCGGTAGAAATCGGTGAAAACAGACTGGAAATTTCTCCTGAGGATAACTGGTTTATTGAGATGGAATTGGATTTTAGGGCGAGGGATGATGAAACACAGATGATAACGGACAGAGGCCAGACATTTATTATCCATTCCGATGTAAAGGTGTCAGAGGAAGAAAAAGCACAGGTATTATACAGGCTGAACGATATTGAGAGTGCATTATTTGCTGAAAATGGAATTAGTTCCGTCAGCGGGAAATCATTAGAACAGCTGATTGATTTGGAGTCCTTTGCAGAAGCATGGCTCGTCGAGGAACTTTCAGGGGATCATGACGCAGGAATCACCAGTCAGTTTCTGTATGCCAGTAAAGAAGTTGATTCTCTTTGGTATTCAGGTCCGGTATGGGATTTTGACGGAATTATGACGAATGTAAATACGCCTATGTATGCAATCCCGGAGGCCCTTACTACTTCAATTGAGATGTCAAGACCGGAAGGAGATAATAATCAAAACAGATGGCTGGCGGCTATGTGGAAAAACCCAAAATTCCAATTAATAGTAGAAGAAAAATATCAGTCTGTGTTTAGAGAGAATTATCGTTCCATTTTGGAATTCGGTGTAAATGAATATGTGAATCAGATACAAAGATCAGCTGTGCTTGATGCCTTTAAATGGCATAAAGATCGTCTTTCGTGGTTTTTCACAATACCGGAAGGCTTGCATATCCCGGAAGAAGGGGCGTATGATAAGTACGATACCTTAGAGATTTGTACCGAAGTGGTAAAAGATTTTATGCGCAGAAAGCTTCAGTTTTTGGATAAGCTGTGGATAGAAGATAAAGAATTCTGTATTGTAGAGGTGAGGAATTCTGCACCTTTTTTAAATCAGGGGTTCAACCAGACGTTATATTATTGGGTGGAGAGGGGAACAGCAATACAGAATCTTCCACATTATGAAACAGAAGAATATTTGTTTGAAGGATATTACGACAAGGACAGTGATGAACTGATTACAGATGGCTTTATCATTGAGTACCATCGGATATTGAAGGGACACTGGACAGGATGGGATGAGGAGTAAAAGATAGATGAATGGTGATATAGTAAGTGTTAACCTTTTATTTCCGGTTTTGAATGAGAGACTGCGGCTACGAAACGGAATTGAGCGCTCCATGGCCTACTTAAGGGAAAATGTGACCATACCCTATCAGCTTACCATTCTCGATAATGGTTCTGAGGATGAAACGCCGGAGATTGGAAGAGAACTTGCCGAAAAATATCCTGAGGTCACTTATGTCCGGGTGGGAGAACGGGGAGTCGGTGTTGCCTTTCGAAAGGGAATTGAACTGAATGAATGCTCTCTGGTCGGCTATATGGATATTGATCTGTCCACGGATTTGAAGTATTTGGGACAGACGATTGAGCTGTTTCAGGAAAGACCGGAGCTTGAATATGTAAATGGAAGCCGGTTCAGTAAGGAGTCCGATACCAAAGGCAGAAAGTGGTATCGGAAGATTACCTCCATGGGGCTTGTCTTTTTGCTGAAAACTGTGTTCCATATGAAGGCAACGGATGCGGTATGCGGATTTACGTTCCTAAGAAAAGAAACCGCTGAAAGGCTTGTAGGGGCCTGCGGAAATGACAACGGCTGGTTTTACACCATTGAATTTCTGCTTCGTGCAGAAAGGATGGGAGTAGTGATCTATGATATGCCTGTGGAGTGGCAGGAGGACTATAACACTACTGTGAAGGTATGGAAGACGATCAAGAATTATCTGGTACAGATGCATAGACTGCATAAAACCTTTAAGCAGGAAGAGAAGGCTGCCGGGCAGCAGAAAAGAGGTTAGTATGTTAAAAAGAATCGATCTGACAAGAGATTATCAGAAGCATAAAAAAGAGTACCTGGAAGCCATAGAAGCTGTCTGTGAAGAAACTGCCTTTTCAGGTGGGAAATTTGCAGATCAGTTTGATCGGGAATTTGCTGCATTTTGCAAGGTCCCCTATGCGGCAGGTGTGAACAACGGTACCTCTGCGCTGC
>CALZBR010000087.1 GCA_945621435.1 uncultured Lachnospiraceae bacterium
AACTGGTGGAAAAATGCGTTTTTTTCCACTATAATAGGAGTTATCTTGTAGATTGCGAGGATAAGGTAGATGCTATTCTTATTTGAGGCGGTAAATATAGTAGCAATTCTGCTTATGGTCTTCATGCTGGTAGTCATATTGAGACAACAGCCGTCTAAGGCGCAGACGGCATTTGTTCTGTATGACATTTTTACCATCATATTTATTGTGGGGATCTATCTGGAGCAGATTCATTCCGATACGATCGGAGAGGCCTTGAGTGGTCTCTGTGTGCAATATGTGGGACAAGCCGGTTTCCTTATGGCACTTTTGTGGTTCGCTTCCGTATTTGCCCGCTGCGCTATTCCGAAATGGGTATATGGATTGGAAGCAGTGATCAATACAGCTGTGCTGGTTGGTGTCTTTACAGCGGAATTTCATCCCTATTTTTATACACATATGGAAATCCTCACGGACGGTATGTACAATCGGATCGAAGTGGATGGTGGTGTCCTATGGTGTCTTCATTATCTTCACTTTGGGGCAGTTATTTTAACAATACTGATTCTCTGTGCGGCAAGATACAAAAAAAGTTCGTCTGTTCAGAAAAAGAGGATCCTCTATGTGAGTGTGGGAATCGGTGTGTTAGTGGCAGAACTGATTTTAAAAGGTGCAGGCGTGTTTGGCAGCTATAATCCTGTAGTGATTGCCATGGCTGTATCCATGTTCTGCCTAATGATGGCGATAGTAAGGTATGGATATTTTGGCTCTCTTCATGCAGCGGTTGACAATGCTTTTAATCATGGAAATGAGGGACTGATCATTCTGGATGACGATGACAAGGTTGCGTTTGTAAATCGCAGAATGGAGGAACTGTTTCCGGATATTTGTGAAGGGGATCCCATCAGCGGACAGAAGGAAATTACGGAGATTATGGAGGAAGATCATCTTCTCAACAGGGATGGTGTCACCTATGAGCTTCGCATGGAGGATATTATTGAACACGGGGAAAAGAATGGCTGTATGCTGTGGCTGATCGACCAGACCCAGACGATCCGGACCATGCAGCAGCTTCGGGAGGCTGATGAGGCAAAGACACAGTTTTTGATGAAGGTCAGTCACGAACTTCGTACGCCTATGAATACTATGCTTGGCATGAATGAAATGATTCTGCGGGAAAGCAGCGAGAGAAGCATTCAGGATTACGCAAAGGAGATTAAAGATGCAGGGGAGCAGATGCTGTCCCTGATCGATGAGGTCTTAGAAACATCAAGACTCAAAAGCGGTAAAGCTACTATTTCAGAAGCCCCGTACTGTATTGGAGAGGTTCTGCAAAGAGCCGAGGAAATGATACGGCCACAGGCTGACAAAAAAGGATTGACTTTTTCGGTAGAGACGGACACGGAATTGACAAAAGAAGACCTGTTCCTGTGTGGAGATCGTGTACATCTTCTTCAGATATTAACAAACCTTCTCTCTAACGCCGTTAAATATACGGACAGAGGACACATTCTGCTGAAAGCAAAAACAGGGTTCATAGCAGAGAAGAAAGCGCTGGTACTGCAGATTTCCGACACCGGAATCGGAATCCGGAAGGAGGAGAAGGAACAGATTTTTGAGAACTTTGGCCGTGGAAGCAATACCGGAGGCAAAGACGGAATGGGGCTTGGCCTTGCGATTGTGAAGCAGCTGGTTGAGGAGATGGGCGGAAGTATCTCTGTGGACAGTAATCTGGGAAAAGGAAGTACCTTTTGTTTATTACTGCCGTATCATGAGGCGACACCGGAGGAATTGACAGCATGGAAGGAGAAAGAAAAGACAGACAGGTCCTATGCTTCCGGCACAGGAAAGGATTCCTCTCCGGATTTCCATACAAAGACGATTCTTGCGGTGGACGACAACGAGCGCAATCTAATGGTGCTGACCTATCTGCTGAGACGGACAAAGGCACAGATAGAGACAGTAACAGACGGGCAGGCAGCTGTTGAAGCCTGTGCCCGCAAGCGTTATGACCTGATTCTTTTGGATCATATGATGCCGGAGATGGACGGGATAGAGACACTGCACCGGATTCGGGAGGATGGGGGCGGTCTTAACCGGGACACGGATGTCATTGCCCTTACCGCAAATGCCGCATCAGGAGCAGAACAGATGTATCTTATGGAGGGCTTCGCTGACTATCTCGCAAAACCCATTGACCCGGGAAAATTGGAACAGATGCTGATTCACTATTTTACTACAGGGAACAGAGAAAATGCATCGGAGGTCAATGAAGATGCAGTACCGGATGATATCTCCCAGTTGCGGCAGTTGGAACAATATGGGATTCTTATGGATAAGGGAATGTATTATGCGGATAACGACGTAACGTTTTATATGGAATTGCTGGATTTGTTTGCCGGGCAGCAGGAGGAAAGGCAAAAAAAGCTAGAAGCTGTCCGGGATAGCATTGTCCGGCAGATTGACAGACGGGAGACAGAGCAGAAAACTCTTTGGAATACCTGGGTAGTATCATTCCATGGACTGAAAGGGGAGGCAAGAGGAATCGGAGCTTCGGACCTGGGCGAATATTTCTATCAGATGGAGCTGGCCGGCCGGGAAAAGGATCTGAAAAAAATACAGGAGATATACCCTGTTGTTTTGGAAGAATGGAAAAGAGTGACGGAAGGGATTAAGACTGTTATGCAGGGAGGAAAAGGAACCGGTGAGGGATGAATTGTCTGCGGATTTTATTGCGGGAAAACTGAAGGAGCGTGGAATCTTA
>CALZBR010000088.1 GCA_945621435.1 uncultured Lachnospiraceae bacterium
ATGACGGATGAGACCGTGCTGATAGAGAATGTACCGGATGTCCGGGACACAAATGCAATGATGCAGGCTATGGAAAGCATAGGCGCGATCATTGAGCGAATTGACAGACACACCGTTAAGATAACCGGCAAGGCAATTAAGGATCTGGCTATCGAGGACGATTTTATTAAGAAAATACGCGCATCCTATTATCTTCTGGGTGCACTTCTGGGAAAATATAATAAGGCACAGGTAACCTTACCGGGCGGCTGTAATATCGGGCTTCGCCCCATTGACCAGCACATCAAGGGATTTAGGGCACTTGGTGCAGAGATCAGGATTGAACATGGTCTGATCATTGCAGAGGCAGAACAGCTTAAGGGCGGCCATATTTACATGGATGTGGTTTCTGTAGGAGCAACCATTGATGTGATGCTTGCAGCAGCGATGGCAGAAGGACAGACAATCATTGAGAATGCGGCAAAGGAACCCCACGTGGTTGATGTTGCCAATTTCCTGAACTGTATGGGAGCTTCTATTAAGGGAGCCGGTACTGATGTAATCAGAATTAAGGGTGTTCCAAAGCTTCATGGGACGGAATATGCAATTATTCCCGATCAGATTGAGGCAGGAACTTTTATGTTTGCAGCAGCTGTAACCAAGGGGGATGTGACGGTCAAGAACGTGATACCAAAGCACTTGGAGTCCATCAGCGCAAAGCTGACGGAAATCGGCTGTGAGGTGGAGGAGTCGGATGACGCCGTGCGAGTTGTAGCGGCGAAGCCTCTCACCCATACCCATGTAAAGACACTTCCCTATCCGGGTTTCCCCACAGATATGCAACCGCAGATTACGGTGGCACTTGGGTTATCCAAGGGAACCAGTATTGTAACAGAAAGTATTTTTGAGAATCGATTTAAGTATGTAGATGAGCTTACCCGTATGGGAGCGAGCATTAAAGTAGAGGGAAATACAGCTATTATTGACGGGGTAAGTAAATACACAGGTGCCAGTATCAGTGCACCGGATCTTCGTGCAGGAGCGGCACTTGTTATAGCCGGTCTGGCAGCAGAGGGAACCACTGTCATAGATGATATCAAATTTATTGAACGCGGGTACGAGGACTTTGATCTCAAGCTCCAGAGCCTTGGGGCACAGATTGAAAAGGTGAGTTCAGAGAGAGAACTTCGGAAGTTTCGTTTGAAGACAGGCTGAAAAGTAAATAGAAAATAAAGGAAGCTCTGATGTCAAATCAGAGCTTCTATTGATATATCAGGGTGTTTGCTCAAATCCAGATAGCCAAAAGAGGTTTGGACGGTAGGCGCAGAAAGCCGGTCCTTATTGATGAAAACAATTTTTCCGGTAGCACCGTTGCTTAACCGCACATCGTTGAGCAGGTAAGTATTCACCACATTTTCAAGGAAGGTCATGATAAATTGGGGTTCGTATTTGTTCAGCCCCTCGCTTTCAAATAAGGAGATTGCCGTGAACGGACACAACGGACCACGGTAAATACGAGCACTTGTCATGGCATCATAGACATCTGCAATGGCAACCATCTTGGCATACATTCCGATTTTTTTACCGGTTGTACCCATAGGGTAACCCGAGCCGTCACAGCGTTCATGGTGCATCAATACTGCATCCATAACAGCAACGGGCAGATGAGAATTCTTTAACAGTCTATATCCTTCCCGGGGATGCGTTTTTACGATATCATATTCCAAATCCGTGAGCTTTCCCGGTTTCTTGATAATATTGTCCGGAAGCTTTACCTTACCGATATCATGTAACAGCCCGCTTGCTGTTGCAAGCTGGATCTGCTCTTCACTCATGCGGAGCCATCTTGCAAAAATGTTACAGATCAGTGCTACGTTCATGCTATGGACATAAGTGGCATCATCATACTGCCTCATATTGTGGAGCATATCAAAAACGCAGGGGGTGGTGGCACTGATATCCATAATATTCAATGTGTGGTTAAGCAGCTTATTCAGATCAAGAGGAGTGCTTTTTTCCACAACGTCATTGATAGCCATTTTGAAATTATGGACATCCTCTTCAAACTCCTTACGGAATCTGATGAATTCGGGACTTTTCCTGATTCTTTCCGAATAGGACAGTTCGTAGGAGGAGGTATCAGAAGCTTGGTCAGCCGGTGGATCCTCAATTTTGATCATAAAAATGGAATAGTAAGCAAGCTTCGTAATGGTCTTATCATTCAAGATAAGCCCCTTGGGAAGAATAAGCTGATTGTTATAACTATAGACATCCTCGGCAACAATCATGCCGGGCACCAGTTCGGAAACGTTCAATCGTCGCATTTGACTCTCCTGAGGTACTTTTGATCAGATGATTGTTAACAATTCAATTATAGTGTGGAAAGAATTTCTTGTCAATAAATGCAGAAATTACATTGACAAACAGAAAGTGATGGTGTAATCTAACAGCAGATATGAAAATTCAATATTGTGATGAATCTCTTATTCAGAGTGGTGGAGGTACATAGGACCTGTGAAGCCACGGCAACCCCGATGAAGGAAGGTGCCTACCTGAGCGAGTAAGCAGCCATATGGCGAATCGAACAATAAGAGGATTTGATTATCGATTATCGGGTCCGCTTTTTGTGAGCGGACTTTCTTTTCGCGTATATACGCGATTGGTTACCTATTAACACAGCAAAAAAGGAGAAAAAAATGGAAAAAAGATTATTTACTTCAGAA
>CALZBR010000089.1 GCA_945621435.1 uncultured Lachnospiraceae bacterium
CCATTCTCTGGGCATTTAAGTCAGGACGGAAGGTAACGATCTTTCCTTCGGAGGTGGTGTAAGCCTTCATACCTTCAAAAATAGTCTGTGCATACTGAAGAACACATGCACATTCATTGATAACAACATTGGGATCCTCTGTCAGAACACCTTCATCCCATTTTCCATCCTTAAAGTTGGATACAAATCTGTAGTCTGTTTGTATATAGCCAAATCCAAGATTTGCCCAGTCAATATTTTTCTTTTCCATAATCTCGCGCTCCCTCTTATGTTATTAAATTACTACTCTAAGAAATCTTTTTTATTATTATACTTTTCATCTCAAAAGTCAATAGTTCCGCGCCCCAAGCGTAGTATATCGACGCCTCAAGCGTAATAATTCCACGCCTTAAGCGTACTTCATGATTGCTTCCACGATATCCGGATAAATCCACTGTGCCGATTCTCTTTTCAGCAGGCCGAACTGCTCCCCATCGCCACCGAAAATGCCGTTATCCCAGATGCAACAGCTGATCCCTCTTGCTCTTGTGGCAACAATATAATAAGCATAATAATCTACTCTTTCCTGGAGGTTATCGTTTTTGTTCCTGGCACCGAATTCTCCGACTACCACCGGAATACCCTTGGAGACAAATCTGATGTACAGCTGATCAAAAGTTCTGTTGATTTCTCCCGGATTTACAGTAGCCTTCAGGTTAAAGCGATCCGTGGCTCCATTCTCATTCAGTGGCTGAAGGGCAAAGGGGTAGGGAATGTATGCATGAATCGATACGATCAACCTTCCTTCTGCCGTATCGGTGGGAAGTACAAACTGTTTAGACAATGCGCCTGCCGGTGATGCAGCATAGCCGGGCACCATCAGATACCTCTTTGCATTGTTACCGCCGGTTGATCTCACAACATCTACAAAAAGCTGGTTCAGCCGGTTAATGCATTCCGCGCTTTCCTTACACTCCGCTGCGCCTTCTGAAAAGTTCCATTCATAGCCCGTTCCCGTGAGTCTGGGCTCGTTAAGTGATTCCATGATCAAATGCTCATCATAATCCTGAAAGCGCTCAGCCATTGCCGTCCATACACTTTTCAGGAACTGCTCCGACTGCCCATAATGCGCTTCATCCGGATAATAGCCATGATCGGCTGCCACATCATGATGGGTATTCAGAATCACATACATACCACTGTCATAAGCGTAATCCACAACCTCCTGCACCCTGTCAAGCCATTCCTTGCTGACAATGTAGCTTCCGTCTTCGTTTTTTTGCACATGATTAAACCAGGTGACAGGAATCCGCACCGTATTAAAGCCGGCTTCCTTTACCGCATCAATCATTTCCTTGGTTGTCTTGGGATTTCCCCAGCAGGTTTCTGTGGAAAGCTCATTGCCCGGATTGGTACCGTTATGCGCCTCCAGTGTATTTCCAAGATTCCAGCCCACCTTCATGGACCTGACAAATTCCATTGCCTCTGTGGACGGAAGATCCTTTTCTGCTATTGTCAACTCCGGAACCACCATACCGGAAGCTGTCTTCGTCTCCTTTTCTTCCATTTCTTCTTTCTGTTCTTCCTTTTCCGCCGATTTACCGGACTCTTCTTTCTTTGCTTCTTCCTTCTGTATCTTTGACGACTCTTCTTTTTGCGGCTCTTTCTGCTCGGGCTTTTGCTCTTGTTCTTCCTTTTCTAATGTCGGTACTCCTTCGGAAGCTGGGCTCTGAATACTCTTACCGCTCCCACAGGCACTCAGGAGAAGAGCTCCTGCCAATGTCATTGAAACTGCCATTGAAAGTCCTTTCCATCTGCCTGATCTCATTGCTGTTTCTTCCTCTCGTATTTCAGAAAATGATAGGTAATGTCAAAGTAGGTCTGCTCCTCGCTGTCTGCCGTGATCTGCCACTCCGGCATTTCATCCAGATTGGGGAAATAGGCATCTGCCGCATAGGCATGATCAATCTTGGTCACATGCGCCACATCGCAGTAGGGAAGCAGCTGTCTGTATACGCTCTCTCCACCCACAATATAGACATCCTCTGTATCATATTTTTTCAGTTCTTCCAAAAGCTCCTCAACGTCATGAACAACAACTGCATCCTTCACCTGATAGGCTTTATTGGTTGACATAATAATGTTTGTCCTGTTCTTAAGGGGAAGACCCTGGGGAAAAGTCTCTAACGTCTTTCTGCCGAGTACGACTACCCTTCCGGTCGTTTCCTGACGAAAAAATTTGTGATCCGCCGGAATACTGATCAGAAGCTCGTTCTTGTTCCCGATCGCCCAGTTTTCATCCACTGCTACAATTAAATTCATAATTTTGCTCTCCTCGCTTACGCTTGCTTGCTTCGCTCGCACTTGTTTTCCTTCCGATCATTTAGATGGCAATCGGAATATCCATGATCTGTTCGCCGGTCTGATAATCCTCCAGCGTCACATCATTCCTTGTAAATTGATAGAAATCCTTTATCTCCGGATTCAGCCGGAACTTCGGAGCCGGATAGGGCTTTCTCTCAATCAGCTCCTTAATGATGGGAACATGTCTGTCATAAATATGTGCATCCGCAATTACATGCACCAGCTCGCCCACATTCATATCACAGACCTGTGCCAGCATATGGACAAGCACCGCATACTGGACCACATTCCAGTTATTTGCGGCCAGCACATCCTGAGAGCGCTGATTTAAAATGGCATTCAGGGTAAGCCGCT
>CALZBR010000090.1 GCA_945621435.1 uncultured Lachnospiraceae bacterium
TTTGATTGTATCACAAACATACGAATATCTCAAACAAATTATAACATTATTTTACAATATTATTTTACAATATAAGCAGGAGCAAAAACACTCCTGCTTGTTTGTTACTTGTATTCAATAAGTATGTCTTCGGGTGGATTGCCTTTTAATCGTTCTGCTTTGGCTTTTTCCAACCATTGCTGCTTCTGTGCCTGCTTTGTTGCTTTTTCCAGTTCGGTCAAAATTTCCTCTTCAATCTGTCAAACCTCACAAGCAAACCGCCAACATTCAGCAATATCGGTAAATATAGCCTCGTTCCAAAATCTTGTAATATCCCACCTATCGCCTTTATCTTCATTATAAACAGTGTTTGATACATTTTGCATTGCTCTTGGCAGGGTATGACATGCACTTTCATACACTTGGAAGAAAGACACAGGGGCAATAATACTTTTATCGTCCCTTTCTATCCCGTATAATAGCAAAGTAATATAGTGTTCTCCTTTACTTCGTGAATTTCAGCCTATGGTAATATTCGTGGCAATATTTTATCATATATTGCCACATAACAAAAGCAGTTTCCCTTAGTGTTTATGCGGTCTGCAAGGCTTTTTATCTTACCTTTAAACCTTAAAGCGGTACCCTACACCCCATATGGTTTCGATATACTGGGGCTTTGCAGTGTCCTTTTCAATCTTCTCACGGATTTTCTTGATGTGTACCGTAACGGTGGCGATGTCGCCGATGGAATCCATGTCCCAGATTTCGCGGAAAAGCTCATCCTTGGTAAACACATGATTCGGATTCTCAGCCAGAAAGGTTAACAGGTCGAACTCCTTGGTGGTAAAGGTCTTCTCCTCTCCATCCACATAGACCCGGCGGGCGGTCTTGTCGATGCGGATGCCGCGAATCTCCACGATATCCTGTCTCTGCTTCTGGTTGGTGCCCACCAGTCTCTCATAACGCGCCATGTGCGCCTTGACCCTGGCCACCAGCTCACTGGGACTGAAAGGCTTGGTCATATAATCATCAGCGCCCAGACCCAAGCCCCGGATCTTGTCAATATCGTCCTTTTTAGCAGAAACCATAAGAATGGGAATGTTTTTCTGCTCTCTGATCTTCTTGCATACCTCAAAACCATCCATTCCCGGCAGCATCAGATCCAGAATAATCAAGTCGTAGTCCCCTGCCAACGCAGTGGTAAGTCCCTCGTCTCCGCTGTTGCAGATATCCACCTGAAAATCCGACAATTCCAGGTAATCCTTCTCCAAATCAGCAATTGCCACCTCATCCTCAATAATCAGTATCCTGCTCATATCTTTCCTCCGTTCCGCCCTATAGGACATCCTTCTCACATTTTAACGATTCCCGGTTCTCCCGAAACCTTATTCTCACATTTTAACGATTCCTATCTCTCCTGAAGCTCAATGTATTTTCTCAGTACGAAATGCATACAGGTTCCTTCCCCTTCCTTTGCGGTAGCCCAGATATAGCCGCCGTGATCCTCAATAATTTTTTTCACGATGGAAAGACCTATACCGCTGCCGCCCTGGGCAGAATTGCGGGATGCATCCGTTCTGTAAAATCTCTCAAATATTCTGCCCAAATCCTTCTGGGCAATTCCTCTTCCATTATCCTCTATCTCCACACAAATGGAGTCCACCTGATCCAAAATACGGATATCTATCACTCCGTTAGGTTTGTCCATGTACTTTACACTGTTACTGATAATATTGTTAATGACCTTTTTCATCTGCTCCGGATCTGCTATGACAACCGTGTCAGTTTGTGCAAGATTGGAATAATTCAATTTGATATTTCTCTGTTCCAGATCCATACCCACTTCTTCCACACAGTCGCCAAAGTAATCTGCCACATTGATGCGATGAAAATTGTAGGGAATCTTGTTATTGTCAATGCCGGAATAGTAGGTCAGCTCGTTGATAAGCCGTTCCATGTCGTTGGCTTTATTGTAAATGGTTCTGATATATTTATCCATCTTGTCCGGTGTGTCCGCCACCCCGTCCATAATGCCCTCCACATAGCCCTTTATGGCTGTGATGGGGGTCTTCAGGTCATGGGAAATATTGCTGATGAGCTCCCTGTTCTTTTTTTCGCTTTCTGTGCTCTCCTCCGTACTTTCCTTCAGACGCAGTCGCATGTCCTCATAGTTGCGGTACAAATCACCGATTTCTCCCTTGGCATCTGTCTGCAGGGCATATTCAAAATTGCCTTCCTTAATCTTACGCATGGCTGTATTCAACTCATTTACAGGCTTAATCACACCATCATTAATCCATCTGGTGAGCATAACACCCGTAAAAATCAGGATTAACAGAATGGCAATGAACATATCCGTCAGCAGTGGTCCGGAGATCAGCGAACCCACCATCTGCTGCATATTCTCATAAGCCTCCGCATAATCAAAAGGAGCCACCGGCATCCCTTTTTTCGCATACATCAGAAACACACCGATCGTGCAAAAAGCAAGGGATGTGAGAATCATGGGTAAGACAATTATGATAATAAGGGTAAGACGCAGTCTTGTTTTGAATTTCATAGATTTTGCCTTCTTTAGGGGTAGTAAATTCACTGGAAAAGCCGCCGCTTCGCAGCTCTCTGTTCTGCTCTCGCAGAAC